>NZ_BAAAJE010000006.1:154574-385975 GCF_039526625.1 Nocardioides aquiterrae
CCGCACGCACCCGAATTACGGCACGCTGGCGTCGCGGAAATGCCCAGGTCAGGCGTGACTTCCGGGCCGGGCGGAGCTCGGTGCCGACAACGGCCACCCCCGGGTGCGAGCCTGTTCCGGGAGTGGTTAGATGTGTCCTGGACCACTTAGTGATTCAGTTCACAAAGTCACAAAGCAGCTCTCGAGTTCGCTCGGAAGAGAGGCGAGGCATGGAGCTCTACACGCCGGTTCTGGTGCTGACGGCCCTGGCCGCGGCGTTCGCGGGGTTCTCCGTGATCATGAGCACCGCCGTCGGGCCGCGGCGCTACAACCGGGCCCGGCTCGACTCCTACGAGTGCGGCATCGAGCCGACGCCGCAGCCGGTCGGCGGCGGCCGGTTCCCGGTGAAGTACTACATCACCGCGATGCTCTTCATCATCTTCGACATCGAGACCATCTTCTTGTACCCGTGGGCCGTCCATTTCGACGCGCTCAAGATGTTCGGCCTGGCCGAGATGGTCGTGTTCATCGCCACCCTGTTCGTCGCCTACGCCTATGTATGGCGCCGCGGCGGCCTCGAATGGGATTGAGAGGAAACGCCTAGATGGGCATCGAGGAGAAGCTCCCGAGCGGCGTCCTGCTGACCACGGTCGAGGGCGTCGCCGGCTACATGCGCAAGGCGTCGTTCTGGCCCGCCACGTTCGGCCTCGCCTGCTGCGCGATCGAGATGATGACGACCGGCGGTCCGAAGTACGACCTGGCCCGGTTCGGCATGGAGGTCTTCCGCGCCAGCCCGCGGCAGGCGGACCTGATGATCGTCGCCGGCCGGGTCAGCCAGAAGATGGCCCCGGTGCTGCGCCAGATCTACGACCAGATGCCGAACCCGAAGTGGGTGCTGGCGATGGGCGTGTGCGCGAGCAGCGGCGGCATGTTCAACAACTACGCGATCGTGCAGGGCGTGGACCACGTCGTGCCCGTCGACATGTACCTCCCCGGCTGCCCGCCGCGCCCCGAGATGCTGATCGACGCGATCCTCAAGCTCCACGACCAGGTGCAGCACGCCAAGCTCGGCAGCCACCGCGAGGCCGAGATCGTCGAGCAGGAGGCCGCGGCCCTCAAGGGCCTGCCCACCTCGAACATGATGGGCCAACTGCGTTGAGCACCCCACGAAATTCTGCGACTCCTCCGCTGCGCTCCTCCGTCGAACAATTCCGAGGGGACCCCGCATGACCGAGAACGACCACACCGACAAGACCCCCGAGAACGTCCCGTCCCCGACCGGCGAGGTGCACCAGGTCGGGGTCCGGCAGGGCATGTTCGGCGTCCACGGCACCGGCGACACCAGCGGGTACGGCGGCCTGACCCAGGCGATCGCCTACCCCGGCGACGCCCGGCGCCCCTACGGCGGCTGGTACGACGAGGTCGCGGACGCGCTGGAGTCCGCGCTGCAGGGCGGCGAGCTCGAGGTCGCCGTGCCGCGGGTGGTGATCCACCGCGGCGAGATCACCTTCCACGTCCGCCGCGAGGACCTGCCGGCCGTGGCCAAGGTGCTCCGCGACGACGAGCGGCTGCGCTTCGAGTTCTGCTCGGGCGTCAGCGGCGTGCACTACCCGGAGGACACCGGGCGCGAGCTGCACGCGGTCTACCACCTGCTCTCGATGACCCACAACCGCCGGATCCGCCTCGAGGTCACCGCGCCCGACGCCGACCCGCACATCCCGTCGATCGTCCCGGTCTACCCCACGAACGACTGGCACGAGCGCGAGACGTTCGACATGTTCGGCATCGTCTTCGACGGCCACCCCGCGCTCACCCGCATCCTGATGCCCGACGACTGGCCGGGCCACCCCCAGCGGAAGGACTACCCGCTCGGCGGCATCCCCGTCGAGTACAAGGGCGCCGACGTCCCGCCGCCCGACCAGCGGAGGTCGTACTCATGACAACCGACCAGGATCTCTACGCCGGCAGCACCGAGACCACCGAGGGCCGGGTCTTCACGGTCTCCGGCCAGGACTGGGACTCCGTCGTCGACGGCCTCGCCGAGGACGCCGACGAGCGCATCGTCGTCAACATGGGCCCGCAGCACCCGTCGACCCACGGCGTGCTCCGCCTGATCCTCGAGCTCGAGGGCGAGACGGTCACCGAGGCCCGCTGCGGCATCGGCTACCTGCACACGGGCATCGAGAAGAACATGGAGTACCGCTCCTGGACGCAGGGCGTCACGTTCTGCACCCGGATGGACTACCTCTCGCCGTTCTACAACGAGATGACCTACGTGCTCGGCGTCGAGCGCCTGCTCGACATCGAGGACGACATCCCCGAGAAGGCCCAGGTCATGCGGGTCCTCCTCATGGAGCTGAACCGCATCTCCTCGCACCTGGTCTGCATCGCCACGGGCGGCATGGAGATCGGCGCGCTGACCGTGATGACGATCGGGTTCCGCGAGCGCGAGCTCGTGCTCGACCTGTTCGAGCTGATCACCGGCCTGCGCATGAACCACGCGTTCATCCGCCCCGGCGGCGTCGCGCAGGACCTGCCGCCCGGCGCGCTCGACGAGATCCGCGGCTTCATCTCGCTGATGCGCAAGCGGCTCCCGGAGTACGCCGACCTCTGCAACGCGAACCCGATCTTCAAGGCCCGGCTCGAGGGCGTCGGCCACCTCGACCTCCAGGGCTGCCTGGCGCTCGGCCTGTCCGGCCCGGTGCTGCGCGCCACCGGCTACCCGTGGGACCTGCGCAAGACCCAGCCGTACTCCGGCTACGAGACCTACGACTTCGACGTCCAGACCTGGGACACCGCCGACGCCTACGGCCGGTTCCGGATCCGGCTCAACGAGATGTGGGAGTCCCTGCGGATCGTCGAGCAGGCCGCCGACCGGCTCGCGAAGCTGGACGGCGCCCCGGTCATGATCGGCGACAAGAAGATCGCCTGGCCGAGCCAGCTCGCGATCGGCAGCGACGGCATGGGCAACTCCCTGGACCACATCCGCCACATCATGGGCGAGTCGATGGAGGCGCTGATCCACCACTTCAAGCTGGTCACCGAGGGTTTCCGGGTCCCGGCGGGCCAGGCGTACGTGCCGGTCGAGTCGCCGCGCGGCGAACTGGGGGCGCACGTCGTCTCCGACGGCGGCACCCGCCCGTTCCGGGCGCACTTCCGCGACCCGTCGTTCACCAACCTCCAGGCCACGAGCGTGATGAGCGAGGGCGGCATGGTCGCCGACGTCATCGTCGCGATCGCGTCCATCGACCCGGTGATGGGAGGGGTCGATCGATGACCCTCACTCAGGAGACGTACGGCGAGCTGCGCGAGATCGCGGCCCGCTACCCGGAGCCGCGCTCCGGCCTGCTGCCGATGCTGCACCTGGTGCAGTCGGTCGAGGGCCGGGTCACGCCCGAGGGGATCGAGGCGTGCGCGGAGATCCTCGGCCTCACGGCCGCGGACGTCAGCGGCGTCGCGACCTTCTACACGATGTACAAGCGCCGCCCGGTGGGCGACTACCACGTCGGCGTCTGCACCAACACGCTGTGCGCGGTGATGGGCGGCGACGCGATCTTCGAGCGGCTCAAGAGCCACCTCGACGTCGGCAACGACGAGACCACCGAGGACGGCAAGGTCACCCTCGAGCACGTCGAGTGCAACGCGGCCTGCGACTTCGCGCCGGTGATGATGGTCAACTGGGAGTTCATGGACAACATGACCCCCGAGTCGGCCGTCCAGCTCGTCGACGACCTGCGGGAGGGCAAGGAGGTCCGCTCCACCCGCGGCCCGCGCGTCGTCACCTGGCGCGAGGCGGAGCGGGTGCTCGCCGGGTTCCCCGACGGGCTCGCGGACGAGGGGCCGGCCGCGGGGCCGGCCTCGCTCGTCGGGCTCGGGATCGCCCGCGAGCGCGGCTGGACCGCGCCGCCGGACGAGGCGGACGCCGGCAGCGGCCGTACCGCCGACACCAAGCGGGAAGCGGTGGAGCAGGCCGACACGGCCCGCGCCGAGACGGAGACCGAGCAGGAGGAGAGCGATGCCTGACGTCCTCACCCCCGTCCTCACCGACAACTGGGGCGACGAGCGCAGCTGGACACTCGCGGCGTACCAGGCCCGCGGCGGCTACCGGGCGCTGGACAAGGCCCTCGCGATGACGCCCGACGCGATCATCGAGGAGGTCAAGGAGTCCGGCCTCCGCGGCCGCGGAGGCGCCGGCTTCCCGACCGGCATGAAGTGGGGCTTCATCCCGCAGGACAACCCCAAGCCCAAGTACCTCGTCGTCAACGCCGACGAGTCCGAGCCGGGCACCTGCAAGGACATCCCGCTGATGATGGCCAGCCCCCACACGCTCCTCGAGGGCGTGATCATCAGCAGCTACGCCATCCGCGCGAACAAGGCGTTCATCTACGTCCGCGGCGAGGTCCTGCACGTCATCCGGCGGGTGCAGCGCGCCGTCGAGGAGGCCTACGAGGCCGGGCTCCTCGGCACGGACATCCACGGCTCCGGGTTCGACCTCGACGTGGTCGTGCACGCCGGCGCCGGCGCGTACATCTGCGGCGAGGAGACCGCGCTGCTCGAGGGCCTCGAGGGCCGTCGCGGCCAGCCCCGCCTGCGGCCGCCGTTCCCGGCCGTCGCGGGCCTGTACGCGAGCCCGACGGTGATCAACAACGTCGAGTCGATCGCGTCGGTGCCGAGCATCATCGAGCACGGCCACCAGTGGTTCGCCTCGATGGGCACCGAGAAGTCCAAGGGCTTCGGGATCTTCTCGCTCTCCGGCCACGTCCAGCGGCCCGGCCAGTACGAGGCGCCGCTCGGCACCACCCTGCGGACGCTCATCGACCTCGCGGGCGGCGTCCGCGAGGGCCACGAGCTGAAGTTCTGGACGCCCGGCGGCTCGAGCACCCCGATGCTGACCGCCGAGCACCTCGACGTGCCGCTCGACTTCGAGGGCGTCGGCGCGGCCGGCTCGATGCTCGGCACCCGTGCGCTGCAGATCTTCGACGACACCACCTGCGTGGTGCGGGCGACGCTGCGGTGGACCGAGTTCTACAAGCACGAGTCCTGCGGCAAGTGCACGCCGTGCCGCGAGGGCACCTGGTGGCTGGTCCAGGTCCTCACCGCGCTCGAGAAGGGCCAGGGCAGCGAGGCCGACCTCGACCTGCTGCTCGACCAGTGCGACAACATCCTCGGCCGGTCGTTCTGCGCCCTGGCCGACGGTGCGGTCAGCCCGATCGCGAGCTCGATCCAGTACTTCCGCGACGAGTACCTCGCGCACCTCACGAACGGCGGGTGCCCCTTCGACCCGGCCGCTTCCACCCTCTTCGCCCCCGAGGGAGCCACGGCATGACGACCACCCCGGAGAAGACCGACCTGGTCACGCTGACCATCGACGGCGTGCAGGTCAGCGTCCCCAAGGACACGCTGGTGATCCGGGCCGCCGAGCAGGTCGGCGTGCAGATCCCGCGGTTCTGCGACCACCCGCTGCTCGCGCCGGTCGGCGCCTGCCGCCAGTGCCTGGTCGACATCCCCGACGCCGGCAACGGTCGCGGCTTCCCCAAGCCGCAGGCCTCCTGCACGCTGCCGGTCGCCGAGGGCATGGTCGTCAACACCCAGGCCACCAGCCCGGTCGCCGACAAGGCGCAGCAGGGGATCATGGAGTTCCTGCTGATCAACCACCCGCTGGACTGCCCGGTCTGCGACAAGGGCGGCGAGTGCCCGCTGCAGAACCAGGCGATGTCCAACGGCCGCGGCGAGACCCGCTTCCACGGGATGAAGCGGACCTATCCCAAGCCGATCAGCATCTCCGCCCAGGTGCTGCTGGACCGCGAGCGGTGCGTGCTGTGCGCGCGCTGCACCCGGTTCTCCGAGCAGATCGCCGGCGACCCGTTCATCGCGCTGGTCGAGCGCGGTGCGCTCCAGCAGGTCGGGATCTACGAGCGCGAGCCGTTCGACTCCTACTTCTCCGGCAACACCATCCAGATCTGCCCGGTGGGCGCGCTGACCAGCGCCGACTACCGGTTCCGGTCCCGCCCGTTCGACCTGGTCTCGACGCCCGGCGTCGCCGAGCACGACGCCTGCGGCTCCGCGATCCGCGTCGACCACCGGCGCGGCAAGGTGATGCGCCGCCTGGCCGGCAACGACCCCGAGGTCAACGAGGAGTGGATCACCGACAAGGACCGGTTCGCGTTCCACTACGCCAGCCAGTCCGACCGGCTGACCTACCCCCAGGTCCGCGACGCCGACGGGTCGCTCCGGCCCGCGTCGTGGCCCGAGGCGTTCGAGGTCGCGGCGCGCGGGCTGCGGGCGGCCGGTCCGGCCGCCGTGCTCACCGGCGGCCGGGTGACGGCCGAGGACGCCTACGCGTACAGCAAGTTCGCCCGCGTCGCGCTCGGCACCAACGACATCGACTTCCGGGCCCGGCCGCACTCCGCCGAGGAGGCGTCGTTCCTCGCGAGCGAGGTCGTGCTCCGGATGCCGGTCACGTACGCCGACCTCGAGCGGGCGTCGACCGTGCTGCTGGCGGGCCTGGAGCCCGAGGACGAGGCGGCCACGATCTTCCTGCGGCTCCGCAAGGCGTCCGGCTCTGCTCGTCCCGGGGGAGGCACCCGCGTCGTGTCGATCGCGCCGTACGCCTCCCGTGGTTTGGAGAAGATGCACGGCCGGCTGGTCCGCACCGCTCCCGGCGACGAGGCCGCGGCGCTGGAGGCCCTGGTCGACCACGCCGAGCACGGCATCGACGAGAACGCCGTGATCCTCGTCGGTGAGCGGCTCGCGACCGTCCCGGGTGCGCTCACCGCCGCCGCCGGACTGGCCGCGAAGACCGGCGCCCGGCTGGCCTGGGTGCCGCGCCGCGCCGGTGACCGCGGCGCGGTCGAGGCCGGCTGCCTGCCGAACCTGCTGCCCGGCGGCCGCCCGGTCGCCGACCCGGCCGCCCGGGTCGACGCCGCCACCACCTGGGGCGTCGACGGCCTGCCGGCCGCACCTGGCCGCGACGCGGACGCGATCGTGGCCGCGCTGGCCGCCGGCGAGCTCGGTGGCCTGGTGATCGGCGGCGTCGACCCCGACGACACCAGTGACCCCGCCGCGACCCGTGCCGCGATCGAGGCGGCGTCGTTCATCGTCGCCCTCGAGCTCCGCGAGACCGAGGTGACGCGGGCCGCGGACGTGGTCTTCCCGGTCGCGCCGGTGGTCGACAAGGCCGGCACGTTCGTGACCTGGGAGGGCCGGCCGCGACCGTTCGAGGCGACGTTCGTGAGCACCACGTCCCTGCCCGACCTGCGGGTGCTCGCCGGCATCGCCGAGGAGATGGCGCTGCTCGGGCAGGGGCGCGCGCTCGGCTTCCGCACCGTCGCCGAGGCGCGGGCGCAGATGGAGGAGATGGGTCCGTGGGACGGCGAGCGTGCCACCCACGGTGGTTTCGAGACGGTTGCCGGGGCCACCTCCTCAGCCACCGACGGGACGTTCGCCCTGGCGACGTGGAAGCTGCTGATCGACAACGGCTCGATGCAGGACGGCGAGAAGCACTACCGGGCCACCGGCCGGGTGCCGGTCGCGCGGATGAGCCAGGCGATGTACGACGCCCACGGCCCGACCGTCACCCTCACCGGTGACCGCGGGTCGGTCACGCTGCCCGCACAGGTGGCCGACCTCGCCGACGACGTGGTGTGGGTGCCGGCCAACTCGTTCGGCAACGGGGTGCTGGCCGACCTGGCCTCGCCCGGCAGCCGGGTGACCGTGACGAAGGGAGCGGACCGGTGATGTCCCCCGTGGTCCCGATGGTCGACGACCTCTCGGAGTTCGGCCAGGACGCCTGGTGGGTGATCGGGCTCAAGACCCTCTTCATCTTCCTGATCCTCGTCCTGCTCACGCTGTTCAACATCTGGTGGGAGCGCCGCGTGGTGGCCCGGATGCAGCACCGCATCGGCCCCAACGTGCACGGCCCGTTCGGGCTGCTCCAGTCGCTCGCCGACGGCGTGAAGCTGGCGCTGAAGGAGGACATCGTCCCGAAGGCCGCCGACCGCGTGGTCTTCATCCTCGCGCCGGTGATCTCCGCGACCACGGCGTTCGTGACGTTCGCGGTGATCCCGTTCGGGCCGGTCGTGAACTTCTTCGGCGAGCGGACGCCCCTGCAGCTCACCGACATGCCGGTCGCCGTGCTGTTCGTGATGGCGATCGCGTCGGTCGGCATCTACGGCATCGTGCTGGGCGGCTGGTCGAGCGGCTCGACGTACTCCCTGCTCGGCGGCCTGCGCTCCAGCGCCCAGATGATCTCCTACGAGGTCGCGATGGGCCTCGCCCTGGTCGCGGTGTTCCTGTACGCCGGCTCGATGTCGACGTCGGAGATCGTCGCGGCGCAGGGCGACCTGTGGTTCGGCCTGATCCTGGTGCCGTCGTTCGTGATCTACCTGATCGCGATGGTCGGCGAGACCAACCGGGCGCCGTTCGACCTCCCCGAGGCCGAGGGCGAGCTGGTCGGCGGCTTCCACACCGAGTACAGCTCGCTGAAGTTCGCGCTGTTCTTCCTCGCCGAGTACATCAACATGGCGACGGTTTCCGCGCTTGCGACCACGCTGTTCCTCGGCGGCTGGCACGCCCCGTTCTGGATCGACCACGTGTGGGCGGGCGCCAACCAGGGCTACTGGCCGCTGCTGTGGTTCTTCGGCAAGATCATGTTCTTCGTCTTCATCTTCATCTGGCTGCGCGGCACGCTGCCCCGGCTCCGCTACGACCAGTTCATGGCGTTCGGCTGGAAGCGGCTGATCCCGGTCGCGCTGGTCTGGATCGTCGCGGTCGCCACGATCCGGGCGATCTCGCTCGACGGTGGCCTCGACCGTCGGTACCTGCTGATCGGCATCGGCATCCTCGCCGTGCTGTTCCTGGTGCTGTTCTTCGTCGGTGACAACGCCGAGCCCGAGGAGACCGCCGAGCCGGCCGCCGGCACCCCGGGCGGCTTCCCGGTGCCCCCGATGCCGGCCGGCGGGCCGGTCCGTGGCGCCGCGCAGCCGCTCACGTTCCACACCAGCTCCACCGTCACGGGAGGCGACGCCTGATGGCCGACGACCAGTCCAAGAGCCTCAAGGAGCAGTTCTGGGACCCCGTCGCCGGCTTCGGCGTCACGTTCCGGACCATGTTCAAGAAGGTCGTGACCGAGCAGTACCCCTTCGAGAAGAACCCGACGGCGCCGCGCTTCCACGGCCGGCACCAGCTGAACCGCTGGCCGGACGGCCTCGAGAAGTGCGTGGGCTGCGAGCTGTGCGCCTGGGCCTGCCCGGCCGACGCGATCTACGTGGAGGGCGCCTCCAACACCGAGGAGGAGCGGTTCAGCCCCGGTGAGCGGTACGGCCGCGTCTACCAGATCAACTACCTGCGCTGCATCCTCTGCGGGCTGTGCATCGAGGCCTGCCCGACCCGGGCGCTCACGATGACCAACGAGTACGAGCTGGCCGACGACAACCGCGCCGACCTGATCTACGAGAAGCAGGACCTGCTGGCCCCGCTGCTGCCGGGCATGGAGCAGCCGCCGCACCCGATGCGGCTCGGCGACGACGAGGGTGCGTACTACCGCGGCGAGTTCGCCGCTCCCGCCCCGGCGAGCGCCTCGGACCGCAAGGAGGCCACGTCGTGATCGCGTTCTGGATCCTCGCGCCGATCATGACGATCGCCGCGCTCGGCATCCTGTTCGTCCGCAAGGCGGTGCACGCCGCGCTGCTGCTGGCCGTGGTGATGATCAGCCTGGCGATCCTGTACGCCGTGCTGGACGCGCCGTTCCTGTTCGCGGTGCAGATCATCGTCTACACCGGCGCGATCCTGATGCTCTTCCTGTTCGTGCTGATGCTCGTCGGCGTCGACTCCTCCGACTCGCTCGTCGAGACCATCCGCGGCCAGCGGGTCGCCGCGATGCTCGGCGGCCTGGCGCTCGGCCTGGTGCTGGTCGTCGGCCTCGGCCAGATCTCGCTGGGCACCGCCGTCGGGCTCGACGTCGCCAACGACAAGGGCAACATCCAGGCGCTCGCGAGCATCCTGTTCTCCCGCTACGTCTTCGGGTTCGAGGTCACCAGCGCGCTGCTGATCACCGCGGCGGTCGGCGCCATGGTGCTCGCGCACCGCGAGCGGCTCACGCCGAAGCCGGGCCAGGCCGAGCAGGCGGCGCAGCGGGTGCGTGACTTCGCCGAGAAGGGCACCCACCTCGGGCCCCTGCCGCCCCCCGGCGTCTACGCCCGCCACAACGCCGTCGACACCCCGGCGCTGCTGCCCGACGGCACGCCGGCCGAGGCGTCGGTCTCCCGGGTGCTCGCCGCGCGGGGCACGGTGCGCTCGGCGCCGGCCCTCGCCGACGACATCACCGAGATCGAGAGCCAGATCGGCGGCGCGACCCACGCCGGCCGCGAGAGCGAGGCGCCGGCCAGCACCACCGAGCAGACGCCCCCGACGGGAGGTTCCCACTGATGAACATCACGGCGTACGTCGTGCTGTCCGGCATCCTGTTCACGATCGGCTGCGTAGGGGTGCTCACCCGTCGCAACGCGATCGTCGTGTTCATGTGCGTCGAGCTGATGCTCAACGCCACGAACCTCGCGCTGGTCGCCTTCGCCAAGCAGCACGGCAACCTCGACGGGCAGATCGCCGCCTTCTTCGTGATGGTGGTGGCCGCGGCCGAGGTGGTCGTCGGGCTCGCGATCATCATGACCATCTTCCGGACCCGTCGCTCGGCCTCGGTCGACGACGCCAGCCTCCTGAAGTACTGAGAGGTACACGCAGATGTACGCACTCCACGGAGGCGAGTCGATCCCGGTCGTCGACCCGACGGCGGCCGACGGGGTCTTCTCCCTGCTCTGGCTGGTGATCGCGCTGCCGCTGGCGGGCGCGGCGATCCTGCTCGTCGGCGGCCGGTACACCGACAAGTGGGGACACCTGCTCGGCACGCTGCTGCCGATCGGCTCGTTCGTGCTGTCGCTGATCATGTTCGTCACGGTGCTCGGCCGCGACGAGAGCGACCGCCAGGTGATGCAGCACCTCTACACCTGGATCGAGGCCGGCCACCTGAACGTCGGCATGGACCTGCTGTACGACCCGCTGTCCGCGCTGTTCCTGCTGCTGATCACCGGCGTCGGCTCGCTGATCCACATCTACTCGATCGGCTACATGGCGCACGACCCGCGCCGGCGCCGGTTCTTCGGCTACCTCAACCTGTTCGTGGCCGCGATGCTGATGCTGGTGCTGTCCGAGAACTACCTCGGCCTGTTCCTCGGGTGGGAGGGCGTCGGCCTGGCGTCGTACCTGCTGATCGGCTTCTGGCAGCACAAGCCGTCCGCGGCGGCCGCCGCGAAGAAGGCGTTCGTCATCAACCGGGTCGGTGACATGGGCCTGTCGCTGGCGATCATGATGTTCTTCGTCCTCTTCGGGTCGACCAGCTTCTCGGTGATCAGCGCCGCGGCCGGCAACGCGTCCGAGACCCAGATGACGATCCTCGGCCTGCTCCTCCTGCTCGGTGCGTGCGGCAAGTCCGCCCAGTTCCCGCTGCAGGCCTGGCTGCTCGACGCGATGGAGGGCCCGACCCCGGTGTCGGCCCTGATCCACGCGGCGACGATGGTGACCGCCGGTGTCTACCTGGTCGTGCGGTCGAACTTCGTCTTCGAGCTCGCGCCGGACGCCCAGACCGTGGTGGTCGTCGTCGCGGTGATCTCGCTGCTCTGGGGCGCCTGGATCGGCTGCGCCAAGGACGACATCAAGAAGGCGCTGGCCGGCTCCACGATGAGCCAGATCGGCTACATGATGCTCGGCGCGGGCCTCGGTGTCGCGGGCTACGCCTTCGCGATCTTCCACCTGCTCACGCACGGCTTCTTCAAGGCCAACCTGTTCCTCGGCGCCGGCTCGGTCATGCACGGCATGAACGACGACGTCGACATGCGCCACTACGGGGCCCTCCGCAAGGCCATGCCCGTCACGTTCCTGACCTTCGCGATGGGCTACCTCGCGATCATCGGGTTCCCCGGGTTCTCCGGCTTCTGGTCGAAGGACAAGATCATCGAGGTCGCGCTGACCCAGAGCCCGGTGGTCGGCATCCTCGCGCTGCTGGGCGCCGGCATCACCGGCTTCTACATGACCCGGATGATGCTGATGACGTTCTTCACCGAGAAGCGCTGGGAGAAGGGCGTGCACCCGCACGAGTCGCCGGCCGTGATGACCGGTCCTCTCGTCGTCCTCGCGGCGCTCTCGGTGCTCGGCGGCGTCATGCTGGCCGGCAACTGGATCGTCGGCTTCCTCGAGCCGGTCACCGGCGTCGCGGAGCACGAGGACCCGCCGATCCCGGTGCTCGCGGTCAGCGCGCTCACCGTCGCGGTGGTGGCCGTCGGCGTCGCGCTCGCCTGGTTCCTGGTCGGCAAGCGCGAGGTCCCGCGGACCGCCCCGCAGGACGTGTCGTTCGTGACCCGTGCCGGTCGCGAGGAGGTGTACGGCAACAAGATCAACGACACGCTCGTCGTGAACCCGAGCCGGCGCCTCACCGCCGCGCTGCTCGTCACCGACCGGCGCGTCGTCGACGGCGTCCTCACCGGCGGTCCGGTCGCGATCGGCGCGATCGCCTCGGTCGCCCGGCGCGCGCAGAACGGGTTCGTCCGCTCCTACGCCCTGTCCCTCCTCGGCGGTGTCCTCATCGTCGTCCTGGCCCTCCTGGCGGTGAATCTGGCATGAGCGAGTTCCCCTGGCTCACCGTCCTCTGGGCGGTCCCGATGGTCGGCGCGGTGGTCACCGCGTTCGTGCCGAAGGCCCGCGGCGAGGTGCTGCCCAAGCAGGTCGCGCTCGCGTTCTCGGTGCTGACGCTCGCGGTCGGCGTCGCGATCGCCGCGCAGTTCGACGCCGGCGACGGCATGCAGCTGACCGAGACCCACGACTGGATCTCGGCCTTCGGCGTCCACTACGCGCTCGGCGTCGACGGCCTCGGCCTGCTGCTGATCCTGCTGACCGTGGTGCTGGTGCCGATCGTGTTCGTCGCCTCGTGGCACGAGGCCGACGGCCGCCACCCCGCGGCGTTCTTCGCCTGGGCGCTGGCGCTCGAGGCGTTCGCGCTCGCCGTCTTCGCCGCCACCGACGTGTTCCTCTTCTACGTGGTCTTCGAGGCCACGCTGATCCCGGCGTACTTCCTGATCGGCCGGTTCGGCCGGGAGGGCCGGGCGTACGCCGCGCTCAAGTTCCTCATGTACCAGCTCGGCGGCGGCCTGGTGCTGCTGGCCGCGGTGATCGGCCTGTACGTCGTGTCCGCCGACGCCGGCACCCCGTCGTACCTGCTCTCCGACCTGCAGAACCTCGACATGAGCACGACCTGGGAGCGCTGGCTGTTCGTCGGCTTCATGATCGCGTTCGCTGTGAAGGCGCCGCTGTTCCCGCTGCACACCTGGCTCGCCGACACCACCGAGAAGGCCACGCCCGGCACGTCGGTGCTGCTGGTCTGCATCCTCGACAAGATCGGCACCTTCGGGATGCTGCGGTTCTGCCTCGGGCTCTTCCCGGAGGCCTCGCAATGGGCGACGCCGGTCGTGGTGACGCTCGCGCTGATCTCGATCGTGTACGGCGCGTTCCTCGCGATCGGCCAGGACGACATCCTGCGGCTGATCGGCCTCACGTCGCTCAGCCACTTCGGCTTCATCACCCTCGGGATCTTCGCGCTGACCACGCAGGGCGGCTCCGGCTCGATCCTCTACATGGTCAACCACGGCGTCGGGACGGCCGCGCTGTTCCTCATCGCCGGGTACCTGATCCGGCGCAAGGGCACCTCGCTGATCAGCCAGATCACCGGCGTCGAGAGCAGGGCGCCGGTGCTGGCCGGGCTGTTCCTGGTCGCCGGCCTGGCCACGCTCGGCCTGCCCGGCCTGAGCCAGTTCGTCTCCGAGATCATGGTGATGATCGCGGCGTTCGACTACCACTGGTGGGTCGGCGCCGTCGCGGTCACCGGCATCGTGCTGGCCGCGGTCTACGTGCTCTGGCTCTACGAGCGCACGATGACCGGTCCGCCCGTCCCCGGTGACGAGGCCCTGGTCGACCTGAACCGGCGCGAGCTGGTCGCCGTCGTCCCGCTGGTCGCCGCGCTGCTCCTGTTCGGCTTCTGGCCGATGCCGATGCTGGACGCGGCGAACCCGACCGTCGACTCCCTGCTCCAGCACGTCGGCGTCACCGACGACGAGCCGATGGTGCCCGCGGAACCCGGTCTCGACTTCCACGAGGAAGGTCACTGATGGACTTCGTGAAGCCCACCATCGAGTACAGCCAGATCTGGCCGATGCTGGTCGTGTTCGGCGTCGCGTGCGTCGGCGTGGTGATCGAGGCGTTCGTGCCGCGCGGGCTGCGGTTCCGGGTCCAGGCCGTCCTCGCCGCGCTGGGCCTGCTGGTCGCCCTCGGCGGCACCATCTGGGTGGCGTCCCGGCTCGACGAGCTCGGCGGCGGCGTCGCCCGGGGCTCCATCGACGTCGAGGGCTCCCTGGTCGTCGACGGGCCGGCGGTGTTCCTGTGGGGCATCATCCTGCTGTTCGCGATCGGCGGCGTGCTGCTGTTCGCCGAGCGCCGGCTCGAGGGCGGCGTCTCGGCGTTCGCCGGCCAGGCGGCGGCGCTGCCCGGCACCGAGGCCGAGCGCCAGGCGTCGACCCAGGGCCTGGAGCACACCGAGGTCTACCCGCTGCTGATGTTCTCGGTCGGCGGCATGCTGCTGTTCCCCGCCGCGAACGACCTGATCACGTTGTTCGTCGCGCTCGAGGTCCTCTCGCTGCCGCTGTACCTGCTGTGCGGCCTGTCCCGCCGGCGCCGGCTGCTGAGCCAGGAGGCGGCGCTCAAGTACTTCCTGCTCGGTGCGTTCTCCTCCGCGTTCTTCGCCTACGGCGTCGCGCTGACCTACGGCTTCGCCGGGTCGATGGGCTTCGCCGAGATCAACGAGGCGGTCCGCAACGACACCGCGAACGGCACGCTGCTGCTGATCGGCCTCGGCATGGTGTCGGTCGGCCTGCTGTTCAAGATCGGCGCCGCGCCGTTCCACTCCTGGACCCCGGACGTCTACCAGGGCGCCCCGACCGCGGTCACGGCCTTCATGGCGGCCGGCACCAAGATCGCCGCGTTCGGCGCGATGCTGCGGCTCTACTACGTCGCGTTCGGCTCCGAGCGGTGGTCCTGGCAGCCGATGCTCTGGGTGATCGCGATCCTGACGATGGTCGTCGGCGCGGTGCTGGCGGTCGTGCAGACCGACATGAAGCGGATGCTGGCCTACTCCTCGGTCGCGCACACCGGCTTCCTGCTGACCGGCATCCTCGGCGTGCAGCAGGCCTCGGAGCTCTCCGACGGCCAGGTCACGTCGCTCCAGGCGGTGCTCTTCTACCTGGCGACGTACGGCTTCGCAATCGTCGGCGCGTTCGCCGTGGTCACGCTGGTGCGCGACTCCGGCGGCGAGGCCACGACCTTCGCGCGCTGGCAGGGGCTGGGCCGGCGCTCGCCGCTGGTCGCCGGCCTGTTCGCGTTCTTCCTGCTGTCGATGGCGGGCATCCCGCTGACCGCGGGCTTCGTCGGCAAGTGGGCGGTCTTCACCGTCGCGCTGTCGGCCGGCGCGTGGCCCGTGGTGATCGCCGCGATCGCGTGCAGCATCATCGCGGTGTTCTTCTACGTGCGGGTCATCGTGCTGATGTTCTTCGTCGACGGCGACGCCGGAGAGGGCGAGGTCGCGGTGGTCACCAAGCCGTCGCTGCTGACCTCCGGCACCATCCTCGTCGGGGTGGCCGCGACCCTCGTCCTGGGCATCGTGCCCGGCCCGGTGCTCGATCTCGCGGCGAATGCGGGACAATTCGTCAGGTGACCACGAGTACACCGGCTCTGGCCCTCCCCGTCACGGACGAGGCGTTGGCCTCGCGCCTGCGCGAACGGCTCGCCGTGGTGGAGGAGGCGCTGGCCGGGCACGTGGTGAGCAGGGCGGGTTTCGTGACCGAGACCGCCAGCCACCTGATGTCGGCCGGGGGCAAGCGGTTCCGGCCCCTCCTGGTGCTGCTCGCCGCCGAGACCGGTGACCGCGCGGACTCCGACGAGGTCGTCACGGCGGCATGCGTCGTCGAGCTGACCCACCTGGCGTCGCTGTACCACGACGACGTCATGGACGAGGCCGAGCTGCGCCGCGGCGCCGACGCCGCCCACTCCCGCTGGGGCAACCACGTCGCGATCCTGACCGGCGACTGGCTGTTCTCCCGGTCCTCCGAGCTCACCGCCCGCCTCGGTCCCGAGGCGGTCCGCATCCAGGCGGAGACGTTCACCCGGCTGGTCGAGGGACAGATCCTCGAGACCGTCACGCCGGGACCGGGGGAGGACCCGCTCGCGCACTACCTCGAGGTCGTGGCGGGCAAGACCGGCTCGCTGATCGCGACCTCCGCCCGGTACGGCGCCCGGTTCGGCGGGGCGACACCGGAGGTCGAGGAGGCACTCACGGCGTACGGCGAGATCGTCGGCTCGGCGTTCCAGCTCTCCGACGACATCCTCGACATCGCGTCCGACTCGGGGGAGTCGGGCAAGACCCCCGGCACCGACCTGCGGGAGGGCGTCCCCACGCTCCCGGTGCTGATGGCCCGCGCGGCGAACGACCCCGCCGACGCCCGCCTGATCGAGCTGCTCGACGGCGACCTCACCGACGACGACCGGCACGCCGAGGTGCTCGACCTGCTGCGCAAGCACCCCGCCCTCGACGAGGCCCGCGCGTACGTCGTCACCCGCGCCCAGGAGGCCAAGGCCCAGCTCGCGGTCGTCCCGCCGGGCCCGGTCCGCGACGCCCTCGAGGCGTTCGCCGACATCGTCGCCGTCCGCTCCACCTGACGGTCGACTCGGCTGACGAAAGTCTCGATTCAACGGCGAGTGGCATAGGACACACCCCCAGGGGGTACGTCGGCGGCATCGTCGTCGGGTTCCGGGAGGTCGTCATGGTGTCGGTGTCGTTCAACGCGCGGGAGCGACGGCTCGTCCTGGACGGGACCTGCTGGCCCACGGATGCGGAAGGCGTCTCCGACGCGATCCGCGCGGCAGCCGACCCGAGCCGCGGGCTGGTGCTCGACCTGACCCGGCTCACCAGCCTGCCGCACGAGGTCGCGGCCGCGACCACCGCGGCGTGCTGCGCGGCCGAGGCCGACGGCTGCCGGATCCGCGTCTGGACGCTCCCGGGCTCGGCCACCGAGCTCGCCCTGGCGGCGGCGTCGCGCGGCGAGGCCGCGCTCGCGCCGACCTCCTGAGCCTCAGGCCGCGGTGGTCGCCTCCACCGTGAGCCGCAGCTGGCGGCGCCGGTGGTTGACCGCCTCGACGGTGAAGATCGCCAGCGCGATCCAGACGAGCACGAAGCCCACCCAGCGGCCGGCCGGCATGTCCTCGTGGAAGTACAGGACGCCGAGCCCGAACTGGATGATCGGCGCGAGGTACTGGAGCAGGCCGAGGGTGACCATCGAGACCCGCGTCGCCGCCGCGCCGAAGCAGATCAGGGGGATGGCGGTCACGATGCCCGTGCTCACGAACAGCAGCGCGTGCCCGGCGCCGTGGCTGGCGAAGTTCGACTCGCCGGCCTGTCCGAGCCAGAGCAGGTAGCCCGCAGCGAACGGCGCGATCACCACCGTCTCGTACGACAGGCTCTCGGTGGCGCCGACGTTCGCGGTCTTCTTGCACAGCCCGTAGCTGCCGAACGAGAACGCGAGCACGAGCGCGACCCACGGCAGGTGACCGTAGTCCAGGGTCAGCACGACGACCGCGCCGAACGCGAGCCCGAGCGCCATCCACTGCAGCGGGCGCAGCTGCTCGTGCAGGATGACCACGCCCATCAGCACCGTCACCAGCGGGTTGATGAAGTAGCCCAGCGACGTCTCGACCACGTGGCCGTTGTTCACGCCCCAGATGTAGGTCGTCCAGTTCACCGTGATGACCACGGCGGCCAGCGTCAGGAGCAGCCGCACCCGCCGGTCGCGCCAGATCGCGCGGAGCTGCGCCCGACGGCGGAGCGCGACGATGAGCACGCCCATCGTGAGGCACGACCAGAGCACCCGGTGGGCGAGGATCTCGAAGGCGCCGGCCGGCTCGAGGAGCGGCCAGTAGAGAGGGAACGCGCCCCACATCGCGTACGCCGCGACGCCCAGCAGGAACCCCCGGCGAGCATCTGGCACCTCGACATTCTAGGAGGGGGTTTCACCCAGCCGTCGCCGGGGGATGGTCCGGCGCAACGGGGTCGCTCCGACGCCCGCGTTCTCGGAGGGAGACCGGCGGATGCGCCGTACCATGTCCACCCTGATCGCCGCCCTCGCCCTGCTGCTCGCGAGCCTGCTCGGACCGGCGACGGCCCACGCCCAGACCGCCGGCGACAAGCCGACGCGGCACCTGCACGACGCCATCGTCAAGAAGCACGGGAAGCTCTTCTTCCAGGGTCGCGTCGAGCCCGGCCACGGGCCGGTCTACGTCCAGAAGAAGGACTGCGCCAAGCAGCGCTGCAGGTGGCACAGCTTCAAGCGGGTGCGCACGCACGGGCCCCAGGAGAGGTGGAGCGTCCGGGTCTACGCTCCCAAGCACGGCAACTGGTACTGGCGTGGGTACGTGAAGGCGTCGGGCGACTACGCCACGTCGTGGACGCACGTCTGGAAGACGTACACCCGCCGCTACTGACCCGCGATCAGGCCACGGTCCAGGTGTCCCCGCCGCCGATGAGCGCCGCGAGGCGGTCGGAGCGGTCACCGGGCGCGGCCGTCTGGGCGGTGACGACCTGGCCCCGCGCCTGGTCGTCGTACGTCGGCCGCTCGACCTGCCGGAAGATGCCGATCGGCGCCTGGTGCAGGTAGTCGGCGGCGGTGAGCCGCGAGAGCGCGAACGCCGTGGTCGGGTCGGGGTTGTGGGCGTCGTGGACGAGGATCGCGTCCTCACCGACATCGGCCACCTCGACCACCTTCACGCCCCCGGTGTCCCGGTCGCGGACGACGCCCTTGGCCCCGCCGGCACCGAAGCGGATCGGCTCGCCGTGCACCAGCGGGATGATCGCGTCGGCCTTGGTGTCGTTGTTCTTGATCGCGTCGAACGCGCCGTCGTTGAAGATCGGGCAGTTCTGGTAGATCTCGACCAGCGAGGTGCCCCGGTGCGCCGCGGCGGCGGACAGCACCGAGGTGAGGTGCTTGCGGTCGGAGTCGATGGTCCGCGCGACGAACGAGCCCTCGGCGCCCAGCGCCAGCGACACCGGGTTGAAGGGGTGGTCGACCGAGCCCATCGGCGTCGACTTGGTGACCTTACCCGCCTCCGACGTGGGGGAGTACTGACCCTTGGTGAGCCCGTAGATCCGGTTGTTGAACAGCAGGATCGTCATGTTCACGTTGCGGCGCAGCGCGTGGATCAGGTGGTTGCCGCCGATCGAGAGCGCGTCGCCGTCGCCGGTGACGACCCACACCGACAGGTCCTCGCGCGCGGTCGCGAGCCCGGTGGCGATCGACGGGGCCCGGCCGTGGATGGAGTGCATCCCGTAGGTGTCGAGGTAGTACGGGAACCGCGAGGAGCACCCGATGCCCGAGACGAACACGATGTTCTCCCGGCGCAGGCCGAGATCGGGCAGGAAGCCCTGCACGGCCTTGAGCACCGCGTAGTCACCGCAGCCGGGGCACCAGCGGACCTCCTGGTCGCTGGTGAAGTCCTTGCCGGTCTGCGTCTGGTCGGTGGTCGGGACGAGCTCGACTCCGGAGTGGAGGCCCGGGAACGGCAGCTCGGTGGCGGTCACGTGTTCGCCTCCTCGGCGATCGGGGTGGTGGTCAGGTCGACGTTGACCTGGTGCGGGGAGATCCCCTCGGCGTCGGCGACCAGGCCGCCGATGGCCTCGGCCAGCTCGGCCGCCTTGAGGGGAAGGCCCCGGACCTGGTTGTAGCCGACGGCGTCGACCAGGTACTTGGCGCGGATCAGCAGGGAGAGCTGGCCGAGGTTCATCTCCGGGACCAGCACCTTGTCGTAGCGCTGCAGGATCTCGCCGAGGTCGCGGGGGAACGGGTTGAGGTGGCGCAGGTGGACCTGCGCGACGTGGTAGCCGGCCTTGCGGACCCGGCGCACGCCGGCGCCGATCGGGCCGTACGTCGAGCCCCAGCCGAGCACGACGACCTTGGCCTGGCCGGACGGGTCGTCGACGTTCAGCGGGGGCAGCGACTCGGCGATCCGGTCCACCTTCGCCTGGCGGGTGCGCACCATCAGGTCGTGGTTGGCGGGGTCGTAGGAGATGTTGCCGGTGATGTCGGCCTTCTCAAGGCCGCCGATCCGGTGCTCCAGGCCGGCGACGCCGGGTGGCGCCCACGGGCGGGCGAGTGTCTCGGGGTCGCGCGCGTACGGCTCGAACGCTGGGGTCTTTCCATCGGGGCCCTCGGCCAGCGGCTGCGCGAAGGCGGGGTCGATGGTGGGCAGGTCGGCGATCTCCGGGATCCGCCACGGCTCGGAGCCGTTGGCCAGGTAGCCGTCGGACAGCAGCATCACCGGGGTCCGGTACGTGATCGCGATGCGCGCGGCCTCGAGCGCGGCGTCGAAGCAGTCGCCCGGCGACTGCGGGGCGACGATCGGGACCGGCGCCTCGCCGTTGCGGCCGAACATCGCCTGCAGCAGGTCGGCCTGCTCGGTCTTGGTCGGCAGGCCGGTGGACGGGCCGCCGCGCTGGACGTCGACGACGATCAGCGGCAGCTCGGTCATCACCGCCAGCCCGATGGCCTCGGACTTCAGCGCGATGCCCGGGCCGGACGTCGTGGTGACGCCGAGGGCGCCGCCGAAGGAGGCGCCGATCGCGGAGCCGATGCCCGCGATCTCGTCCTCGGCCTGGAACGTCGTCACGCCGAACGCCTTGTGCTTGCTCAGCTCGTGGAGGATGTCCGACGCGGGGGTGATCGGGTAGGAGCCGAGGAACACGGGGAGCCCGGACTGCACGCCCCCGGCGACCAGGCCGTAGGCGAGCGCGAGGTTGCCGGTGATGTTGCGGTAGGTGCCGGGGGCCATCGGCGCCGGCTTGATCTCGTACTGGACCACGAAGGTCTCGGTGGTCTCGCCGAAGTTCCAGCCGGCCTTGAACGCGGCGATGTTGGCGTCGCGGATGTCCGGGATCTTCGCGAACCGCTTCTCCAGGAAGGCGATCGTCGGCTCGGTCGGCCGGCCGTACATCCACGAGAGCAGCCCGAGGGCGAACATGTTCTTGGCCCGCGCCGCGTCCTTGCGCGACAGCCCGAACTCCTTGACCGCCTCCACGGTCATCCCGGTCAGGTCCACCGGCTGCACGTTGAACTCGCCCAGCGCGTCGTTCGCGTCGCCCAGCGAGTCCAGCGGGTTGGCGTCGTACCCGGCCTTGGCGAGGTTGCGCGGGGTGAAGTCGTGGGTGTCGACGATGATCGTGGCGCCGCGCGGCAGGTCCGGCAGGTTCGCCTTCAGCGCGGCCGGGTTCATCGCGACCAGCACGTCGGGGGCGTCGCCCGCGGTGAGGATGTCGTGGTCGGCGAAGTGCACCTGGAACGATGAGACACCGGGCAGCGTGCCCTGGGGCGCCCGGATCTCCGCGGGGAAGTTCGGCAGGGTCACCAGGTCGTTGCCGAAGACCGCCGACTCCTGCGTGAACCGGTCGCCGGTGAGCTGCATGCCGTCACCGGAGTCGCCCGCGAACCGGATGATCACCCGGTCGAGCTGCTTGACCTGCTTGGACACGCCCACTCCCTCGTCCGTGTAGTGCGCACCGGAATCGTAGGTGCGGGACGGCCAGCACTGGAACACGTTCCAGTTTGCCGGACCGGACCACCGGCGCGGTTCTCCACGATAGTCCGGCGTGCCGGGGCGCCGAAGCCGTCTCTCCCTCCGGATGTGTGACGCGAGACACGACCCGATTTTGCTGTGTTGATTAGCCATTGACTTACTAAAGTCGAGTAGTCTGCTAAGCATTACGTAGATAGGCGTCCCCCGACCGGGGCGGCGCGCGAACAGGAAGAGGCACGATGAACAGGACGCTCAAGGTTGCGGCGGCTGTGTCGGTCGCTGGGGTGCTGGCCTTGACGGGATGCTCCGGCGACTCGTCCGCGAACAGTGGTGACACCGTCAACGTCGTCGGCTACTCGGTGCTCGAACAGGCCAACAAGAACGAGATCTTGGCCTTCAACGACACCGACGCCGGCAAGGACGTCGACATCAAGGGGACCTACGGCGCCTCGGGCGACCAGAGCCGCGCGGTCGCGGCCGGTCTCGACGCCGACGAGGTCCACCTCTCGCTCGAGCCCGACGTCACCCGGCTGGTCGACGCCGGCATCGTGCCCAAGGACTGGAAGGACAACGACACCAACGGCATCTGCACGCAGTCCGTGGTCGTCTTCGTCGTCCAGAAGGGCAACCCGAAGGGCATCTCGACCTGGTCCGACCTGGTCGAGCCGGGCATCGGCATCGTGACCCCGAACCCCGCCTCCTCGGGGTCCGCCAAGTGGAACCTGCTGGCGGCGTACGGCTCGGTCATCGCCGACGGCGGCGACGAGGCGGCCGCGAAGGACTACATGACGAAGTTCTTCGGCAACGTCGCCGCGCTCCCCGACAGCGGCCGGGACGCCACCACGGCGTTCACCGGCGGCACCGGCGACGTCCTGCTCTCCTACGAGAACGAGGCGATCCTCGCGCGCCAGAGCGGCCAGGACTTCGACTACATCGTCCCGGACACCACGCTGCGCATCGACAACCCGTGCGCGCTCTCCACGGACGCCTCGAAGCCCGCCCAGGACTTCCTCGACTTCCAGAAGTCCGAGGAGGGCCAGAAGCTGTACGCCGAGACCGGCTACCGCCCGCTGGTCGACGTGGGCGACGTGACCGTCGAGGGCGCCAACGACCCCGCCAACGCGTTCCCGGAGCCGCAGACGCTCCTCACCATCGACGACGACTTCGGTGGCTGGGACGAGGCGAACGGGAAGTTCTTCGGTGACGGCACCGACGGGGAGCCGATGGGCATCCTGACCCAGGTCCAGGCCGACGCGGGCCAGTAATCCATGGCCACCGCATCGCTTGCGGTCGAGAGCCGGCCGGCGCGCACGCGCCGGTCGGCTTCGGCCGGCGCACTGACACCCGCGTCCGGGCTCGGCCTGGGCGTGGCCATGGTCTGGTTCAGCCTGCTGGTCCTGATCCCCCTGTCCGCGATCATCGTCAAGGCGAGCGGCGGCGGCTGGTCGACGTACGAGGCCGTGCTCACCAGCCCGAACACCCGGGCCGCCCTGCAGCTCACGATCGTCTCGGCGCTGATCATCACCGCGCTCAACATGGTGATGGGCACGGTCATCGCCTGGGTCCTGGTCCGCGACCGGTTCCCCGGGAAGGCCGTCCTCGACCTGGTCATCGACATCCCGTTCGCGATGC
Source organism: Nocardioides aquiterrae (assembly GCF_039526625.1). Classification (NCBI taxonomy): domain Bacteria; kingdom Bacillati; phylum Actinomycetota; class Actinomycetes; order Propionibacteriales; family Nocardioidaceae; genus Nocardioides; species Nocardioides aquiterrae. The sequence continues at coordinate 177,891 of NZ_BAAAJE010000006.1, forward strand.
CGACGATCGTCGCCGGCCTGGTGCTGCTGTCGCTCTACGGGCCGCAGAGCCCGATCGGCGTCACGGTGAACGGGACCCGCTGGTCGGTCCTGCTCGCGATGGCGTTCGTGACGCTGCCGTTCGTGGTGCGCACCGTGCAACCGGTCCTCGAGGAGCTCGACACCGACGTCGAGGACGCCGCCGCGTCGCTGGGCGCGAGCCGGTTCACGACGTTCCGGCGGGTCGTCCTGCCCGCGCTGGTGCCGGCGATCTTCGCCGGCGCGGCGCTGGCCTTCGCCCGCGGCATCAGCGAGTACGGCGCCCTCGTGCTGATCTCCGGCAACCTGCCGCGCAAGACCGAGGTCGTCTCGGTCCGGCTCTTCTCGTTCCTCGAGGGCGGCAACACCGAGGCGGCCGCGGCCGTGGCGACGATCATGCTGGCCGTCGCGCTGCTGGCGATCGTCGCGCTCGACGTGATCCAGAGGCGGGTGGCCCGCCGTGGCTAGCACCAGCAGCACCGCCGTGGGCACCGGCTCACCGGTCGTGAAGTGGGCGCTGCGACTCGTGGTCGTCGGCTACCTGCTGATGCTGGTCGCCTGGCCGACGGCGTACGTCGTGAGGCACACGTTCGCCGACGGCCTGACCGGCATCCAGGAGGCGCTGGCCGACCCCGACGTCGTGCACGCGCTGAAGCTCACCGCCGAGGTCGCCGTGATCTCGGTGCTGATCAACACGGTGTTCGGCATCGGCATGTCGCTGCTGCTGGTCCGGCACAGCTTCCCGGGGAAGCGGGCGCTGTCGGTCCTGATCGACCTGCCGCTGTCCGTCTCGCCGGTCGTCGTCGGCCTCGCGCTGGTGCTCGTCTACAACGGCCGGTTCGGCTGGTTCGGGCCGTGGCTCGAGGACCACGGCCTCCAGGTCGTGTTCGCGCGGCCGGGCATGGTCCTGGCGACCTGCTTCGTGATCCTGCCCCTCGTGATCCGCGAGATCGTGCCCGTGCTCGAGGAGCTCGGGGACGACCAGGAGCAGGCGGCGCGCAGCCTCGGGGCGAACGCGCGCCAGACCTTCTGGCGGATCACCCTGCCCGGCATCAAGTGGGCGGTCGTGTACGGCGTGGTGCTCAGCCTCGCCCGCGCCCTCGGAGAGTTCGGGGCCATCAAGGTCGTCGCCGGCAACGTCGGTGGCGAGACGCAGGTGGCCACGGTGCTCGTTCAGCAGAAGTACCAGAACTTCGAGCAGCAGACGGCGTACTCGGTGGCGTTCATGCTGGTCTTCGCGGCCGTGCTGTGCCTGGTCGTCGTCGCGCTGCTCCGCCCGAAGGAGAGCAAGGAAAAGTGAGCATCGAGGTCAGGGGAGTCAGCAAGCGGTTCGGTGACTTCGTCGCCCTGGACGACGTCAACGTCTCGCTGCCCACCGGGCAGCTCACGGCGCTGCTGGGCCCGTCGGGCGGCGGCAAGTCGACGCTGCTGCGCATCATCGCGGGGCTGGACTCCGCCGACAGCGGGTCGGTCACCATCGAGGGGACCGAGGCCACCCACCTGCCGCCGCAGAAGCGCAACGTCGGGTTCGTGTTCCAGCACTACGCGGTCTTCAAGCACATGACCGTCGCCAAGAACGTCGCGTTCGGCCTGGAGATCCGCAAGCGGCCCAAGGACGAGATCGCGGCCAAGGTCGACGAGCTGCTCCGGCTGGTCCACCTCTCGCAGTTCGCGCACCGGCTGCCCTCGCAGCTGTCGGGCGGCCAGCGCCAGCGGATGGCACTGGCCCGGGCGCTCGCCGTGGAGCCGAACGTGCTGCTGCTCGACGAGCCGTTCGGCGCGCTCGACGCCAAGGTCCGCAAGGAGCTGCGCGAGTGGCTGCGCCGGCTGCACGACGAGGTGCACGTGACCACGGTCTTCGTCACCCACGACCAGGAGGAGGCCATGGAGGTCGCCGACGAGATCGTGGTCATCAACGAGGGCCGGGTCGAGCAGGTCGGCACGCCGGACCAGCTGTACGACGAGCCGGCGAACGCCTTCGTCATGGGCTTCCTCGGGGAGACGACGACCCTCAACGGGATCACGCTGCGCCCGCACGACGTGCACGTCTCGCGCACCCCGCAGCTCGCGGGTGCGGCCGAGGGCACGGTCTCGCGGCTGCTGCGGGTCGGGTTCGAGGTGCGCGTCACCGTCCTCACCGACGACGGTGAGGTCGTGAACGTCGTCCTCACCCGGACGCACGCCCGCCAGCTGGAGCTCGAGGAGGGCGCCCGCGTCTGGGTCACCCCGGCGACCGGCGCGATGGCAGTGTCGGCCATGTCGGCCGCCGCCGGCTGAGGGCGATCGCCCCGGACGTCGCCGGGGTGCGGTCGCAGGACGTCATACGGACAGTGGAGGGGGACACACTGTCCGTATGACGTCCCGGCGAAGCGGTCGCGCCCTCAGCGGTAGTTGGTGAACTGCACCGCGAAGTCGTAGTCCTGCTGCTTGACCAGCGCGATCACGGCCTGCAGGTCGTCGCGCTTCTTGGAGGACACGCGGAGCTCGTCACCCTGGATCTGCGCCTTGACGCCCTTGGGGCCCTCGTCGCGGATCAGCTTGGAGATCTTCTTCGCGTCCTCCGACGAGATGCCCTCCTTGAGCGCGATCGAGATCTTGCTCTGCTGGCCGGACTGGCGCGGCTCGGAGGCGTCGAGCACCTTGAGGCTCACGTCGCGCTTGACGAGCTTGGTCTTGAAGACGTCGAGGACGGCGGTCGCCCGGTCGTCGGCGGACGCGGAGATCTCGATCGCGTGCTCGCCCTGCCACTCGATCGACGCGCCCGTGCCCTTGAAGTCGAACCGGGTGGCGATCTCCCGGGCGGTCTGGCCGAGCGCGTTGTCGACCTCCTGGCGGTCGATCTTGCTGACGATGTCGAACGACGAGTCGGCCATCTGCACTCCTCCGGTCTGGTTTTCGCGTGCCACGCGGGCTGCGCTATTCTTTCGCCTTGTTGCCGCGGGGCCAAACCGCGTGCGACACCCGGCAGGTTGCCCGAGCGGCCAATGGGAGCGGACTGTAAATCCGTCGGCTTTGCCTTCGAAGGTTCGAATCCTTCACCTGCCACTGGATGGAACTTCCACCAGGCGCCGGACCCCCACCACGTGTGGGGGTCTCGTGCATGTGGTGAAGATGGTCGGCTACCCACCGTTCACGAGAGTCTCGGCATCGTGCGACCCACCCACGACGTCGACATCGTGCTGCACAGTCAGCGGAGGCGCCGCGCGACCACACTGCCCAGCGCCTGAGCGGCGGTGCGCACGGCGCTCGTGTGCGCCTCCGGACGGAACCTCCCGACCGGGCCAGTCACGCTGATCGCGGCCACGGCGGTCTGGCCGTCGACCCCGAGCGCCGGCGACGAGACGCAGAGCAGCCCGAGCGTCGACTCCTCCCGCTCGAACGCGACGCCGTTCTCGAGCACGCCGTCGAGCTGGCTGCGCAGCAGGCCCGGCGCCACGACGGTGTAGGGCGTCCGACGCTCCAGCGGCCCTGCCAGCACCCGTCGCTGCAGGTCCGGGTCGGCGTAGGCGAGGAGTGCCTTGCCGATGGCGGTGCAGTGCAGCGGCATCCGGCCCCCCGGTCGCGACGGGGCGCGCGCCTGTCGGTGGCCGCCGATCTTGGCGATGTAGACGACGGCGCCGTCGTCGAGCACCCCGAGGTGGACGGTCTCGTGGGTGCGCTCGTAGAGGTCCTGCAGGAACGGCATCGCCAGCTCGAGCAGCGTGCGCTCGGCGGCGGCCAGCATGCCGAGCTCGAAGAGCCCGCCCGAGAGCCGGTAGCCGCCGGTACTCCTGTCGAGCAGGCGATGCGCGACCAGATCGCCGGCCACCCGGTGCAAGGTGCCTTTCGGCAGTCCGGTGCGGCGCACCAGCTCGGCGAGCGAGAGGACGGTGTCGTCGGCCGTGAAGGAGCGCAGGATCGCGACGGCCTTGCCGAGCACAGTGTCGAGGTCGCCGGTCACGGCGCGACGGTACCTCGACACGTTCCATTGAATGGAACGCGGCGGTGGTCCGGTGCCGACGGGCCGGTGAGGCTGGCCCCATGACAGAGACTCCCACGCAGGTGGACGAGGCCGCGGTCACCGAAGCCGCGGCCCGGTTGCGCGAGGCGGCCGCCGGGCGTAGGCCGGTCCCGCCCGTGCGCGAGCTGATCGGCCGTGACGACGTCGCGGCGGCGTATGCCGTACAGCAGCTCAACGTCCGGGCACGGCTCGACGCGGGCGCCACGGTCGTCGGCCGCAAGATCGGGCTCACCTCGCCGGCCGTTCAGGCCCAGATCGGCGTGGACCAGCCCGACTTCGGCGTGCTGTTCGATGACATGGCCTACGCCGACGGCGACACGATCCCCGTCGACGCGGTGCTCCAGCCCAAGGTCGAGGCCGAGGTCGCCTTCGTCCTGAAAGAGGACCTGGCCGTGGGCGAGCTCGACCACGAGCAGGTCCGTGGCGCGATCGACCATGCCGTCGCCGCCATCGAGGTGTGCGGGAGCCGCGTGGCCGACTGGGACATCAGCTTCGGTGACACCGTCGCCGACAACGCCTCCGCAGGTGTCTACGTCCTGGGCGCCGAGCGTCGCACACTCGACGAGGTCGAGCCCGCCGAGGTGACCATGTCGATGACGGTCGACGGCGAGGTGGTCTCGACCGGCAACGGTGCCGCCTGCCTCGGCGACCCGCTCAACGCCGTCGTCTGGCTGGCGCGCACAGCACGCGAGCTGGGCGAGCCGCTTCGCGCTGGGCAGGTCGTGCTCTCGGGCGCGCTCGGCCCGATGCGGGTCGTCCACCCGGGCGCCGACGTCACCGTGACGATCTCCGGGCTGGGCAGCGTCTCGGCCTCGTTCTCCGCGTGACCAACCCGGCTGACCGCGGATCCGGTTCCCGGATCCCACCCCGACGAAGGGCTCCACAGATGACAAGGACCAAGGTCGCGATCATCGGCTCGGGCAACATCGGCACCGACCTGATGATCAAGATCATGCGCACCGCGCAGCACCTCGAGATGGGCGTCATGGTCGGCATCGACCCCGCCTCCGACGGCCTGGCCAGGGCGGCCACGTTCGGCTTCGAGACGACCGCCGAGGGCGTCGACGGCCTGCTGGAGTCGCCGCAGATCGACGAGATCGGCATCGTCTTCGACGCCACCTCCGCCGGCGCGCACAAGTACAACGACGAGAAGCTGCGCCCGCTCGGCATCCGGATGGTCGACCTGACCCCCGCCGCGATCGGCCCCTACGTCATCCCCGCGGTGAACCTCGAGGAGCACATCGACGCTCCCAACGTGAACATGGTGACCTGCGGCGGGCAGGCGACCATCCCGGTCGTCGCTGCGATCAGCCGGGTCGTCCCGATGGCGTACGGCGAGATCGTCGCCTCCATCGCCTCCAGGTCCGCGGGCCCGGGCACCCGGGCGAACATCGACGAGTTCACCGAGACCACCTCGGCCGCGATCGTCCAGGTCGGCCGGGCACAGCGCGGCAAGGCGATCATCATCCTCAACCCGGCCGAGCCGCCGCTGATGATGCGCGACACCGTCTTCGCGCTCGTCTCGCTGCCGGACGGCCCCGACGCCGATACGGTCAAGGCCCAGATCACCGACTCGATCCAGAAGATGGTCGCCGAGGTGTCTGCCTACGTCCCCGGCTACCAGATGGTCCAGGACGTCCAGATCGCCGAGATCCCCGCCGACCAGCCGGTCGAGACGCTGCTCGCCGCCGGCGAGACAGTCCGCCCCACCCACCAGGTGTCGGTCTTCCTCGAGGTGGAGGGGGCGGGCATGTACCTCCCGGCCTACGCCGGCAACCTCGACATCATGACGTCGGCCGCTGTCCAGATGGCCGAACAGATGGCCGCGAACGGCAACCCGCGTCTGGCCGAGGAGGCCGTCAAGTGAGCACTCCGATCTTCGTCCAGGACGTCACCCTGCGCGACGGCATGCACGCCGTTCGACACCGGATCAGGCCCGACGACGTCAGGCGCATCGTCACGGCGCTCGACGAGGCCGGCGTCGACGCCATCGAGGTCGCCCACGGCGACGGGCTCGCCGGCGGATCGCTCAACTACGGCCCCGGCTCGAACACCGACTGGGAGTGGATCGAGGCGGCCGCGTCGGTCCTCCGCCATGCCCGCCTCGCCACGCTGCTGCTTCCCGGGGTCGGCACCATCCATGAGCTGAAGCGCGCCTGGGACCTGGGCGTGCGCTCGGTCCGGGTCGCCACGCACTGCACCGAGGCCGACGTCTCCGCCCAGCACATCCAGACCGCCCGTGAGATCGGGATGGACGTGTCCGGCTTCCTCATGCTGTCGCACATGGCCCCGCCGGAGGAGCTCGCCAAGCAGGCGAAGCTGATGGAGTCCTACGGTGCCCACTGCGTGTACGTCACCGACAGCGGCGGCCGGCTGACCATGAACGGCGTGCGCGACCGGGTGCGTGCCTACCGCGACGTGCTCGACCCACGGACCGAGATCGGCATCCACGCGCACGAGAACCTGTCCCTGTCGGTCGCGAACTCAGTGGTTGCGGTCGAGAACGGCGTGTTCCGGGTCGACGCCTCGCTGGCCGGTCACGGCGCCGGTGCCGGGAACTGCCCGATCGAGGCGTTCATCGCCGTCGCGGACCTGTCCGACTTCAAGCACGGTTGCGACCTCTTCAGGCTGCAGGACGCCGCCGACGACATCGTCCGCCCCCTGCAGGACCGGCCCGTTCGTGTCGACCGCGAGACCCTCACGCTCGGCTACGCCGGCGTCTACTCGTCCTTTCTCCGCCACGCGGAGACCGCGGCCGACCGCTACCACGTCGACGTCCGCGACATCCTCATGGAGTGCGGCCGCCGCCGGCTCGTGGGCGGCCAGGAGGACATGATCATCGACATCGCGCTCAACCTGGTCGGCGAGCGGGAGTCCCGGCCCGTCTGAGCAGCTCGAGCCGAGCGTCGCCGTCATCTCCCCGGGAGGGGCCGCGGGTCACGACACCGTGGGCCGTGTCGCCGGGGAGCACCAGCACGACGGCGGCAACCAAAGATAGTGTTCGATCGTGATCGAGCTTTGCGAATCTCTTGCCGCCGGGGACAGGAATCGCTGTAGCGGACTGGGGCGGCGGTGAGAGATCCGAAGGTCGCGTCCGAGCCGAAGCATCCGATCGGGTCGGTGGACAACGCCCTGAGACTGCTGCTGCTCCTGCGCGATCGGCCGTCGATCCGGGTCTCGGAGGCGAGCGAGGAGCTGGGCATCGGCCCGTCGACGGCCCACCGACTGCTGGCGATGTTCGAGCACTACGGCCTGGTGCAGAAGAACCCCCAGGCGAAGACGTACTCGCCCGGACCGACCCTCGTGACGCTCGGTCTCTCGGTGGTGCGGCACGACCTACGCGCCCAGCTCAGCCCCATCCTCCGTTCCCTCGTGGAGCAGGCCGACGAGACCTGCAGCCTCCTGGCGCTGGAGGGGAGCGACTCGATCTTCCTGGACGCGGTCGAGTGCGATCGGCCCGTCCGTACCACGTCCCGCGTGGGCCTCGTGCGACCGGCGCACTGCACCTCGGGCGGAAAGGCGCTCCTCGCCGAGCTATCGACCGAGGAGATCATGCGCCGCTATCCCCGCGAGGAGCTCTCGGGCGTCACGGAGCTGTCGATCGGCTCGCGCACCCAGCTCCTGGCGGAGCTGGCCAAGATCAGGGAACAGGGATATGCGGTCGCCGACCGTGAGAACGAGCCGGACATCTGGGCCATCGCCCGGGTGGTCCGAGGACCGGACGGCTCCAGTCTGTGCGCCCTGTCGCTCTCGTGTCCCGTGCAGCGATACACGCCCGAGAAGGAGGCGGAGCTCGCTCGGCTGCTCTCCGCCGCCGTGGCGGACGCTCAGCAGCTCGGGCGCTAGAAATTTCCGCTATGGAGAATGTTGATTCTTGACACTGGTGACGTGACGCCCGTTACTCTCTGTCCAGAATCGACGTTCTGCAGGGTGGAAGATAGGCGAAACCTCGGTGACAGTTCAGGCGGATCCCCGCAGCGAGGCGCGGGCGTTCACGGGTCAGTCGCTGCGGCGGCACGACGGCGATGACTACGTCGCCGGACGCATCGCGTACACCGACGACCTGACGCTGCCGGGAACCACGCACGTGGTCCTCGTGCGCAGCGAGGTACCGCACGCCCGGATCAGCGTCGACACCGACGTGGCTCTCGCCCGCCCCGGGGTGCTCATGGTCGCGACCGGCCGCGATCTCGCCGAGCACGTGGGGCCCATTCCCAACGCCATGGATCCCGCGCCCACGGGCGGGCAGGCGCTCGAGCTCCGGGTCCTGCCGAACGACAAGGTCGTCTACGTCGGGCAGCCGCTGGCCGCGGTCGTCGCCGAGACCATGCAGGACGCGCTGGAAGCGGCCGCCCTGGTGAAGGTCTCGTACGAACCACTGCCGCACGTGCTCGAGGCCGAGGACGCGCTGGCCGACGACGCGCCGCTGCTGTACGAGAGCTGGGGATCGAACGTCATGCTGGCCGGCACCGCCGGCCACGGGGACGTCGAGGACCTGGACACGCGGTCCGCAGGTGTCGTCCGCGGCACGCTGCGGACCGGGCGCGGAGCGCCCGCACCCATGGAGCCTCGGGTCTACGTGGCCGACTGGAGCACGCGGTCGCGGCGGCTGACGTGGTACGGCACCACGCAGGCTCCCCACCCGCTGCGGCACTCGATCGCGCAGTTCCTCGGGCTCCGCGAGCGTGACGTGCATGTCGTCGCGCCGCCGGTCGGCGGATCCTTCGGGTTCAAGAACTTCGGGCACCCCGAGGAGTACCTCGTGTGTGTCCTCAGCCGCCTCCTCGGGCGCCCGGTGAAGTGGGTCGAGGACCGCGCCAGCACCCTGCGCTACGGCGCCCGGGACAGCCGGATCCACTACACCGCGTCGTTCGACGCCGACGGGCGCGTCACCGCGGTGAGCTGCGACCTGCTCGCGAACCACGGCGCGGCCTCCGCCACCGGCGCGTTCGGCATGGCGTTCGCCGGCTCGCTGGCCATGCCGAGCGGATACGACGTCGCCCACTTCCGCTGTGACTGGCGCGTCGTCGTGACGAACAAGGGGCCGTGGAGCCCCTTGCGGCCGTTCGGCAAGGAGGCCGGCGCCCTGCTCATGGAGACCGTCATGGACGCCGTTGCTCGAGAGACCGGCCTGGACCCGCTCGAGGTACGCCGGCGCAACTGGGTCAAGGCCGACCAGTTCCCCTTCGTCACCGCGACCGGCCTCGAGCTGGACAGCGGCGACTACGAGGGCCTCCTGGACAAGGCGCTCACCGTTCTCGACTACGAGAACGTGCGGCGCGAGCAGGAGCTCGCCCGCCAGGAGGGCAGGTACATCGGCATCGGCATCGGGTTCGAGGTCCTGCCCGAGGGTGCCGACATCCCCGGCGCGCTGATCGGCGCCTCGGACATCTCGACCGTGCGGATGGACCCGTCCGGCGACGTCACCGTCCTCACCGGCGTGACGAGCCCGGGCAACGGCAACGACACCGCCATCATCCAGATCGTCGCGGACCGGCTGGGCGTCCCGATGGACGCGGTCTCGATCGTCCAGGGTGACACCGACCTCTGCCCGTTCGGCTTCGGCAACGTGAGCAGCCGCGGCATCCTCACCGGGGGCGGCTCGGCGGCGCTGGCGGCCGAGGACGTCGCCGCCAAGCTGCGGGGTGTCGCCGCGGGGATGCTGGGCTGCGAGAGCCCCGACCGGATCGTCCTCCACGACGGCCTCGCGTCAGTCGTAGGGGAGCCCGAGCGGGCGCTGCCCGTTGCCGCCGTGGCCCATGCTCTCTACACCGTGGGCTACATCGTCGCGCCGGACGTGGAGCCCACGCTCGAGGCGACCCGTACGTTCAAGATGGGCAACATCCGGCACCACGCGGACGAGGAGGGCCGGATCATGCCCTTCTCGACCTTCTCCAACGGCATCTACCTGTCCGTCGTCGAGGTGGACATCGAGACCGGGATCGTCGACCTCAAGCGCCACGTCATGGTTCACGACTGCGGGGTGATGATCAACCCGCGATTCGTGACCGGCCAGTTCACCGGCGGGGTGGTGCAAGGGATCGGCGCCGCGCTCACCGAGGAGGTGCTGCATGCCGGGGACGGGTCCCAGGCCAGCTCCGGCTTCAAGACCTACCTCCTGCCGCGGGCCAACGACGTCCCGGCCTTCGAGATCCAGCACCAAGTGACCCCGAGCCCCTTCACCCCCCTCGGGACCAAGGGCGCCGGGGAGGGCGGAGTTGCCTGCACCATGGCGTCCCTGTTGAACGCGGTCAACGACGCCCTCAGTCCGTTGGGGGCGAAGGTCGAGGAGCTCCCGGCCGTTCCGCACCGCGTCCTGGAAGCGATCCGAGGTGTCGGCCGATGATCGGGCATCCGTTCACGTACCGGTCGCCGGAGTCCGCGGCGGAGGCTGTCGAGCTCGTCTCGGCCGCGCCCGCCCGGACCCGCGTGCTCGGTGGAGGCACCTGGGTCGTGCCCGAGTGCAACCGCGGTGAGTCCGCTCCCGACCTGCTCGTCGACCTGCGGCGCGCCGGCCTGGACCGGATCGAGCTGGTGGACGACGTCGTACACGTCGGTGCGACCACCACCTACACCGCGCTCATGTCCTCCGCGATCGTGCTCGGCCACCTACCGATGCTCGCCGCCATGGCGCGGGGCATCACCGGCGGAGCGCAGGTCCAGTCGCAGGGCACCATCGGCGGGTCGGTGGTGGCCGCGCGGCCGCAGTCGGATGCCCCTGCTGTCGTCGCCGCCCTGGGCGCGACGCTCGTGATGGCCGGCTCGCAGGGCGAGCGCCGCGTGTCGGGGGAGGCGATGTTCGAGGCCGCCTCACGCTCGTGCGTGCGCCCGGACGAGATCCTGACTCGGCTGGAGATCCCGGTCCAAGGTGCCGCGCGCTGGGGCTACTACAAGCTGAAGCGTTCGGCCAGCAGCTGGCCCATCGCCACGGCCGCCTTCGTCGTCGACCAGCACGGCTCGGGGTCGGTGACCGATGCCCGGCTCGTGCTCGGCGGCGTCAGCGGCACGCCGGTGCACGTCGACGTCCGCTCCGTGCTCGTCGGAGGCCCGCTCGAGCCCGGCCGGGTCGATGAGGCGGCTCGCCTGGTCGCTGCGTCGGTCCACTCGCCGTGGGAGGACGAGCTGGCGCCCGGCTCCTACCGGCTCGCTGTCACGCACCCCGTCGCCCGCCGCGCGATGGAGATGGCCATGCAACAGGAGGACTCATGACCGGCACGGAACCCGTCGAGGGAACCACGATCCGACTGAACCTGACCGTGGACGGGCAGGACCGCTCGGCCGCCGTCGACTCCCGTTCGCTGCTGGTGGAGGCCCTCCGCGACGGGTTCGGAGTCACCGCCCCGAAGGTGGGCTGTGCCACCGGCGACTGCGGAGCCTGCACGAGCCGGGTCGACGGCCTCATCACCAAGACCTGCATGAGGCTGGCGGTCTCCGCCGAGGGCAGTCAGGTCGTCACCACCCAGGGACTGGCCGAGGACGGCGAGCTGAGCTTCGTCCAGGAGGCCTTCTGGAGCGAGCAGGCCTTCCAGTGCGGCTACTGCCTCCCGGGGATGATCTTCGCCGCCACCGAGCTCCTGGCCAGGGATCCGGATCCCACCGACGATGACATCCGCTGGGCGCTCAGCGGCAACCTCTGCCGCTGCACCGGCTACGAGGCCATCGTCGCCGCAGTGCGCACGGCCGCGGCGCGACAGCGAGAACACCTGCAGCGCGACTGAACCGACGCCCCGCTGCGGCACACCTGGCGCGTGCGCCCCGCGGGCGTACTCACCTCACCGAATCAACCGACTCGCCGGTTCCGTCCCGGCGCGGTTGCGCACGCCCAAATCCTCGGGGTCACCACCACACATCCGCTCCACCGACAACCAAGGACGACCATGGACACGAGACTTCTCCTCACCGGCCTGACCCTGACCAGCGTGCTGGCACTCGCCGGGTGCGGCGGGGACACGAGCGCCGACGCCAAGCCCGCCGCCGCGGCGGACCGGCCCACGGCGTACGACGGTCCCGCCAAGGACCTTCCCGAGAACTTCCCGGTTCCGAAGGACACGGGCGAGGACATGACCATCGGGTACCTCCAGATCTACGGCGCGCTGCCCACGCTCGCCGTCCAGCAACGCGGTGCCGAGGCCAGGGCCGAGGAGCTCGGGGTCGAACTGATCGTGAAGGACGCCGAGCTGAACCCGCAGAAGCAGGTCTCCCAGTTCGACGAGCTGCTCGCCGAGGGTGTCGACGCCATCGTGGTGTATCCGGTCGTGCCGGAGTCGCTGGGCCCCGCGCTCGCCAAGGCGGAGGAGGCCGGCATCCCGGTCATCGCCACCAACGCGAACCCGGACGTGAGTCAGCCGCTCGGCGAGGGGTACGACGCCGACCTCGAGGCCCCCATCGACCGCGAGGCCTACGCCATGGCGGAGTTCGGAGCGGATGCCCAGCCGGGCGGCAAGTTCGGCATCATCGGCAACGCCGCGCCCATCGCCGCGCTCAAGTACATGGCCGAGCGGGAGCAGTACTGGGGCGAGCGGTTCGGGCTCGAGTTCGTCGGTCAGGTCGACGCCAAGGAGGACACCGCCGCCGGCTACGGCCCGGCAGTGAGCGAGCTGATCGCCAAGAACCCCGACATCGACCAGATCTGGGTCTACAACGACCTCGTGGCGCTGACCGCGTCCACCGTCGTCAAGTCCTCGGGCATGGACGACGTCAAGATCATCTCCAACTCGGGCGCCGGCGAAGCGGTCCTCGCTGCCATCAAGTCCGGAGACATCGCGATGTCGTACCAGCTGCCGTGGGCGGACCAGGGCGAAGCCCTGATCAACGCCGCCTACGGCTCGGTGACCGGCCAGCACCTGCCGCTGCCGGAGATGGTCTCCCTGCAGGGAATCGCCATCACCGCCGACAACGTCGACGACGCGACACCCACCGAGTGAGCGTCGTGGTCGACGGTCATCCTGCGCCGCTCCTGCGTCTCGAAGGCGTCCAGAAGACCTTCGGCCCGACGCGAGCCCTGAAGGACGCGAACCTCACCATCCCCACCGGCGGAGTAGTGCACGTCCTGATCGGCGAGAACGGCAGCGGGAAGTCCACCCTGCTCGGTGTCCTCTCGGGACAGATTCGGCACGACGCGGGGACGGTCTCGCTCGAGGGCAGACCCGTACGCTTCGGCAGCCCCGTGGCGGCCCTCCGCCACGGGGTGGCCATGGTCTCCCAGGAGATCGCCGTGGCGCCGGACCTCAGCGTGGCGGAGAACGTCCTGCTCGGCCGCGGGCAGGTCCGGCGCTGGGCCGGGATCAGCCGCTCAGCCAGTCGCTCCAAGGCGCAGGGTGTGCTCGAGCGCCTCGACTTCGACGTGGACCCGGACTGTCCGGTGCGGCGGCTTCGGCCGGACCAGCGGCAGATGGTGGAGATCGCCCGGGCGCTCACCGCGGAGGCGAGGATCCTCATCCTCGACGAGCCGACCAGCTCGCTCACCGACGACGAGGTCGGAAGCCTGTTCGCGACCGTACGCAGGCTGAAGGCTCAGGGCGTCGCCATCATCTTCGTCTCGCACCGGATGCAGGAGCTCTTCGAGATCGCCGACGACATCACGGTCCTGCGCGACGGCGTGACGGTTGCCGAGGGCTCGGCCGCCTCCTTCACTCCCGAGTCCCTGGTGTCGGCGATGCTGGGAGAGGATCCGCCCGCCGGTCGCGAGGGAGGCTCCGCCGCCTCGGCGGGCGTGGGATCGGACGACCCTGTGGCGCTGCGCGTCTCCGGGCTGGTCGTCCCCGGCTCGGTCGAGGACTTCCGTCTCGACCTTCGCCGGGGCGAGATCGTGGGGCTCGCCGGCCTCGTCGGTGCCGGCCGTAGCGAGGTGCTCGAGTCGATCTTCGGAGCGCGTGGCCACGCGGCCGGGACGTTCGAGATCCACGGGAAGCCGTACGTGCCGCACGGCCCCCGCCGGGCCATCGCCCATGGCATCGGCTTCGTCCCGGCGGACCGCAAGGCCGACGGCCTGGTCCTCGGGATGAGCGTGGGCGCCAACATGACGATGGTCGACACGCACGACGCCCCGCGGCTGGCGCCTCCCGCCCGCGGGCGCGGGGCGGCGACGGTGGCGCGTGTGGCCGCGTCCCTGCGGCTCAACCCGCAGCTCGCCGAGACCGGCACCGCGCGGTTGAGCGGAGGGAATCAGCAGAAGGTCGCCGTGGCGAAGTGGCTCGTGCGCCGGCCCGGCGTCCTGCTCCTGGACGAGCCGACCCGGGGCGTCGACGTGATGGCCAAGGCGGACATCCACCAGGAGCTGCGCGCCATCGCCGCGGCCGGTAGCGCCCTGCTCGTCAACTCCTCGGAGATCGACGAGCTGCTGACGCTCTGCCACCGCGTCCTGGTGATGTTCCGCGGCCGCGTGGTCGCCGATCTCGCCGTACCCGACACCGATGATTCCGAGATCCTGAAGTTGGCCGGAGGTCAGCCATGTTGAACCCCTTGATCCGTCGCGCCTGGGCGTCGACCTCGCAGTTCCGGTTGGTGCTCCTGCTCGTCGTCGCCATGTTCGCCTTCTTTGCGCTCACGCAACCGGCCTTCTCGACAAGCACGAACGTGCAGAACCTCGTGGCCAACTCCTCGCTCCTGTGGGTCGTGGCGATGGGCATGACGTTCGTGCTGCTCTCCGGAGGGTTCGACCTCTCCGTAGGCGCCACCGCGGCGCTGACCGGGATCCTGATGGCCAAGTCCCTCGAGCTGGGCATCCCTGGACCACTCGTCGTGGTCCTCTGCGTGGCCGCGGGTGCCCTGGTCGGCGGCCTCCTCAACGGTGTCGCCGTCGGGAAGGTGGGCCTGTCGGTCTTCGTGGTCACCCTGGCGACGATGACCAGCTTGACCGGCGTGGTCAGCCTTTGGTCGGGCAGCAACTCCTTCCTGGTCACCGCACCCGCCGCGAAGTGGCTCGCCACGGAGCGGTTCCTCGGCCTGCCGATGCCGATCTGGATCATGGCCGCGGTCTTCCTCGTGGCGCTCTACGTCCAGAACCGCACCTACTTCGGGCGCGATGTCTACGCGATCGGCGGGAGCGCCACCGCGGCGCGGCTGTCCGGCATCCACGTCCCCCGGACCCTGATCATCGTGTACGCCGTCGCCGGCGCCTGTGCCGCCCTTGCCGGGACGATCGGCGTGGGACGTGTCGGTGCTGCCGTGCCCACGGTCGACTCCACACTCGCCCTGCAGGCGATCGCGGCCGTGCTGCTCGGCGGTACCGCGCTGACCGGCGGGTCGGGCGGCGTCGGCGGCACCGCTCTCGGCGTGCTGTTCATCGCGATCCTGCAGAACGGGCTCAGTCTCGCGGGTGTCGCCAGCGACTGGCAGAACGTCGTCACCGGGGTGATCCTCATCGTCGCCGTCGCCGGCGACCGGATCGACCCCCGGCTCATCACCCGGCGCCGCAGCCCATCCAGCACGGCCGTCGACCGGGCCACCCTCTCGGCCTCATCGCGAGGGGCCTGAAGGTGACCGTCATCCGTGTCGGCAGCTCGTCCCAGATCGTCGGGCCGACCGGCCCGCAACCCGTAAGGAGTTCCATGTGACAACGATGAGAGCGGCCCGGCTACACGAGGTCGGCGGTGCCTTCCAGATCGACGAGGTCCCCATGCCCGTCCCCGGGGAGCTGGACGTCGTCGTCCGCGTCGAAGCGGCGCACATCGTGCCGAACCTCCGCAACGTCATCAACACCTACCCGAGCCAGAAGCCGTTCCTGCCGCTTCCTGAGCTGCCGGCGATCTTCGGGATGGACAGTGCAGGCGTCATCACCGAGGTCGGCGCCCGGGTGCGCAACCTGAAGCCGGGAGATCGCGTCTACATCAACCCCGGCCTCGACACGGGCGACTCCTGGGCCGCTCGCAACGGCGAACCGATGAACGACCCCGCCTACACCTTCGAGGGTTACTTCGGCTTCGGTCCGGACTCGGCGGTCATCCACAAGGACTATCCGTACGGCGGCCTCGGTCAGTACGTGAAGGCTCCGGTCAAGAACATCGTCTGCATCCCGGACAACGTCTCCTTCGACCACGCCGCTCGCTTCGGCTACCTGGGCACGTCCTACAGCGGCCTCCGCAAGGGTGACGTCCGGGCCGGCAGCAGCGTGCTCATCCACGGCGCCACCGGCACGCTCGGCGTCAACGCTGTCCTTCTCGCCCTGGCGATGGGCGCGACCCAGATCTTCGGTGTCGCCCGCGACGAGGGCCGCCTCGAGCGGCTGCGGCAGATCGACCCCAGCCGGATCCAGGTGCTCTCCTACGGCGATCGCGATGTCTCCGAGTGGGTCCGAGAGCACACCGACGGGCGCGGCGTGGACGTCTTCCTCGACGCGACCAGCTCCAGCGCCACCGCCGACGTCACGATGGCCGGCATCTGGGCGCTGCGCCGGGGCGGCCGCATGGTGAGCATCGGTGCGATGCCGGAGGACCTGCCGGTCCCGATGTACCGGCTGATGACGCTGCACATCAGCCTTCTGGGGTCGCTGTGGTTCACCACGGCGGAGGGCGAGGACATGGCGCGCATGGCGGGCGCCGGGACGCTCGACCTCAGCCATCTCACCGCCCGGCACTTCACGCTGGACGAGGCCAATGCTGCCGTCGAGGCGGCTGCCACCGACAGCGGCGGCGGCTTCACCAGTGTCGTCGTCCGTCCCCACGAATAGCCACCGACAGCCACGAAGAGCAGGGAGAACACTCGTGTCAGATCTACTCGGTCAGTCGACCGCGTTGCTGGTCGTCCATCTGCAGGAGGACATCGTCGCCGAAGGCACCGCCTTCGGGTCGATCTTCGCTGCGGAGGCGGCAGCCAGGGACGTCGTCGAGCACACCAACGTCGCGATGCGGGCGATCCGGGACCACGGCGGCCTCGTGGTCCCGCTGCGCATCGCGTTCGCGTCCGACCACTCCGACCTGCGACCGACGCTTCCGCTCCTGCAGATGGTGGAGCAGGCTGGATGCCTGAAGGACGGGACCACCGGAGCCGAACTCGTTGCGGACCTCGCCGTCGAGGATGACGACGTCGTTCTCACGCACAAGCGGCCCGGCCCCTTCACCGACTCCGACCTCGAGGAGGTGCTCCGCAACCGCGGGATCGAGAACGTCGTCGTCTGCGGAGTGGCGACGAACGCCTCGGTCGAGGGTGCGGTACGGCAGGCAGCCGACCTGGGCTTCCACGTGGCCGTCCTGACGGACGCGACCTCGGCCGCGGATGGCGGGAGCCACGAGGCCTCACTCGCCTCCATGGGTCTGTTCGCCACCTTGGTGACGGTCGAGGAGCTCGCCGCCGGCATCTCCCGATGAGTGCGGGATGCCCGAGCCGGGCCGGCCAGCCTGACGTCCACCGGCTGGTTCAGCCGGCGCGTGACTCCTCGGGGTGTCGCCGTTCGAAGTCGTCGAGCCAGGCGAGGCACTCGCGGGCCCAGTCGATCTCGAGCTCGGCTCGTCGGAGATCTCCCGCGTACGCCATCGTGCGCACCGCCAGCGGGATCTCCTTGAGCGCCTCCGTCGGTGCGTCGGCGATGCGTTGCTCGATCCGCTGGTGCTTCCTGCTCGTGACGCTGTCCAGGAACTCCTGGAGGTTCGCCTTCCGCTTCTCGAAGCGGTCCAGGTGTGTCTCGAAGTGTCGCCGCATCGCCTTCGTGTCGCCGTGATCTCCGAAGATGAGGCGGAGGCGCTCACTGTCACGGTTCGGCGGGTACGTCGGCGGCTCGCTCGCCCAGGCGCTCACCGCGGCACGCCCCGCCTCGGTGATCGAGTAGACGCGCTTCTCCAGCTTGGTGCCGACCGTGACCGGCTCCGAGGTGATCAGGCCGCGCTCCTCCAGCACCTTCAGGCGCGGGTAGATCTGGGCATGCGAGGCGCCCCAGAACCAGCTCAGGCCGACATCCATCTGCCGGACCAGGTCGTAGCCCGAACCGGGACCAGTGCTCAGCCAGCCCAGGATCGCGTAGTCGAGAGACATGGCCGGATCCTAGGCGGCGCGCGTCTGCACATGTATAAACTGTCATGTAAAAAGTTACATGATTCCCTCTATCGAACTTAGGTTGTCGTCATGTCACAGACCCCCGTCTCGCTCATCGTGGGCGGCACCTCCGGCATCGGCGCAGCGGCGGCGCGGAGCCTCGTGGACCGTGGGAGCGCCGTCGTCATCTCCGGCTCCCGAAGCCCGGAGGAGGCGGCTCCGCTGCTCGACGAACTCGTCGGCGCCACCTATGTGCAAGCCGACATGCAGGATCCGGCGAGCCCGGCCCGCCTCGTGTCGCTGGTGCTCGAGAAGCACGGTCGACTCGACAACGTCGTCTACTCGGCCGGCGCGACCGTGAAGCTTCCGCACGCCGACATCGACGCCGTCTCCGACGAGATCTGGGACCGGATCCTGGGGATGAACGTCGTGGCACCGTGGCGCCTGGTGCAGGCGGCCGCACCCGGGCTGCGCGCCAGCGGCAGGGGCACCTTGACCTTCGTCGGGGCGCTCGCCGGCGTCGACGTCGGCGGGAGCTCGATCCCCTACGCCGTCAGCAAGGCCGCCCTGCAGCACATGGTCAAGCTGCTCGGCGCGGTCGTCGGCCCCGAGGTTCGGATCAACGCGGTCGCCCCGGGCCTGATCGACACTCCGTGGACCGATGGTGAGGGCTTCGACGCGCTCCGCGCGATGTGGAGCGAGAAGGCGCCCCTGAAACGCACCGGCGGTCCGCACGACGTTGCCGAGGTGATCCTCGGACTCATCGACTTCGGCTACGTCACCGGCCAGACCGTCGTGATCGACGGCGGCTTCTCGCTTGTCCCGTGATCGTGCTCTCGTAAGGAGAACCCCCATGTCCGCAGCCACCGAGCACAACGTCCAACTCGGCGCCGGCGTGCCCCCGCACGATGGCTTCCGGCGTTTCCGGCGCCTCGTCACCGGGGTCGATGCCGAGGGCAGGGCCGTCTTCCTCGAGGACGGTGAGACGTCCTCGATCCAGACGGTTGCCAACACCCCGACGTTCGTCGTCACCAACCTCTGGCAGCACACCGAGGTGCCGGTCGACAACGACGGCCCCGTCGACGACGGCCTCGGTGGAGACGTCGCACTCAGCCCGCCGCCCGGCGGCTCCGTCTTCCGGATGGTCGAGTTTCCGCCCGACACCGACTGGAAGGCCAACGGCGTCGCCGACCAGGTCCACGCCACCCCCTCCCTCGATTACGCCCTCGTTCTCGAGGGCGAGATCTGGGCGGTCCTCGACGAGGAGGAGCGGCTGATGAAGCCGGGCGAGGTCCTCATCCAGCGCGGCACCCGCCACGCCTGGTCGAACCGGTCCGAGCAGCAGGCGGTCGTCGCCTTCGTGCTCATCGGCGGCACGATCCCGGCCGGACACTGAAGGAGAACACGATGAGCCAGGTCGTCGGAAGCATCAGCCTCTCGCACTCGCCGCTGTGGAACCTCGCGCCGGATCCGGCCCCAGGAGAGGAGGGGGGCACGTTCGTCCACGAGGTCGACCGAGCCCGCGGCATCGTCGAGCAGCTGCGACCGGATGCGATCGTCATCTTCGGGCCCGACCACGCGCGGGGCGTCTTCTACGACATCCTCCCGCCGTTCACGATCGGTATCGAACGGGTCGAGGGAGTGGGCGACTACCACACCCCGAAGGGAGAGCTGCCGCTCGCGAAGGCACTCGCCGGCGCCATCCACGCCGGGGCCATGGCACGCGGCTTCGACCCGGCGATCTCGCTCGACATGCGGATCGACCACGGGCTCACGCAGGTGTACGCGCGGCTGGTGCCGGACCTCGACATCCCGATCGTGCCCGTCATCGTCAACTCAGGCTGCTCACCGCTGCCGACCTTCGCCCGCACCTTCGACTTCGGTACCGCGGTGGGCGAGGCGATCCGCGACTTCGTCGGCCCGGAGCGGGTGCTCGTCATCGGCTCGGGCGGGATGTCCCACTGGCCGGCGTCGACCGATGCGTTCGACCCCAGCATCACGCCCGAATGGCGCGACTTCTTGATCCATGGCCGGCCACGGGTGGACGAGATGGAGGCGGGCCGCGTCGCGAAGGCACAGGCGCTCGCCGACGGCGACGCCACCGGCCGTGTCGAGGCGGGCTGGGACCAGGGCCTCCTCGCCCGAGTCCTCGCCGACCCCGGGGTCTTCCGCACCCTCGACGAGGAGGACGTCATGCACCTCGGTGGACCCGGCGCCCACGAGATCCGCACCTGGGCAGCCGCCACTGCTGCATGGGGCGGGAAGCTGGAGTGGAGCGCCTATGAGCCGGTGCCGAAGTGGATCACTGGCATGGGCATCGTGGCGAGCACGGCTCCGGCGCCGCCCGCCCCCTGACACCTGCGCACCGGCGCGGCCAGTTCCGGCGGGAGCGTCCCGCCTCGATATCACAGGAGATGACCTGATGCTCGGCACCACCGACTTCCACACCGACCCCTTCTTCCAGTTGGACGATGTCTGGCTCCCGACGGCGGACGGCGAGATCACGCACTTGCACGACATGGGGGAGGGGGTGCCGGTCGTATTCCTGCACGGATCGGGCACCGGTGTGTCGGCCGCGGCCAACTGGTGGCTCACACTCCCCGCCGTGGCGGGTTCCGTGCGCGCGATCGCCCTGGATCTCATCGGCTTCGGCGCGACCATCACCGCCCCCGAGACCGCGTACGGGATCCGCGAGTGGGCCGACCACACGCTGCGCGTCCTGGATGCGCTCGGCATCGGAGACGCGTGGTTCGTCGGGAACTCGCTCGGCGGCTGGATCGCCCTCCAGCTGGCCATCGACCATCCGGACCGGGTCCGCGGCGTGATCTCCATGGGCACGGGAGGCAGTGCTCCAACGGCCGCGATCCGGGCCCACGCCACGCCCGACACGAGCTTCGAGGGCCTGCGCCGCTCCTTCGAGGGCTTCGTCACCAATCACGGCCTCGTCGCCGACGCCATGGTGTCGGCACGTCAGGCCATTGCCGAGTACGAGGTCTCCTCGGGCCGGCTCGATCGAGTGATCGAGGCCCGCGAGCGTGACCGCGCGGCCCTCCCGCTGGACGACGACGCCTTGGCGAAGCTCACGATCCCCGTACTCCTCGTTCACGGCCTCGCCGACCAGGTGATTCCTCCCGCGCGGACGTGGGAACTGGTCAACGTGATCCCGACGGCGGATGCCGTCATCTACCAAGGTTGCGGGCACTGGTCGCAGATCGAGCGGGCCCAGTCCTTCTCGCGGCTGGTCGTCGACTTCACCGCGGGGAGGTGGCGCGACCGGTCATGACCGGAGACGTCGCCCGGCGTGGTTCGCTCTGGTCTGGCGACGAGTTTGTCGGGATCCGGGTTCGTTGAACCGGATGACCTGTCGCCTCGACCTGGGGTGGACGTGGGTCTCGAGCGTGAAGCCGGCTGCCGCAGAGCCCGAGTGGGGTCATGGCGGCCACCTGCCATTGGATGGCCCGGACACCAGGCGCGTGACCCCCACCCCGTGTGGGGTCTCGAGCAGGTGGCGAGCACGTGCGGAAGGTCGGCCCGCACCGCTCTTGCCGCTGCCTCAGACGGGGTCCGGGTCCCCCGTGGGGTCGATCGCGATGTCATCGGCGAGATGGGAACCGCCGAGCGGGTCTCGGGACCAGTGGGTGACGGTCCAGCGCCCGGTCGGTGCGCCGTCGAGGACGACCGCGCCGGTGTTGAGCAGGCGCCCGTCCCGGGGGCCGCCGTGCCGAGCGGCAAAGGTACGAATCGCCGCACCGTGGCTGAACGCCACGACCGTGGCGTTCTCGGCGTGGCCGGAGGAGAGCGCGCGCACTGCACCGTCGAAGCGCGCGACGAACGCATGACCGTCGCCCCCGCCCGGCATCGTGGCGTCGAGGTCCCCGGCGATCCAGGCTGCGACTGTGTCGGCGTACGCGTCGATGGAGGCGGCCGACGTGTGCATCTCGAGCGCGCCGGCCGAGATCTCCTCCAGGCCCTCGGTCACCCGCACCTCGAGCCCCAGTGCCGCGGCGAGCGGGGCGGCGGTGAGCTGGGTGCGCACGAGCGGCGACGCGTGCACCGCCGCGACTGGCTGGTCGGACAGGACCGGTGGGATCGCCGCCGCCTGCCGGTGCCCGAGCGCAGTGAGCGTCGCTCCGGGTCGGGCGGTGTCGAGCGCGCCCATCACGTTGGACGGCGTCTCGCCGTGCCGGACGAGGATCAGGCGCATGTGGCGGGCTCCGTCCAACCCGCGGCGGGGCCGATCGGGTCCGCGCATCGCTCGATCCCCGTCGCGGCGACGAGCAGGCAGGCCAGGACGACACAGCAGAAGACGAGGACCGCGGTGGTCTGGCTCAGGGCGTCCGACAGGACGCCGGTGAGGACCACGGGCACGACGATCCCCGCGAAGGCGACGATGAAGTAGTGCGTCGCGGCGCGACCACGGGAGGCGGCATCCGCGAAGCGATTGACGATCGCGAGACTCGTCATGAACAGACCTCCGGCTGCCGGTCCCAACAGCACCACACCCACGGCGGCGACTGGCGGAGAGCCTACGACCAGGCCCGCCGTGGTGAGGAGCAGGGCCGATGCTCCGAGCGCGCCGCTCGTCCTGCACGCCTCCCGATCGCTCAGCTGCGCCCACCCTGGCTGGTTGAGACCCGCCCCGCCGAGAGTCGCCAGGACCGCGCAGGCCCCGAGGGAGAGCGGGTTGATCGTCGTTCCCACCACGGAGCCGACCCGCCCGGTGGTGCGGATGAATCCACCAGCACCGCGTTGCTGGCGTTGACGACCGGGCAGGAGGCAACTCCCGTCAGCAGCCGCGCCGGTGCCACCCACAGCGGTGAGAGCGCACGGAGGAGAAGGACGGAGCTCTGGCCGGCTCCGAGCGCTGGTACGACCGGCCGATCACCTCGAGGCCCGCGGCCGTCGTGGCGTCGGGGAAGGTCCCGCCTGCTCGACCGAGGGCCGCGTGTGTGAGATCCAGGTCTGCCTCGACCGCGGCTCGCGGGCGTGCGGTCCGCGGATCGGGCGAGGCGCCGGCCAATCCGTAACCGGGACGTCGCGGCGTCAGTCCGAGAAGACGTGCCGGAAGATCTCCTCGGGACCCGGTGCCGGGTAGGACAGGGCCAGGTCGAGCGCGGCCGCCACCTCCGCCCGGACCTCGGCCTCGACCACGTCGATCGCGTCCGGCGTCATCAGGCCCGCACCGGTGGCGTAGGCCACCAGTCGCGCCACCGGGTCGCGGAGGCCCGCCTCGGCCTCCTCGCTCGGGTCTCGGTAGAGGGACGGGTTGTCCGAGGTGTTGTGGAAGCTCATCCGGTAGGTGACCGCCTCGATCATCGTCGGGCCTCCACCGGCGCGGGCGCGCTCCACGGCCTGGCGAGTGACCTCGTGCACGGCGAACAGGTCGTCGCCGTCGACGGCCACCCCGGGGAAGCCGTAGCCGCGGGCCCGGTGGGCGAGGCGGATGGCGCGCGTCTGCCGCGAGACGGGTGTCGAGATGGCGTACTGGTTGTTGATCACCACCAGCACCAGCGGGACGCCCATCACCCCGGCGAGGTTGCAGGCCTCGTGGAAGTCGCCCTCGGAGGTGGCTCCGTCCCCGCAGTAGGCCAGGGTCACGCCGTCCAGCCCCCGGATCGCCGTGGCCCAGGCGATGCCGGCCGCGTGGGGCAGCTGGCTCGCGATCGACTGCTGGCGGGGCAGCATCCGCACGTGGTCCGGGATGCGCGCCGCATCGATGCGGCCGAGCAGGGACGCCAGCAGCCGGTCGAGCGGCCACCCGTGGCGCAGCATCGCCGGCTGCTCGCGGGATGCGGGAACGAGCCAGTCCGTCGCCGGGTCGATCGCCAGGTGCGAGCCCACGACGGCGGCTTCCTGTCCGAGCACCGGGGCGTACAGCCCCAGCCGGCCCTGGCGGTGCAGGCTCGTGCACTTCTGGTCGAGCGCGCGGGACAGGAGCATGAGTCGCAGCGCTTCGCCCAGCAGGTCGTCGGGCGGCCGAGGGAGGTCCGGCCGGACGAGCCCGCCGTCCGGCCCCAGGAACCGCAGGGGCTCGCCGTCGCCGGCGGCCCACTCGGCCGCCCAGTCGGTCGACATCTGCGTCATGCTCGGTCCACCACCCTGAGTGCGGCCTCGACGATCTTCTCCTGCGACGGGAGGTACGCGTCCTCGAGCCGCCCCGGTGGGTAGGGCGTGTCCGGGGCGGTGACCCGCAGGATCGGGAGCGAGACCGTGTCGTAGAGGGCCTCCTGCAGGCTCGCGACGACCTCGGCTCCCAGGCCGGCGCTGCGCACGCCCTCGTGGACCACGACGACGCGCCGGCGGGCCGCGGCCTCCTGGTGGAGGCGGGCGTGGTCGATCGGGCTGAGGAACCGCAGGTCGAGGACCGCGGACCGCACGGCGTGGCGCTCCTCGAGCTCGGCCGCGGCGGCCAGGCAGGTGTGGACCGACGGTCCCCAGCTCACCAGCAGCAGGTCGTCTCCGGGACGGCGCAGCCGGGCGCCGAAGTCCCCGTCGTCGGCGCCGTCGGCCGGGAGCGGACCGCGCACGGACCGGTAGAGGCGTTGCGGCTCCAGGAACAGCACCGGGTCCGGATCGCGGATCGCGGCACGGAGCAGGCTGTAGGCGTCCTCGGGGAAGGCCGGCGCGACGACCTTCAGCCCGGGGACGTTCGCCAGCTGGGCCTCCAGGGAGTCCGGGTGGAACTCCGGCATCCGCAGGCCGCCGCCGTACGGCGCCCGGATGGTGACCGGCAGGTGGAAGCGGCCCCGGGTCCGGAACCGGTACCGGGCCAGCTGCTGGGTCACCTGGTGGAAGGCCTGGTGGAGGAAGCCGAGGAACTGGATCTCGGCCACGGGCACCAGCCCGCCCATCGCGAGCCCGATCGAGGAGCCGACGATCCCGCCCTCGGCGAGCGGGGTGTCGAAGACCCGGCCCGGGAACCGGGCGTACAGCCCCTCGGTCGCGCGGAACACGCCGCCCAGGCGGCCGACGTCCTGCCCGAGGAGGACCACCCGGTCGTCGTCCGCCATGGCGTCCGAGAGGGCGGTGCGGACCGCCTCCAGCAGGGTGACGCCCGACTCGCCGCTCACTCGACCACCCTCAGAAGTGATGACACTTGGCACTGCTCAAGCGACCCGTCCCGTCGAACTGCGGCGAGATGAGTCTGGACGGATTGTGACTGCCGTCACTACCATCTGACAACTGTCAACACTCTGTCATGGAACAGGAGCAGCTCATGCCGATCAAGGTCGCGAAGTTCCTGGACGTCGCCGAGGGCACCCAGCCCGGGCAGTTCACCGTCGGAGACCACGAGGCGGTCCAGTCGCTCGCAGACCTGGACCCCGTCTACAAGCGGCTCCTGGACGAGCCGATCACCGCCGTCGTCGCGGTGATCAGCCCGTCCGGACGCGCCAACCTGACCCCGGTGTGGTTCGACTACGAGGGCGACACCGTGCTCCTGAACCTCGCCACGCATCGCAAGAAGGCCGAGTGGCTGCGCCAGCACCCGCAGGCGACCTTCCTGCTGATGAACCCGGAGAACGCCTACCACTGGCTGAGCATCAAGGCGACCGTCGCGCGGGAGGTCTCCGAGGACGACGCGGTCGAGGGCAAGCGGGTGACCGAGCAGCTCAACCGGATCTTCCACAAGTACACCGGCGGCGAGGAGTACTCGCTGCGCGACCCCTCCTTCGACGAGCGTCGGGTGCTCTTCGAGCTCACGGTCGACTCGATTGCGACGTTCGGTCGACCCTGACCGGCGCTCTCGGCGCGTGGAGAGGACCGGTCCGTCGTGACCATGCCCGCGGTCGCGGTCGTCGGCGGATCGCTCGGGGGCCTGACCGCCGCCCTGCTGCTGCGGGACGCCGGGTGCGACGTCACCGTCTACGAGCGCTCCCAGGCCGCCCTCGAGGCGAGGGGAGCGGGAATCGCGGTCCTCGACCAGACCCTGCGGTATCCCGTCGAACGGCTCGGCCTCGCCCCAGAGGAGATCAGCACCCGGACGGATCGGGTCCGGTTCCTGGAGCGCGACGGATCGATCGCGCTCGAGGAGCGGCGCCCGAACCGGTTCTCGGCATGGAACACCATCTACCGGGTGCTCCACGAGGCCTTCCCGGCGTCGAGCTACCTCCTCGGCTGGGAGCTGACGGCCTTCGCGGCCGAGGACGGTGGCGTGCGGCTGACGTTCGGCAACGGTGAGGTGCGCCGAGCCGACCTGCTGGTATGCGCGGACGGGATCAGCTCCGCCTCCCGTCTTCGGATGTTCCCCGAGGTGGCGCCGGGCTACGCCGGGTACGTCGGCTGGCGCGGGACCGTCCCGGAGGCGACGTTGAGCGCGGCGACCTTCGAGGCGCTGCACGACGCCATCACCTACCAGGTGCTGCCCGACAGCCACATCCTGGTGTACCCGATCCCGGGTCCGAGCGGGTCCGTCGAGACGGGCACTCGGCTGATGAACATGGTCTGGTACCGCAACGTCCCGGCGTCCCAGCTGCCGGCCTTCCTGACCGATCGCGACGGCGTACGCCGGGAGGTGTCCCTGCCTCCGAGCCAGGTGCGCCCGGAACAGGTCGACGAGATGCGGCGCTTCGCCGAGCGCAACCTCGCGCCGCCGATCGCCGAGATGGTCACCTCGGTGGCCGAGCCCTTCGTGCAGGCCGTCTTCGACATCGAGGTGCCGCGGATGGCGGTCGGCCGCACCTGCCTGGTCGGCGATGCCGCGTTCGCGGTGCGGCCGCACGCGGCGGCCGGCACCGCGAAGGCGGCCGAGGACGGCTGGGTGCTGGCCGAGGAGCTGGTCGGAGCAGGTGGTCAGGTCGACCTCGCCCTGCCAAGGTGGGAGCGGCGGCAGCTCGCCCTCGGAGCCCGCCTGTTGGCGCGGACGCGCGAGATCGGCGACAGCTCGCAGTTCGGGCACGACTTCAGACCGGGCGACCCGCGGCTGGTCTTCGGGCTCTACGGGCCCGGTCGGTAGGGATGGAGGCATCGGTCATCGTGACGGAGACGTCGGCCCCGGCCGTACCCACCGGGGCGCCAGGAGGAGGGGGCCGCGACAACGTGCCCGTGATCCGCGAGCGCCTGCGAGCCGACATCCTGGGGGGTCGCCTCCTGCCCGGCGCGCAGATCAGCCAGGCCGGGGTCGCCGCCGAGTTCGGGGTCAGCCGGGGTCCGGTCCGAGAGGCGTTCCGCCTGCTGGAGCGGGACGGCCTCATCGAGGCCCGGGTCAACCACCGAGCCCGGGTCACGGGCCTGTCGGTCCACGAGCTCGAGCACCTCTACACCCTGCGGGTCGTCAGCGAGTCGCTCGCGGTGTCGGTCAGCGTGCCGGCGTTCACCGGCGACGAGCTCGACGAGCTCGACCGGCTCGGCGAGGTCCTGAGGACGACCGACACGGCGACCTTCGACTTCGACACGTGGGACGAGGTCCACCAGCGCTTCCACATGCTGCTGCTCGCTCACAGCGGCGCGCAGATGCTCGGCACG
Organism: Nocardioides aquiterrae; assembly: GCF_039526625.1. Lineage (NCBI taxonomy): Bacteria > Bacillati > Actinomycetota > Actinomycetes > Propionibacteriales > Nocardioidaceae > Nocardioides > Nocardioides aquiterrae. Next base: position 205,335 of record NZ_BAAAJE010000006.1, read on the forward strand.
GCCGCGGAGTGGGCGGCGCACACGCAGCGCTACCGTCGCGTGTTCGCCGAGGAGGGCCGTGGCCTGCCGCCGGGGGCCGGCGAGCACGCCGTTCTCGCGCAGCTGTGCCGCGACGGGGACGGCGCGGCGGCCGCCCGGTTGCTGGCTCTGCACCTCTCGCGCGCCGCGCTGACCCTGATCGCGCAGATGGCGCCGACCTATGATCCCGTCCTGCTGCGCGCCGGCATCCGTCAGGTGCTCGGCGCCGAGAGTCGTCCCTGAGCACGGAGGAGGAGCTCGTGCTGGTGCCCGAGGTCGGCCGGTCGAGAGCCGAGATCGCCGAGCGGATGAGCGCTGCCGCGCAGGCCTGGATCGACGCGTTGACGGCAGAGCAACGAGCGACCGGGTGCTGGGCCGGTCCGGGCGGCGGCGCGGCCGAGGGCGAGCGGCTCCGGTGGTTCTACACGCCGACCGACCACGGCGGCCTTCCCCTCGGCGAGCAGCGCCCCGCGCAGCAGCGGCGCGCCATGCAGCTGCTTTCGACCGGCCTGTCCACGGCCGGGTACGTGACGGCCGCGACGATCATGGGCTGGGAGAACGTCCTCGACCTGGTGGAGGGCTTCTCGGCCACCTGGGGACGCGAGCGGGCCCGGGACCCGGGCATGTACTACCTGCGGGTGTTCGGGGAGCCGGCCGCGGATCGGATGTGGGCCTGGCGGTTCGGTGGACACCACCTCTCGCTGAACTATCTCGTGGTCGACGGCGAGGTGCGCGCCGTCACCCCGTGCTTCCTCGGCGCGGACCCCGCCAGCGGCCCGGGGCTCGGGGGAGCGCTGATCCGGCCGCTGGCGCAGGTCGAGGACCTCGCCCACGAGCTGGTCGGCTCGCTCGACCCCGACCAGCGGCGCCGGGCGCTGCTGCTCGACAAGGCCCCGACGGACATCGTCGGCGGCAACCGCAGCCGGCTGGCCGACGGCGACCGGATGATCCGACTCCCGGACGTGTGGCGGGGCCACTTCGCCGACCCGGAGCTCGCCCGCAAGGTGAACCAGGTCAGCGACGCCGCCGAGGCTGCCGCGGGGCTCACCGACGCCGACCATGACCGGCTGGCGCTGACGCGGGCACCCCAGGGGCTGGCCGGCGCGGACCTCACGCCGTCCCAGCGCGAGCTCCTCGGCGCACTGGTGTCGACGTACACCGGCCGGGTGCCGTCGGCGCTGTCGCCCGAGGTCCCGCTCGACGACCTCCACTTGGCCTGGGCCGGCTCGCTCACTCCCGGAGAGCCGCACTACTACCGCCTCCAAGGGGCGCGGTTCCTCGCGGAGTGGGACAACACCCAACGCGGTGCGAACCACGGCCACTCGGTCTGGCGGGACCTCGCCAACGACTTCGGTCTCGACGTCCTGGCGGCGCACCGGGCCGCGCATCACTGACCGGTCGGCTGCTCGCGGCCGGCCTGTCTCGCCCGTGAGAGACGCGAGCGGGGGGCTCAGCTGCAGAGCCCCCCGCTCGCCTCGCCCGTGACCGAGCGACCAGCGACCTCAGCTCGAGGTCGCCGGCTCGCCCTTGACCGAGGCGAGCAGCATCTGCGCGACGTCGAGGACCTCGACCTCCGCGCGGGCCTCGCCCCTGGTCTGCTGGGCGGTGAGTCCGTCGGAGAGCATCACGCGGCAGAAGGGGCAGCCGACCGCGATCTGGTCCGCGCCGGTGCCGACGGCCTCGGCGGTGCGGTTCTCGTTGATCCGCGAGCCGAGGGTCTCCTCCATCCACAGGCGGGCGCCGCCGGCGCCGCAGCAGAAGGACCGCTCGGAGTTGCGCTCCATCTCGACGTACTCGGCGCCGGGGAGCACCTGGAGGAGTTCGCGCGGCGGGGTGTAGACGCCGTTGTGGCGACCGATGTAGCAGGGGTCGTGGTAGGTGATCGAGCGCTTGTGGGCGCCCGCACCTTCGCGGACCGGGGTCAGCTTGCCCTCGCGCACCAGCCGGTTCAGCAGCTGGGTGTGGTGCACGACCTCCAGCTCGATGCCGAACTCCTTGTACTCGTTCTTGAGCGTGTTGAAGCAGTGCGCGCAGGTCGAGACGACCTTCTTGACCTGGTACTCCTGGAACGTCTCGACGTTCTGCAGGGCGAGCTCCTGGAACACGAACTCGTTGCCGGCGCGGCGGGCCGGGTCGCCGGTGCAGGTCTCGCCGTTGCCCAGGACGCCGAAGGACACGTCGGCGATGTGCAGCAGCTCGGCGACCGCGCGGGTGGTCTTCTTGGCGCGGTCCTCGTAGGCGCCGGCGCAGCCGACCCAGAACAGCCACTCGACCTCGTCGAGGGACTCGATGGAGTCGCCGACGACCGGGACGTCGAAGTCCAGGTCCTTGGCCCAGTCCATCCGGGCGCTCGGCGACATGTTCCACGGGCTGCCCTTGGTCTCGAGGCGCTTGAACAACCCGTTGAGCTCGGCCGGGAAGTTGGACTCCACGAGCACCTGGTACCTGCGCATGTCGACGATGTGGTCGACGTGCTCGATGTCGACCGGGCACTGCTGCACGCAGGCGCCGCAGGTCGTGCACGACCACAGCACGTCCGGGTCGATGACCGCGGAGCCGTCCTCGGGCATGTAGAACCACTCGTCGCCGGTCTCGCCGACCAGCGGCCGCTCGACCTCCTTGACCAGGGTGTCGTTGCCCTCGAGCAGCGCGGGGCGGGCGTCCTCGGCCGCGTGGAGGTACGGCGCCTTCGCGTACGTCGCGTTGCGCAGCGCGGTGATCAGCAGCTTCGGCGACAGCGGCTTCTCGGTGTTCCAGGCCGGGCACTGCGACTGGCAGCGGCCGCACTCGGTGCAGGTGGTGAAGTCGAGGATGCCCTTCCAGGAGAAGTCCTCGACCGCGCCGACACCCAGCCGGGCCTCGTCGTCGAGGTCGTCGACGTCCTCCAGCGTGATCGCCTTGCCGTGGGAGGTCAGCGGCTTCACGGCGCCCAGCGCCGGGTTCCCGGTGGGCTCGCGGCGGAACCAGACGTTGAAGAACACCGTGAACCGGTGCCAGGCCACGCCCATCGTCGGGTTGAGCGAGATGGTGATCATCCAGGTGAAGGAGATGACGATCTTGACCATCGCGACCAGGAAGATCAGGCCGGCCAGGGAGCTCTCGGACATGCCGTCGAGGAGCGAGCCGATCCACGCGGTGGTGGGGAAGTGGAACAGCGTCGAGTGGCCGGGGTCGTCACCGAAGCGCCCGATGGCGTACTCGGCTCCGCGCAGTAGCACGATGCAGACGCCGACCCCCAGGATCACCAGCTCGACGAAGTAGCCCTGCCACATCGTCGAACCGAAGAACCGGCCCCGGACACCCCGGGTGCGCTCCTTGGGCCGCGTCGCCCGGTAGGCGAGGAAGCCGACGATCGCGACCAGCATCGCCCACGTGAAGACCTCGGTGGCCCACTCGAAGAGGAAGAACGTGCCCAGGGCCGGGATCGCGAAGTGCGGGTCGAAGAGCTGTCCGAACGCCGTGACCAGCGTGAAGAACAGCAGCCCGAACCCGACGAACACGAACCAGTGCGCGATGCCCACGAGCGTCCACTGGAGCATCCGGGTGTGCCCGAGGGTCTCCTTCAGCATCGTCGTCGTGCGCAGGCCGGCGCGGTCGGTCCGGTTCAGCGCCGGACCTCCGACCCGCACCGTCGCGAGGATGTGGCGGATCGCCCGGACGAAGAGGACGACGCCGACCGCGGCGATGGCCAGCGAGACGGCGATCGCGAGGACCTGGATCACGAGGCAGGCACCTCCGGCCACGGCATCGGGCTACGGCCGGTGTCGACGTACCCGAAGTCCGCGTCCTCCGGACCGGAGTGGCGCAGGCGGAGCTGCTGGTCGCCCAGCGGCAGGAAGCGGTGCTCGGCGCCCCGGTTCACGAGCAGGTCGCCGGCGGTCAGCACCACGCCGACCGGCCCCTCCGCGGTCCAGAACTGGAACAGCCCTCGACCGGAGTTGAAGGTGTGCGCCTCGACGACGCCGTTCGTGTGCCAGGCGCAGTGGGCGAGGTGCTCCTCGCCGGCGGCCGGGGCGGTGGCGTCGAAGGTGCCCCGCACGTGGCGCTCGCCCTCGGCGAGCACGGCCTCGACCACGCGGGCCTCCTCGGCGCTACCCTCCTGCCCGATCTGGTGGATCTCCGTGCCGACGCTCGCGAGCAGGGCGCGTCCGCGATCCTCGTCGATATCGATGAACTCCATGGGTCCTCCGTGGTTCAGCCACGCTTCCGCTCGGCGCAGGCGTGCGCTAATCTGCAGTTTGTGCAATCAGAATGCACTATATGCACAGCACGCAGCGGCGTCCAGCATGGCATCTCTCATGCTGACCGTGCCGCGGTCCCGGGTGTTTTGCATGCCAACAACAAAACGTTGCGGTTCTCTAGACGAATATGCCGCCGATGTGCGCATACTTCTCTCCGTGACAGGCGTCACACACGTCTAGCGCACGTTGTGAGTGCTGCATAGCGACTGCACATGATGAACAACGGAGGACCTTCCTGCGCGGAAGACCTCGACCCAGCCTCACACCGGGGCCGACCTCAAGGAGTCCAGTGACCATTAAGAAAAGGCGCATCTCCGTCGCCATGGCGTCGACGGCCGCGGTGCTGCTGCTCACCGCGGCCTGCAGCTCGGGATCCTCGGAAGGTGGCGGCGCCGGCGCCGTCACCGACATCAATGCTGACAACCCCGCGTGCGCGACCGACGCGGCCACCGCAGTGCCCGCCCTGGAGCCGGACAGCATCGTCGGTGAGGGGCCGAACGGCGAGCCGGCGGCATCGCCGGACGACGTGGCGATCTCCGACGAGGACGCCCAGAAGATCAAGGAGGGCAACTTCAAGGTCGCCCTGGTCTTCCAGTTCGCTGGCGACTGGCCCAACGGCCAGACCCGCGGCCTGACCGACGAGTTCAACAAGTACGGCGTCGAGATCATTAGCAACACCGAGGCCAACTTCAAGGTCGACAAGCAGATCGCGAACATCCAGAACGCGATCCAGCTGCGCCCCGACGGCATCGTGAGCATCCCGGTCGACGACGTCGCGACCGCCCCCGCCTACAAGAAGGTCGGCGAGGCCGGCATCAAGCTGGTCTTCATGGACAACGCGGCGAAGGGGCTCACCGCCCCCGACGACTACCAGTCGGTGATCTCGGCGGACAGCCAGGGCAACGGCCAGATCGCCGCCGCCAAGCTGGCGTGCTACATCCCCGAGAACGGCACCATCGGCATCATCGACTTCGGCATCACGTTCTTCGTCACCAACCAGCGCACGAAGGGTGTGAAGGACTGGTTCGCCGAGAACCGTCCCGACGTGAAGATCAAGGAGGCGGCGTTCACCGACCCGAACCAGGCCGGTGACGTGGCGGCCAACTTCCTCACGGCCAACCCCGACGTCCAGGGCGTCTTCGCGGTCTGGGACGGCCCGGCGGCCGGCGTGATCGCTGCGCTCCGCGCGCAGGGCCGGGACATCCCGGTGACCACCATCGACCTGGGAGACCAGGCGGCCACCGACATCGCCACCGGTGAGTACCTCAAGGGCATCGGCGCCCAGCGCCCGTACGACCAGGGTGTCGCGGAGGCTCGGGCGATGATGCTGTCGCTGATCGGCAAGGAGGTGCCCGCGTGGATCGGCGTGCCGTCGCTGGCGGTCATCCAGAGCAACCTGACCGAGGCCTACGACGCGGCGTGGAAGAAGGAGCTCCCGCCGGCCGTGGCCAAGGCGTGCGAGGACGCGGCGCCCGACTGCAAGTGACGCGGGAGTCGTAAGCGCTCTGCAGCGCGTGGGCCGGGGCCTGGTGCCCCGGCCCACGTGCGTGTCCAGGGACAGGGACGGGCTGGACGTGACGGTGGTCATAACGTCATGATGTTTCCATCCGACACTGAAGGAGAGAGATGACGCAGCGCATGACGGGACGGACCGTGCTCGTGACCGGCGGGGCCGGCGGAATGGGAGTGGCCAGCGTCCGCGCGCTCGCCGCCGAGGGCGCCCACGTGGGCGTCGCCGACATCAACGCCGACGCGGTCCGCGCGGTCGCGGAGGAGGTCGGCGGTACGCCGCTGGTCCTGGACGTGACGTCACCGGACGACGTCGAGCGCGTGGTCGACGGCTTCGCCGCCGAGCGCGGTGGGATCCACGCCCTCGTCAACTTCGCCGGCATCGTCGACCCGCGGCCGATGGACGAGATCGACCCCGAGTCGTGGAGCCGGGTCTTCGACATCAACGTGCGCGGCACCTGGCTGATGTGCAAGGCGGTGATCCCGCACATGCCGCACGGTGGCTCGATCGTCAACATCGGGTCCCGCGCGGGTCTGGTCGGCGGCACCACCAGCGGCGCGAGCTACGCCGCATCCAAGGCCGCGGTGATCTGCCTGACCAAGTCGGTCGCGAAGTTCGCGGCGGCCCAGGGCATCCGCGCCAACGTCATCAACCCCGGCTGCATCGAGACCCCGATGCTCGACAGCTTCGCGCCCGAGGTCCGGGCGGCGATGCCCGGACAGGCTGCGCTGGGCCGGCTCGGCCGGCCCGAGGAGATCGCCGACAGCGTGCTGTTCCTGGCCGGCGACGAGTCGTCGTTCATGACCGGCGCGCAGCTCAACGTCAACGGCGGCAGCCACATGTGACGGGCCCCCGCCCGTGACTTCCGCGGGGCGCCCGCCCCCAGGCCGAGCTCCGGCCGACCATCGACAGAGAGGTGAACCGTGCTGGGATCCGACGTGAACCTGCCCATCCCGCTGCTGCCCGCCGTCCCGCTGTTCGCGGCCATGGGGGCACTGTCCACGGTGCTGGTCAACCGGAACGTGAGCGTGTTCCACGACGGCCTGCGCCCGATCATGCCCTCGCTCCGATCGGGCGAGATGAGCAGGCGCGAGGTCGCCAAGATCTCGTTCGCGCTGGCCCTCGCCTTCATCTGGGCGTTCGGCCTGCCCTACTCGGTGGGCTTCGTGATCCCGCTGATCTACCTGATCTACATCGCCACCGACTGGATCGGCGTGTCGCTGCCCGCCGACCTCGAGCGGCGGTGGTGGCAGGGGGGCACGAACCGCGCCGGCATCCTCGGCTCGATCCTGCTCGGTGGTGCGTGGGGCGCGGGCCTCGCCCTGGCGCTGCACTTCCTGGCGAGGGGGATGGACAGCCTTCCGGTCCCCCTCGCGGAGGGTACCCGGCTGTTCACCGAGCCCGTCGTCCAGGCCTTCTTCCTGTTCCCGGTCCTGACGATCTGCTACCACTACGGCCTCAAGGCCGGCATGTGGGCCTTCGGCCTGAGCACCGTGGTCTGGTTCGTCGCGACGGAGCTCGAGCTGACCCGGCCGTCGGTGTGGGCGTTCGGCGCAGCGCTGCTGCTCATGCTGGTCTTCCTGGTGCGGGAGGCGCGCGCCTCCGGGAGCGCCAACGACCAGGTGCCGGCCGGCTGGCTGGAGGAGCCCTCGGCCGCCGGGGACGCCCCGGCCTGGGCGACCGAGGACGAGGACGACGACGCCGAGGACGAGTCGGCGATGTTCGCCCGCAACGTGCGGCGGATCAAGCGCAACCTGCCCCTCATCGTGGTCCTCGCCGGGCTGAGCGGTGCGGCGTACAACGCCGGTGTGGTGGCGATGGACCCGTTCAGTGCGCACCTGTACGCCGTGCACCTGGTCGTCCCGGCCGCGCTGGTCATGTTGATGTGGGCCTTCGCGTTCCTCCCGATGAAGTTCACCACCGCGGTGGTGACCGGGACGATGGCGACCGGCACGTTCCTCGAGCCGGTCGTGGCGCTGCCGATGCCCAACCCGTACGTCGCCGCGGCCGCGGTCGCCGTGCTGCGCATCGTCGAGGTCTACTGCCTGCTGCTGGTGATCGGCTGGATCGAGCGGTGGCCGAACATCCGCGAGGTCGCGGACGTGATGCGGACGGCGATCTTCCAGGTCATGGAGATCGGGTTCCTCGTGGGCGGGGCGCTCGCCGCCGCGGCCTGGGCGGGCCAGTGGGGCGTCGCCGCCGTCGTCGCCGCGTGGTTCTTCAACATCAAGGCCAAGGCGCCCGTGATGCCGATGTCGCTGGGTGCGATCGCGGCGCTCGGCGTCGGTGTGGTCGTCAACGTCTTCGCCGCCATCGGCCTGAACCTGTAGCAGGCGTCGGGGTCGGCAGACCCTTGTCGACGGCCGCCTCGGCTCGTTGACAGCGGAGCCGCGCACTCGTTAGGGTTGTGCAACATACGCGATGTGAATGCATATATTGCACAAGGAAGGGAAGCCATGACTGTGTCGCCCACCGCCGACGTCCTCATCGTGGGAGCTGGTGCGTCGGGCGCCACCGCTGCCAAGCACCTGGCCGCGGCGGGCTTCAGCGTCGTCGTGCTCGACCAGGGCGGCTGGACGAGTCAGAGCGACCTGCCCGGCGACAAGCCGGAGTTCGAGCTGCTCTGGGGCAACCACCAGTGGCACCCGGACCCGAACATGCGCTCCCGGGCCGAGGACTACCCGACCAACCTGGACGACTCCGAGCAGCCGGTCTACATGTACAACGGCATGGGCGGCAGCACGGTGTTCTTCGCCGGGGTGTGGAGCCGGCCGATGCCCTCGGACTTCCGGGTCCGCACCCTCGACGGCGTGGCCGACGACTGGCCGATCTCCTACGAGGACCTGCTGCCCCACTACGAGGCGACGGACTACGACATGGGGGTCTCCGGCCTCGCCGGGAACCCGGCGTACCCGCCCGGCGGGGCGCCGCCGCTGCCGGCCCACCCCATCCACCTGACCGGTCGCAAGATGGCCGAGGGGCTCAACCGCCTCGGGTGGCACTGGTGGCCCGGGTACTCGGCGATCCCGTCCCGCGCGCACGGCCGCCAGGCGCAGTGCGAGCGGCTCGGCGTGTGCCGGACCGGCTGCGTGATCGGTGCCAAGGGCTCGGCGGACGTCACCCTGCTGCCCGAGGCCCTGCGGCACGGGGCCCGGCTGGAGACCGGTGCGCGAGTCGCCCGGATCACCCTGGACGAGAACGGCCTGGCCAACGGGGCGGTGTACTTCCAGGACGGGCAGGAGAAGTTCCAGCCGGCCAAGGTGGTGCTGATCGGCGCGAACGGCATCGGCACGCCCCGGCTGCTGCTGATGTCGGAGTCGGCGCGCTTCCCGAACGGGCTGGCGAACAGCTCGGACCTGGTGGGCCGGCGGCTGATGCTGCACCCCTTCGGCTCGGTGGTCGGCCTCTACGAGGACGACCTCGAGGACTGGATGGGCCCCGCCGGCACCCAGATCGAGTGCATGGAGTTCTACGAGACCGACGCCTCGCGCGGCTTCGTCCGCGGGAGCAAGTGGCACGTGATGGGCACCGGCGGACCGCTGGAGATGGCCACCCGCTGGCAGATCGGCGAGGGGGTCTCCGAGGAGCCGTTCTGGGGTGAGCAGTTCACCGCCAAGATGAAGCAGGCGGTCGGTCACTCCATCGACTGGATCGTGCACGCCGAGGACCTGCCCGAGGAGCACAACCGGGTCACGCTCGACCACGACCTCCGCGACGCCGACGGCCTCCCGGGGGCGAAGATCAGCTACACGACGTCGGAGAACACCCACCGCATCCTCGACTTCGGGCTGAACCGGGCGCTCGAGGCCCACGAGGCCGCCGGTGCGACGAAGGCGTGGATCACGTTCCGCAACTTCTCCTCGGGCCACAACCTGGGCACCGCGAAGATGGGCGACGACCCGGAGACCTCGGTGGTGAACCGGTGGGGGCGCACGCACGACGTGCCGAACCTGTACGTGATCGACGGCAGCGTGTTCACCACCTCGACCGCCACGAACCCGACGTCGACGATCTGTGCGCTGGCGCGGCGGACGGCGGAGTACCTGGTGGAGAACCGGCGTGAGCAGGAGGTGTCGACGGCATGAGCATCACCAACGTGACCATCCAGCCGGCCGCTGCGCCGGCGTTGACCCCGCGGGAGCGGGAGCGGCTGGCGCTGCTGGCGGACCGGCTGATCGCCGGCGGGGCGGGGCTGCCCTCGGCCAGTGGCGCGGAGGTGCACACGCAGTGGATCGACCGGGCGATGGCGGTGCGTGCCGACCTCGACGGTGCGGTGCGCGCGGTGCTGGCGCTGGAGGGTGACCCGGCCGAGGTGGTCGAGCGGCTGCAGGCCGAGGACCCGGCGCTGTTCGGGTCGTTCGCGATGGCGGTGGCCGGTGCCTACCTGATCAACCCGCGGATCCGGCGGGAGCTGGGCTACCCGGGTCCGGCGCCGATGAAGAACGCCGCGCTGCCCGACGAGGCCGAGTCCTACCTCGAGGACGGGATCCTCGACGTGGTCGTCGCCCGCGGCCCGATCTACCGCCCCACCCCGGCCTCGTGAGCGAGTCCGCGCCGGCCGGCGCGCTCGTCGACTGGACCACGCAGGTGCTCGTCCGCACCGGGCTCGGCACCGAGGAGGCGGCGACCGTCGCCGACAGCCTCGTCTTCGCCGACCTCCGCGGGGTCAGCACCCACGGCGTCCTCCGCCTCCCCACGTACGTCGAGCGGTTGCGCGCCGGGGGCATCAACGTCAGCTCCCGCCTCAGCGTCGTGTCGGACGCCGGCGCCCTGGTCGTTGTCGACGCCGACGCCGGACCGGGCGCCAGCACCGGCGCCACCGCCGCCGACCTGGCCGTCGCCCGGGCGCGGGTGTACGGCATCGGCTGCGTGATCGCGCGCAACGCCAACCACTTCGGGGCGAGCGCCTACTTCACCAACCGGATCGCCGACGCGGGGATGGTGGGCATCGCCGCCTGCAACACCGAGCCGGTGATGTGCGCCCCCTTCGGCGGCGCCCCGGTGCTCGGCACCAACCCGATCGCGGTGGCGGTGCCCGCGCCGTACGAGCGGCGCCCGCAGCTCGACATGGCGACCACGGTGACCAGCCAGGGTCGGCTGATCATGGCCCAGCGCGCCGGCGAGGACATCCCGCTGGGCTGGGCGGTCGACGGCGACGGCCGGGCGACCACCTCCGCGGCGGCCGGCCTCGACGGCGCCCTGCTGCCGGTCGGCGGTCCGAAGGGCTTCGGGCTCGCCTTCGCGGTCGACGCGCTGCTCGCCGTGGGCGGCGCCGGGACCAGTCCCGACGTCCTGGCGCTGTCGGGCGATCCGGCCACGCCCCAGCGCCTCGGGCACCTGTTCATCGCGGTCCGCGCCGACGTGGTCGCCCCCCTGGACGACTACCGCGCGCGCATCGACGCCCTGGTCGCCGCGGTCCACGCGAGCGGGGGAGAGCTGGACGTGCCGGCGCCCCTCGTCCCGGGCGAGCCCGAGGTGCGCCGCGAGCAGGCGGCCGGCCGCCGGGTCGAGCTGACCGCGGCCGTCCTCTCCGACCTCCAGCGGGTCGCCGACGCTGTCGACGTCCCACTCCCCACCTCCCTGACCGGTGCACCGGCGCCGGTACCTCCCACCCTGGCAGAACAAGGCGGACCCACGTGACGACCATCCAGTCCCTCCAGACCGACTACTTCCTGGTCCCCCTGGAGACCGTCCTCAGCGACAGCACCCACGGCACCATCCCGCACTTCGAGCTGGTCACCGTGCGCGTCGTGGACAGCGACGGCGCCGAGGGGATGGGCTACACCTACGCCGTGAACTCCGGTGCCCGGGCGTTCCACGCCCTCATCGAGGACTACCTGAAGCCGGTCGTCATCGGCCAGGACCCCGACCAGGTCGAGAAGATCTGGCAGGACATGTGGTGGGCGGTCCACTACTCCGGCCGCGGCGGCCACGCCACGTCCGCGATCTCCGCCGTCGACATCGCGCTGTGGGACCTGCGCGGCCGGAAGGCGGAGCTGCCGCTGTGGCGGCTCTTCGGCGGCTACGACCCGAAGGTCCCGGTGTACGCCGGTGGCATCGACCTCGACTTCACCATCCCCGAGCTGCTCGAGCAGGCGGACCGGTTCCAGGAGCAGGGCTACCGCGCGATCAAGATGAAGGCCGGCCGGGCCAACCTGCGCGAGGACGTCGACCGGGTGCGGAGCATGCGCGAGCACCTCGGTGACGACTTCCCGCTGATGGTCGACGCCAACATGAAGTGGAGCGCCGACCAGGCGATCCGGGCCGCCCGGGCCCTCGAGGAGTTCAACCTGCTGTGGATCGAGGAGCCCACGATCCCCGACGACGTCGCCGGACACGTCCGCGTCGTGCGCGAGGGCCGGACCCCGGTGGCGACCGGCGAGAACCTGCACACGCTCTACGAGTTCCACACGCTGATGGCGGCCGGCGGCCTGACCTACCCGGAGCCGGACGTGACCAACTGCGGGGGGATGACGACGTTCCGCAAGATCGGCGCCCTGGCCGAGGCGCACAACCTGCCGCTGACGTCGCACGGTGCGCACGACCTGACCGTGCACCTGCTGGCCGCGGCGCCGAACCGGACCTACATGGAGTCGCACGGCTTCTCGCTGGACCGCTACCTGGCCCACCCGATGGAGATCGTGGACGGCTACACCATGGCTCCCGAGCGACCGGGGCACGGCATCGAGCTGGACTGGGACGCGCTCGAGGCGCACCGCCGGTGACGGCGACCGAGCGCCGGCTGGTCCTCTGGGACATCGACGGCACCCTGATCTCCAACGACGACAACGAAGAGGTGCTCTTCGTCCGCGCCCTGGAGGCCGTGGTCGGCCCCGTCGCGGAGGTGGTGCACCCCTACCGGCACGGCAAAACCGACCTCCAACAGGTCACCGAGTACCTGCTCGCCAACGGCGGGTCGGCGGACGACGTCGCGGCCGGGAGCCGGTCGCTCGTCGAGGTCTCCGAGGCGCACTTCGCGACCCCGGGGGAGCGGATCGTCCAGCCCGGCGTGCGCGAGCTGATCGCGGCCCTGGCCGAGGCCGGCCACGTGAACGCGCTGCTCACCGGCAACGGGCCGGTCCGGGCGCGGCTCAAGCTGCAGTCGGCGGCCCTGGACGCCGGCGACTTCGACTTCGAGCGCAGCTTCTTCGGGGCGGAGTCCGCGGTCCGGCCCGAGCTCGCGCACGCCGCTGCGGCGCTCGCGGCGGAGGAGGGCCTGGTTCCCGTGATCATCGGGGACACGGCGGCGGACGGACGCGCGGCCGCCGACGCGGGCATCGGGTTCGTGGGCGTCGCGACCGGGGTGTACGGCGTGGACCAGCTGCGCGAGGTGCCGCACCTGGTCGTGGTGGAGGACCTGGCCACCGGCGCGGCGGCGGTGTTGTCCGCGCTCGCCGGCCGGTGACCCCGGGTCGTCAGCGGGTGGCGACCTTCTCGGCCTTCTCGGCGAGGCGAGCGCCGAACTTCTCCAGGTCGACCACGAAGCGCTCGTGCTTGCCCGTGCAGACCGTGTCGAACTCGTCGGTGGCCACGATGTCGAAGACCACGCGCCGGCGGTCCACCTCGCTGACCGTGGCCGTGCAGGTGACCGTCTGACCCTTGAGGGTCGCGGCGGAGTGGGCGATGTCGATGGTCGTGCCGACGCTCGACTGACCCTCGGGAAGGTGCGGGGCCAGGGCCTCGATCGCGGCCGCCTCGAGCAGCAGCACCAGGTCCGGGGTGGAGAAGATCTGGTAGTCGCCGCGGGTCGTGCAGTACTCCTCGGTGATGAGACGCTCCAGCGTCCCGGTGGTGCCGACGGTGATGTCTTCGAGCATGGTGGTCCTTCGCAGGTGGGTAGCGGGCAGTGACGGGGTGATCAGAGGATCGCCAGCGGGTTCACCGGTGAGCCGGTCCCGCCGGGGATCCGGAGCGGCGCCAGGACGAAGAGGAAGTCCCACCGTCCGGCCGCGGAGCACGCCACGGCGGCGTCCTCCAGGTTCAGGTTGTCGATGAGCGGCATGCCCATCGCCGTGAGGGCGAGCGCGTGGATCGGGCTCTCGACGCCGTCGACGCCGCTCGGCCGGGCGTCGCTGTCGCCGTCACTGCCGAGCACGACGGTGTCGGTGGCATGCAGCCACGCCATCGCCTCCGGGGCGAGGCCGGCGCTGAGGTTGGACGGGTCCCACGCCCCCAGCTCGGCTCGGCGGCGGCGGTGTCCGGTGCGCACCAGGACGACATCGCCCGGTCGGCGCTCGGTGCCTTGCGCGGCGAGCGCGGCGACCAGGTCGTCGGGCCCCGCTGCCGTGCCCGGCTCGAGCCAGCCGACCCCGGCGGCGCGCGGCAGGTCGATGAGGACACCGCGGGCCACGACGCCGTCGCGGAGCTGGTCGACCGTGCCGAAGTGCCCGCCGCGGCTGTCCACGGAGTCCGCTGATCCGACGCCGTTGTAGAGGCGGCCGCGGAAGCTGCAGTGGCACAGCGCGTCGAGGTGGGTCACGGACTTGCCGTGGAAGTCGAAGCCGACGAAGTCGGTGTTGACGCGCGGCTCACCTCCGCCGACGTCGGCCTGCTGCGTCATGTAGTGCAGCGCCGGCCGGCCGTTGTCCGGCCCGCTCACCGTGTCCAGGTCGTGGGCGAGGCTCACGACCTGACCCGAGCGCGCGGCGGCGGTCGCCTCGAGGCGTCGGCCGTCGTCGAGCAGGTTGAGGGTGCCGCGCTGGTCGTTCGCGCCCCACCGTCCCCAGTTGCTGACCCGCTCGAAGAGTGCGTCGAACGTCGTCGCGTCCACGGTCAGGGCGTCCAGTCGACGGGGAACATGACGAGCTCCGCCTCACCCTCGACGACGACCTCCCCGCCGTTCTTGGACACCGTCGTGTCGACGTAGACGCGGCGCCGGTCCTCGTCCTTGCCGGTGACCACGGTCTCCACGGTGATCCGGTCGCCGATGCGGACCGGGCCGCGGAAGCGCAGGTTCTGGGAGACGTAGGCGCTGCCGACGCCCAGCAGCTGGGCGAGCGTGGCGCCGATGTAGCCGCCGCACTGCATGCCGTAGGCGATGCGGCCCCCGAAGCGGGTGGAGGCGGCGAACTCCTCGTCGAGGTGCAGCGGCCCGCGGTCGCCGATGAGCCCGCCGTACATGACGACGTCGGCGTCGGTGATCGTCCGGGTCCAGACCTCGCGGTCGCCGACCTGGACCTGCTCGACGGTGATGACCTTCACTGCTCGACCTCCTGGAGGACACTGCGGAGAGAGATGCCGGCGGCCTTGCGGTCCCAGGTGTCGTCGGTGACACCCTCCCCGCGCAGCTGGACCTTCTGCGGCTTGCCGGTCGGCGTCCGGGGGAGCGCCTCGAGGTAGCGCAGGTAGCGCGGCACCATGAAGTGGGGGAGCTCGGCGGCGAGGTGCCGGATCAGCTCGGACTCGTCGGGCCGGCTTCCCGGGACCGGGACGACGCACAGCAGGACGTCGTCGTCGCCGTCGAACTCCGACGGGACGCCGACGGCCGCGCACTCGGCGACGCCGGGGTGGGCCACGCCGGCGATCTCGATCTCGAACGAGGAGATGTTCTCGGCGCGCCGCCGGATCCGCTCCTTGACCCGGTCGACGAAGTAGACGTAGCCGTCCTCGCCGAGGTAGCCGAGGTCGCCGGTGTGGAACCACAGGTTGCGCCAGGTCTCGAGGGTGACCTCCGGCATCCGCAGGTAGCCCTGCATCATGGTGAACGGCCGCTTGGGCCGCAGCACCATCTCGCCGGTCCGGCCGAGGGGCATCTCCTCGTCGGTGTCGGGGTCGACGATGCGCAGCTCGAAGTGCTCGTCCCGCAGGCGCCCGCAGGACCCCAGGCGCAGCGGCTCGTCGAACGGCTGCCAGATCGGGATGGTGACCTCGGTCATGCCCCAGGTCTCGATGCCCCTGATGCCGAACCGCCGCTCGAAGTCCACGGCGAGGTGGGCGGGGAACGGCGAGGCCATGATCCGGGTGATCGGGTTGTCGGCGTCGTCGGGCGACTCCGGCAGCTGGTAGAGCATCTCCACCAGCGGTCCGTGCAGCAGGGCGATCGTGCAGCCGTGCTGGCGGGCTCGCGGCAGGAACGCCTCCACCGCGAAGCGGGTGTCCAGGACCACCCGACCGCCGGTCATCATCGAGCCCATGATCCCGATGAACTTGCCCGCGACGTGGAAGAGCGGGATGAAGCAGTAGAACGCGTCGTCGGCCCCCATGCGGGCGCCTTCGACGCCCAGTCGGGAGAAGAGCCGGATCTGGCCGTGGGGCATCATCACGCCCTTGGCCGGCCCGGTCGTGCCCGACGTGTAGACGACCGAGGCGATGTCGTGGGGACCGACCGGCACCTGCGGGTCGGTCTCGTCGCCGAGGAGGTCCTCGAAGTCGACGACCGTGCAGCCGGGCACCTCCAGGGTGGCGGCGGTGCCCGGGGCGCCGTACACGACGACCGTGGTGAGGTGGCTGAGGGACTCCCGGATCTCGACGAGCCGGGGGAGCAGCTGCGCCTCCACGAACGCCACCCGGGCCTGGGAGTTCTGCATGACGTGCTCGAGCGAGTGGCCGCGGTACCCGGTGTTGATCGCGACCTCCACCGCCCCGGCCAGGGAGATCCCGAGCCAGGTGCAGATCGAGTCGGGGGCGTTGTCGGCCATGATCACGACCGACTCGCCCCGCGTGACGCCGGTGGCGATCAGGCCGTTCGCGACCGAGCACGCCCGGGCGTAGGCCGCGGCATAGGTCATCGACCGGCCGTCGACGTCGCGGACGAACTCCCGCGCGCCGTCGGCGCCCGCCCGCCGGCGGAGCAGGTCGGGGAGCAGGTCGTCCAGCGCCGGCTCCGGCGCGTACCCGGCGGTCACAGGTTCACGGCCGACATGTCGGCGTACCGCTCGCCCGCGACGGCGTCGGGCGGCACGATCTCCTCCAGGCGGGCCACGTGCTCGGGGGTGAGCCGCAGCCCGGCGGCGGCGACGTTCGCCTCGAGGTTGCGCACCCGCTTGGTGCCGGGGATCGGGACGACGTCCTCCCCGCGCGCGAGGACCCACGCCAGCGCGAGCTGGGCCAGGGTGCAGTCCAGCTCGGCGGCGATCTCGCGGCACGCGTCGACGAGCGCGAGGTTGTGGTCGAGGGCCTCGCCGTTGAACCGCGGCGAGGTTCGGCGCCAGTCGTCCTCGGGCAGGTCGGCCGCCGAGGTGATCGCGCCGGTGAGCAGCCCGCGGCCCAGCGGGCTGTAGGCCACGAAGCCGATGCCGAGCTCGCGGCACACCGGCAGCACCTCGGCCTCGACGTCGCGGCTCTGCAGCGAGTACTCGCTCTGGACGGCGGTGATGGGGTGCACGGCGTGCGCCGCGCGGATCGTGTCGGGACCGGCCTCCGACAGGCCGAGGTAGCGCACCTTGCCGGCGGCCACGAGCTCGGCCATGGCGCCGACGGTCTCCTCGATCGGGGTGTCCGGGTCGACGCGGTGCTGCCAGTAGAGGTCGATGTGGTCGGTCCCGAGGCGCTGCAGGGACAGGTCGCAGGACTGCCGGACGTACTCGGGCCGCCCGGACACCCCGTGGTTGCGGCCGGTCGAGTCCCGGACGAAGCCGAACTTGGTGGAGAGCACGACGCGGTCGCGAACGGCCGCGAGGCCGTGGCCGACGACGGCCTCGTTGGCGAAGGGGCCGTACACGTCGGCGGTGTCGAAGAGCGTCACGCCGAGGTCGACGGCCCGGTGCAGCGTGCTGCGGGACTCTGCGTCGTCGAAGTCCGTGCCGTAGGTACCGGACATCGACATGCACCCCAGGCCGACGGCGCCGACCTCGAGCTCCGGACCGAGCTTGCGGGTCTCCATCGGGTCGCTCACCCCTCCGCGGGGAACGCGCGCTCGACCTCGCGCACGTTCATCGACTCGATGAAGGCCTTGGGGCGGTCGCCCACCAGCCGCTCGCGCTCCTCGGTCGCGCGGTACGCGGCCTCCTGCTCCTCGGCCGTGCCCTCTCCGGTCAGCTCCCGGACCCAGGTGAACGTGTTGGTCTCCCGATCGACCCAGGCGGTGCGCACGGGGAGGCCATACTTCTCGTGCAGGGGCACCACGGCCCCGTGGAAGAGCTCGAGCCACTCGTCCATCACTCCGGGCTTGATCTGGTAGGTCCGCAGCTGGAAGACCACGTCGTTTCCTTCCGGGTCGGGGGCGGATGCCCGCCGTGTCGCGGGCGTCTCGGGGTGGTGCAACATATGCAGGAACGTTGCACAGTACGCAATTTGAGCGTATCTTTCGGGTGCGGAGCCCGTCAAGGCGCGTCGGGCCGGCAGGCTTCCGTCGGCGCGCCGCCCTGCGAACGGGCCCCGGACAAGGAGGGAACGTGAGCGCGCTGGCCTCGATGAACCGGCTGGTGACGATCGGCGAGACCATGGCGGTCTTCATCCACGACCCGGCGGGTCCCGCCCACAGCTACCGCCTGACCGCCGCGGGTGCCGAGAGCAACGTGGCGATCGCCGCGGCGCGGCTCGGCCTCCCCGCTCGCTGGCTGTCCCGCCTCGGCGAGGACGAGCTGGGCACCTTCGTCCGCGACTTCGTCGCCGACCACGGCGTCGACGTCGTCGTCGACTGGGACCCGTCCCGGCCGACCGCGGCCTGCGTCAAGGAGGTGCGGCCGTTCAACACGCGGATGCGGTACTACCGCAACACCAGCGCCGCCCGCCGCCTCGACCTCCTCGACCTCGCCCTGGTGGAGGACACCGACCACCTGCACCTCACCGGGGTCACGGCCGCGCTCTCGCCCGAGGACCGGCAGCTCCTCGAGACGCTCCTGCGTCGGCGGCGAGGCCTCGGGCGCACCAGCTTCGACGTCAACTACCGGGCCCAGCTGTGGTCCGGGCCGACCGAGGCGGCCGCGTGTCTGCTGCCCCTCGCCGAGGCCGCCGACCTGGTGTTCATCGGCGACGACGAGGCGCGCTCGCTGCTGGGCACCGACGATCCCGCCGAGGTGGCGGCCGCGCTGGTGCGGAAGGCGGGCGACGAGGTCGTCCTGAAGGCCGGTGGTGGTGCCGCGCTGCTGCTCGCCACGGACGGGGTGGTCGCCGCCGAGCCCGCCCGGACCGTCGAGGTCGTCGACCTCACCGGAGCCGGCGACGCGTTCGCGGCGGGGTACCTCGTTGCCCGGTCCTGGGGATGGTCGGTCCGTGGCAGACTCCGGTTGGGCCACCTGGTCGCGTCTCGGGCGATCGGCGTCGCTGGAGACATCGGCCCCGACGTCGACGACGCCGAGCTCGTCGAGCTGGCCCGCACCACGGAGGAGTCTCTCCCGGAGACCATCGGAGGACGAGCATGAGTCAGACTCTCGACCGCGCGCTGCAGGTGCTCGAGTTCGTGGGGGAGCGGCCGCGACGCATCGGCGACATCGCCGCGAGGCTCGACGTCCACCACTCCACGGCGCTCCGCTTCCTGCACACCTTGCGCAAGCACGGGTTCGTCCAGGAGCTGCCCGACCACAGCTACCGACTCGGCCCGACGATGTTCCGGCTGGGCTACCAGGCGCTGGAGGGCATCGAGCTGCGCACGATCGCACGACCGGCGATGGAGACCCTGCGCGAGGCGACCGGCGAGACCGTGCACCTCGGCTCGCTGGAGGACGGCACCGTGCTCTACGTCGAGAAGGTGGAGGCCAGTCACCCCGTGCGGATGCACTCGCGCATCGGCGCGGTCGCCCCCCTGCACTGCACCGGGGTCGCCAAGGGCATCATCGCCTTCCTGCCGCAGGACGAGCGCGATGAGCTGCTCGACCACTACGAGCTCACCAGGATGACCGACGCCACGATCACCGACCGGGCGGCGCTGGAAGCCGACCTGGCCCTGAGCCGGGAGCGCGGGTACGCGCTGGACGCCGAGGAGAACGAGCCCGGCATCCACTGCATCTCCGCTCCGGTGTTCTCCGGAGAGGGCCGGGTGGTCGGCGCCTTCAGCGTCACCGCCCCGGCCTCCCGCGTGGACCGCGCCACCCTGCTCGGGTTCGCCCCGGCGCTGGTCGAGGCCACGCGCGAGACCTCGCGGCAGCTGGGGTGGCAGTGATGGCGGCGGCTGAGGTCCCGCTGCGGACCGTCTCGATCCTGCGGGGCTTCGAGCCCCAGCGTTCGCGAGACCACGCCGAGGAGTGCTGGGCGGCGGGCATGGACCTGGTCGAGGTGCCGGTCCAGGGCGAGGCCGGCTGGGCGTCGCTGGCCGCCGTGGCCGAGATTGCCGACGGCCGGCTGTTCGGCGCCGGGACCGTGCTGATGCCCGAGGACGCCCGCCGGGCGCTCGACCTCGGGGCGACCGTGGTCATCTCCCCCGGGGTGAACCCGGACGTCGTCGACGTGGCGGCCCGCGCGGGTGCGATCCCGCTGCCCGGCGTGCTGACGCCGTCCGACGTGGGGACCGCGGTGCGGCACGGCGCGCGCACGGTCAAGCTGTTCCCCGCGTCGGTGGTCGGCTCCGGCTGGCTCCCCGCGCTGCGGGGCCCGTTCCCCGGGGTCGGCGTCGTGGCCGTCGGCGGCATCGGCCTGGACAACGCGGCCGAGTACCTGCGCGCCGGGGCGGTCGGCGTGGGCTTCGGCGGCTCGATCGTCGACGTGCTGCGCAGCGCCGACCCCGCCGGAGCCGTCGCCGAGCTGCACGAGCTCGCCGACCTCAGCCGGCAGCGGCTGGCCTCGCCCTGAGCCCGGTCGGACCCGGGTCCGACCTCGGTCCGGTGCCGGTCCGGTGCCGCTCGCGACGCCGGTTCGACCCTGGGCGACTCCTGGGCGACTCCTGGGCGACTCCTGGGCGACCCGGTCGGAGCGGCTGCGCCTTCCGGCATCCGAGGCGCGGCATGCGACTCGACGTGATGACGTCATGATGTGCCTTGACGGTGCGACGGACACCACATAGAGTCTGCAATATGCGCGTAAGCACTGCATATTATGCAATGACGATGGAACGGGTGGTGGCGGTCTCGTGAAGGTGCTGGTCTGTGTGACCCAGGCGCTGGAGGTCTCGGCGTACCTCGAGTTCACCGCCGACGGCACCGCCGTCGACGAGGCGTTCGTGACGACCAGCCTCAACGAGGCGGACCAGAACGCCGTCGAGGAGGCGCTCGCCCTGGTCGAGGCCGCGGGCGACGGCGAGGTCGTCGTCGTGAGCGCCGGCGGGGACGAGGCCGAGGAGGCGCTCCGCGCGGGGCTGACCATGGGCGCCCACCGGGCGGTCCGGGTCGACGTCGCGTCCGTGCTGCTCGCCGACACGCGCACGCTCGCCGCGGCCCTGGGACAGGCGGTCGCCGCCGAGCAGCCGGACCTCGTCCTCACCGGCGTCCAGGCGTCCGACACCGGCAGCCAGTCGGCCGCTCCCGCGCTCGCCGCGGTCTGGGGCGTGCCCGCGGTGTCCGTGGCCAGGTCGCTGGCCCTCGGTGGCCGCACGCTGACCGCCCGGCGCGAGTTCGAGGGTGGTGTGTCCGACGAGGTCGAGGTCGACCTGCCCGCGGTCGTGAGCGTCCAGGTGGGTGCCAACGAGCCGCGCTACGGCACCTTCAAGGACAAGATGCGTGCCAAGAAGGCCGAGATCCCGGTGCTGACGCCGGTCGATCTGCCGGCCGCTCGGGTGGTTCTCACCCAGATGTCCGCCGACCACGCCGGTGGTCGGACCGTGCAGATGGTGCAAGGCGGCCCCGCCGAGGTGGCCGCCCGCATCCTGACCATCGTTCGTGAGGTGCAGTGATGACCCGCTCGCTCGTGGTGGCCGAGATCATCGACGGGGCCCTGTCGCCGTTGACCGCGGAGGCCGTCTCGGCCGCTGCCGGTCTCGGTGACGAGGTCGTCGTGGCGGTCGCCGGCTCCGACGCCGCGGCGCTCGCCGACCAGGTGGCTCTCGCCGGCGTCACCGAGATCGTCACCGTCACCGTGCCGGGGAACGACCGCGACCACGACCAGATGATGCAGGTCGTCGAGGCGCTCGTCGCCGAGGTCGCGCCGCAGGTCGTGCTCGCGCCGTTCACCATCCGCTCGACCGCCTGGGCCGCCGCCGTCGCCGAGCGGCTCGACCTCGCCTACACCCCCGACGTGGTCGCGCTCGGCGCGTCCGGCGAGGGCCTGTCCGCCGAGCGGTCCATCTACGACGGCCGGGTCCGGGCGCAGTACTCCTTCCCGTCCGACCGGCCGGTGCTGGCGCTCGTCCGCGCCGGCGCCTGGACTCCGGCCGAGCCCGGCGGCGCTCCGGCGACGCGGGCGCTCGACGTCGCGCCGACCCCGTCGCGGGTCCGGCTCGGCGAGGTCCGCCGCCCCGCGGGCGGGGTCGACCTCACCACCTCCGACGTGATCCTGGCCGTGGGCCGAGGAGTGGGCGGGGAGGAGAACATCGCCGCGTTCGCCGACATCGCCGAGCGGATGGGCGCCGCCCTGGCCGCGTCGCGGCCGGTGGTCGACGCCGGCTGGCTGCCGGCCGTCCACCAGGTCGGCCAGACCGGCGTCACGGTCAAGCCGAAGGTCTACATCGCGCTCGGCATCTCCGGTGCCCTGCACCACCTCGCCGGCATGCAGACCAGCAAGACGATCGTCGCGGTCAACACCAACGCGGACGCGCCGATCTTCGGGTACGCCGACGTCGGCGCGGTCGCCGACATCCACGAGGTCGCCGAGCAGCTCAAGGCGCTCCTCTAGCAGCACCAGGATCGATCGAACGCGGGACCAAGGGAGAACTCGTGAGCACAGACGTGGCGGACGTCCTCATCATCGGCGCCGGCGCCTCGGGCGGGGTCGCGGCCAAGCACCTCGCCGAGAACGGCTTCGGCGTCGTCGTCCTCGAGCAGGGAGACTGGGTCAACCAGAGCGACCTGCCGGGACTGCGACCGGAGTACGAGCTGCTCGGCGCCGGGCCGTGGCACCCGAACCCCAACGTCCGCCAGCGCCCCGAGGACTATCCGATCAACCTCGAGGACTCGAGCGCGGTGATCGGCATGTTCAACGGGGTCGGCGGCAGCACGGTGCTGTACGCGAGCTGCTGGTGCCGCGCGAAGCCGTCGGACTTCCGGGTCCGCACCCTCGATGGCGTGGCCGACGACTGGCCGCTGACCTACGAGGAGCTCGAGCCCTTCTACCGGCAGGTCGAGTTCGAGCTCGGCATCTCCGGCAAGGGTGGCAACCCGGCGTACCCCCCGGGCTACGACCCGCCGCTCCCGAGCCTCCCGATCAACATGTCGGGCCGCGTGATGGCGGAGGGCATGAACCGGCTCGGCTGGCACTGGTGGCCCGGCTACAACTCCATCGCCTCCCAGGACCACCGCCACCAGAAGCGGTGCGAGCGGTACGGCGTGTGCATGTACGGCTGCCCGCAGGGCGCGAAGGGCTCGACCGACGTCGCGCTCTTCCCGGACGCCCTGGCGCACGGCGCCCGGGTCGTCACCGGCGCCCGGGTCGCCCGGATCACCCTGGACGAGAACGGCCTGGCCAACGGGGCGGTGTACTTCCAGGACGGGCAGGAGAAGTTCCAGCCCGCCAAGCTGGTCCTGATCGGCGCGAACGGCATCGGCACCCCCCGGCTGCTGCTCATGTCGGCCTCCTCGCAGCACCCCGACGGCCTCGCGAACAGCTCCGGGCTGGTCGGCAAGCGCTTCATGACCCACCCGTTCGGGACGTCGGTCGGGCTCTACGAGGACGACCTCGAGGACTGGGTCGGCCCCACCGGCGAGGCCATCGAGTCGATGCAGTTCTACGAGACCGACGCCTCGCGCGGGTTCGTGCGCGGCAGCAAGTGGCACATCATCCCGAACGCCGGCCGCCCGCTCGGCATGATCAACCGGTTCACGCTGGGCGAGGGCGGAGTGGCCGACGAGCCGTTCTGGGGCGAGTCGTTCACCGAGCGGATGAAGTCGTCGGTCGGACACATGATCGAGTGGATGATCATGCCCGACGACCTGCCGGAGGAGCACAACCGGATCACGCTCGACGACAGCATGACCGACTCCGACGGCCTCCCGGCCGCGAAGGTCGCCTACGTCACGGGTGAGAACACCCGCCGGCTCGTCGACTGGAACCTGCAGCGCAGCCTGGAGGCCCACGAGGCCGCGGGTGCGACGAAGGCCTGGATCACCAACCGGAACAACCCGTCGTGGCACAACATGGGCACGGCGAAGATGGGCGACGACCCGGCGACCTCGGTGGTGAACCGGTGGGGACGCACGCACGACGTGCCGAACCTGTACGTGATCGACGGCAGCCAGTTCCCCACCGCCACCGGGGTGAACCCGACGGCGACGATCTGCGCGCTCGCCAAGCGCACGGCGACGTACCTGGTGGAGAACCGGCGTGAGCAGGAGGTGTCGACGGCATGAGCATCACCAACGTGACCATCCAGCCGGCCGCTGCGCCGGCGTTGACCCCGCAGGAGCGGGAGCGGCTGGCGCTGCTGGCGGACCGGCTGATCGCCGGCGGGGCGGGGCTGCCCTCGGCCAGCGGCGCGGAGGTGCACACGCAGTGGATCGACCGGGCGATGGCGGTGCGTGCCGACCTCGACGGTGCGGTGCGCGCGGTGCTGGCGCTGGAGGGTGACCCGGCCGAGGTGGTCGAGCGGCTGCAGGCCGAGGACCCGGCGCTGTTCGGGTCGTTCGCGATGGCGGTGGCCGGTGCCTACCTGATCAACCCGCGGATCCGGCGGGAGCTGGGCTACCCGGGTCCGGCGCCGATGAAGAACGCCGCGCTGCCCGACGAGGCCGAGTCCTACCTCGAGGACGGGATCCTCGACGTGGTCGTCGCCCGCGGCCCGATCTACCGCCCCACCCCGGCCTGAACGACGTCGAGCCCCGGCCGCCCGTGCGGCCGGGGCTCACGCGCGTCCGGGCTCAGGCGGGGGGTGCCCAGGTGAGCAGCCGGGCCGGGTTGGCGACCGTGAGCAGGTGGATGGCGTCGTCCGGGACGCCGCCGCGCCGCAGCCACGGCACGAACCGCCACGGGATGTAGCTGTAGCCGGGGCCGCCGCCCCACGACACCCAGGAGCTGCGCCGGGCGAGATCGCCCGAGAGCACCACGTGCTCGCCCAGGCCGTCGTCGACGAGCCGGGCGATCGTCTCCACGCGCTTGGCGTCCGGCTCGTACCAGTCCTTGGAGATGCAGTCGAAGCCGAGCCGGAAGCCGTCGCGCGCGAGCGCACGCAGCTCGGCGTACACCAGCCGGCGGTCCAGGTGGCCGAGGCAGGTGCGCCGGGGGTCCGCGCCGGCCGCCAGGAGGATCCGCGCCTGCTCCGGTGCCATCGTGCCCGCGGTCGTGTGCGTCGTGATCGGCGAGCCGGTCAGCTGCTGCGCGCGTCCGGCGGCGGTCAGCACCCGGCGCTCGGCGTCGGTGACCTCGTCGCGGGAGCTGCCCGCCTTGATGATCCCGGCACGGACGGTGGTGCCGTCCACGCCCTCGGTCAGGTCCGTGGTCATCTCGTCGACCAGCTCGTCGACGGACATCGCCGGGACGTCGATCACGCCGTCCCAGTAGTCCACCGACACGTGGCCGGTGGTGCACACGACGTGCACGCCGCTGGCTTCGGAGACGCGCTGCAGTGCCGGGGCGTCCCGGCCGAACTCGGCGACCGTCAGCTCGATCAGGGCGCCGCCGCCCGCCTGGCGGAAGATCGCGAGCTCGGCGGTCGCGCGGTCCGGATCGTCGAGCAGCAGGTCGTCGCCGTCGCGCAGGCGGGGCGCCGGGGCGGTGACCAGGTGCTCGTGGCACAGGGTGAGACCGAGGGCGTCGGGGGAGACATCGCCGAGGACGGTGCGGACGAACGGTTGACCGGGCATGATGGATATCATAACGTCATAACAAGATGACGTCAGAGAAGGAGGTTCGGGTGCGTCGCCTCTACTTCGTCGGTGTCTCCACGACCCAGTCGAGCATCATGAAGATCTTCCCGGCCTGGGCCGAGGTGCTGGGTCTCGATGCCGAGATGCGGGGGGTGGACCTGCCGCTGCACGCTCCGCTCGCCGACGTGCGCGACGCCGTCGCCGCGGTGCGCTCCGACCCGCAGGCCGCCGGCGCCCTGGTCACCACCCACAAGGCCGCGGTCCACGATGCCGCCGGCGCGTGGTTCGACGAGCTCGACGAGGCCGCGCGGCTGTGCCACGAGGTCTCGTGCATCGTGCTCCGCGACGGGCGGATGCTGGGCTGGGCCAAGGATCCGATCACCTCGCGTCAGGCCTACACCCAGCTGCTGGGTCCGGAGCCGTGGCGCGACGGCGCGAGCGACGTCGTCTGTCTCGGCGCGGGCGGCGCGGGACTGGCGCTGCTGGTCGCCGTGCTCGGTGAGGAGCACCAGCCGGGACGGTTCGTGCTGACCGACCGTGACCCCGAGCGGCTCGAGCTCGCCAACCAGGTCCTGTCGCGGCTGACGCCCCGGGCCGAGGTGGAGCTGTGCCGCACCGCCGGCACGTCGGACACCGACCAGGTGGTGACCTCCGCCGCGCCCGGCTCCCTGATCGTCAACGCGACCGGCATGGGCAAGGACTCGCCGGGCTCGCCGATCAGCGATGCGGCGGTGTTCCCGCGCGGCGCGGTCGCGTGGGACATGAACTACCGCGGGGACCTCGACTTCCTCCGGCAGGCTCGGGCGCAGGAGTGGGACCGCGGCCTGACCGTCGCCGATGGTTGGCGATACTTCCTGCACGGCTGGACCGAGGTGATCGCGGAGGTCTTCGACGTGCCGATGCACACCACGCGCTTCGCCGAGCTGGCCGCCGTGGCCTCCGAGGTGACCGGTCGCAGGGTCGCGGGGACGGCGCCGTGACCGCGCCGACCTGCTCAGACGCGGGCCTGGGCGAGCAGCGCTCCGCCCGGACGCTTGTCGCGCACCACGTCCATCTCGACGCGCATCCGGTCGGCCCGGTGCCAGGCGCGGAAGCACTCGATGACGCCGCCGATGGCGTCGCGACCCACCGACTCGACGTACAGGAGCGGGTCGCCGGGGCCGACGCCGAGCAGCCCGGCCATCATGCCGGAGGCGGTCGTCGCCTCGATGGAGCGGTGCCCGCTCTCGATGCGCAGCCCGAACGAGTCCTCGAGGATGCGGTAGAGCGAGCCCTTCGACAGGTCCGCCGCCCGCAGGTGCTCGAGCAGCTGGAGGTCGTCGCGGTTGACGTAGGACTTCGTGAAGGCGACGACCTCGTCGTTGACGGCTCGCTGGCGGACGATCTCCAGGCAGTACGCGCCCGCGTCGGTGCCCATCAGCTCCCGGATGCGGCCCGCGACCTCGACCCGGTCGATGGAGAGCACCGTGCTGGACACCGAGTGCCCATGACTGGTCATGTCCTCGAAGAAGCCGACCGTGCTCTCCATGAACTGTTCGGAGAGCTTGGGCCGCGCGACGAAGGTCCCCTTGCCGCGCATCCGGTGCAGGACGCCCTCCGTGACCAGCTCGCCGACGGCCTGGCGGACCACGGTGCGCGACACGCCGTACCGGGCGCACATCTCGGTCTCCGACGGCAGCAGGTGCCCGGGCTCCAGGCCGTTCTGGGCGATCTCGCGCAGGATCAGTTGCTTGAGCTGCTCGTAGTAGGGCAGTCGCGCGTCCCGCTCTATCCCGCCTTGTTCCACGATCCGGACGCTATCACCCATGATGAGGTGATGACGGGATGACGAGCGCCACACAGCCCGGGCCGAGCCCCTCGCCCCGTCCTTGCGACAGTCGGCGTCACTGAACGCGTCGCACCAGCACATCCAGCACCCCACGAAAGGTCTCCGATGAACGAGCCCCGTCCCATCCGTGTCGTCGCCGCCGGCGTCGACGCCCCCACCATGGCCAAGATCGCGCAGGACGCCGGCGGCGGGCGCGTCGAGGCGGCGGCCCTCGGCGACATGCAGGGCGCCCGCCTGGTCAAGAAGGGCCAGGCCGACTACTACATCGGCACCTGCTGGTCGGGCGGCGGCGGGGCGCTCGCCGCGGCGACGGCGATCCTCGGCGCCAAGCAGGTCGGGATCGTCGGTACCCCCGGCATGGTCGTCACCGAGGAGCGGGTCCGCACGATGGTGGGGGAGGGGCGCATCGCGTTCGGTTTCGCCTACGAGCAGACCACGACCGCGATCCCCTTGATCATCAAGGAGATCCTCGCCCACCGCGACGCGCGGGGCGAGTGATCCGATGACGAACGATCTCACTGCCGACGGTCCGGTGCAGGCCCAGATCGCCGAGGAGTTCTCCGACCGCCTCGACATGCTCGAGGAGTCCGGTCAGGTCAGCAAGCTGGCGCGCCGGCTCACCGAGATGGCGCTCGCGGACCTGGCGACCGACCTGGGCGTGCGCTTCACCGAGGACGACTCGGCGCAGTTCGTCACCCACCTGGCCATCGCCCTGACCCGGATCAACCGCGGGGACCCCGCGGTCGAGATCTCCGCGGTGACCGAGGAGGAGATCGCGGACCGCGTCCGCGAGCGCGAGGCGGTGTCCCGAGTGATGCGCGACTGCGCCCCGGTGCTGGAGCGGGCGGTTCCCGAGCCCGAGATCAGTTACATGACCCTGCACCTGTGCGGCATCGTCGACGTGCAGGCCGAGCGGACCGGGCAGGACGGGTGAAGGGTCGCGCAGTAGTGGTCGTCCTCGACGGCTTCGGCGTCGGGGCCACCCCGGACTGCCCGCCCGCCGAGGCCGACCGCCATACGCTCCGACACGTGGCCGGCGACGGTCCGCTCGCCCTGCCGACCCTCGCGTCGCTGGGGCTGCACCGGCTGGCGCCCGACGCCGTCGACGAACAGCCGCTGCGCGGCGCCCATGGGCGGCTCGCGCCCATGCACCCGGGCGCCGACACCTACCTCGGCCACCAGGAGCTGATGGGCGGACTGCTGTCCCGCGTGGAGCTCAAGCTGATGGAGGACGTCGGCGACACGGTGCGTGACGCCCTGGTCGCCGCCGGGTACCGCGTCGAGCCGCTCGTCGACGGGCAGTCGATGCTGCTGGTCGACGGGGTCGCCGTCGTCCACGACAACATGGAGGCGCGGGCGCGGCTCAACATCAACGTCACCGCCTCGCTGGACGACATCGACTTCGACGCGCTGAGCGAGATCGGCTTCGCCGTGCGCCGGGCGGTCAACGTGTCGCGCGTGATCGTGGTCGGCAGCCGCGGCTACGACGTGGACGACATCCGGGCCCACATCGTCGACCGCGGCGAGGGCCAGATCGGCGTGGACACCCCCGGGCTCGGCGTCTACAACGAGCACTACCAGGTGCGCCACCTCGGCCTCGACTTCCCCGCCGAGCAGCAGCTGCCCACCCGGGTGGCCGACGCGGGCGGCGAGGTCGTGCTGCTCGGCAAGGCCGCCGACGTCGTCCGGTGCGAGGGCGCCGTCCGGGAGAACCTCGTCCCCACCGCGGAGGTGCTCGGGGCGGCGGTGCGTCACCTCGAGACGATGGAGCGCGGGCTGATCGTGGCCAACGTCCAGGAGACCGACCTCGCGGGCCACGAGCAGGACCGCGACCGCTACCTGTCCGTCCTGCAGCTGGTCGACGCCGGGCTCCCTGACCTGATCGACCGCCTCGGTCCCGAGGACTTCCTGTTCATCACCGCCGACCACGGCAACGACCCCACCTCGGGCAGCAGCCGGCACACCCGGGAGCACGTCCCGCTGCTGGCCTACGGGGAGTCGTTCGCCGCCGTGGACCTCGGCACCCGCTCGTCCCTCGCCGACGTCGGCGCAACCGTGGCCGAGCTCCTCGGCGTGGAAGCGCCAGAGTCCGGCGACTCGTTCGCAAAGGAGATCTTGTGTTCATCGACGTGACCCGACGCCGCAACCCGCGCCTCATCGAGGCGGCGGTGGAGCTGCACCAGGCGGGCCGCATTCCGTCCAACTGCTACGTGATCGACCTCGACACCGTGGCCCGCAACGCCGGGATCGTCGCTGCGGCGGCCGCCTCCCACGGGCTGACGCCGTACCAGATGACCAAGCAGTTCGGCCGCAACCCGCTCGTCGCCCGAGCAGTCGCCGACGCCGGCATCGAGAAGGTGGTGGCCGTGGACTTCGAGGAGGCACGGCTGCTGCACGCCCACGGGCTGCGGATGGGCCACGTCGGACACCTGGTCCAGGTCCCCGAGCACGAGCTCGGGCTGGCCGCCGACATGGAGTCGGACTTCCTGACGGTCTTCGGCTACGACCAGGCCGCCCGGATCAGCAAGGTCATGGAGGAGCGCGGCCGGGTCCAGGACCTGACCCTGCGCGTGGCCGAGCCGGGCGACACGTTCTACCCGGGCCAGCGCGGCGGGGTGCCGCTCGACGAGGTCGTGGACGTCGCCACCCGGATCGACGCCCTGCCCGGGGTGCGGCTGCGGGGCGTCACCAGCTTCCCCGCGATCTTGTGGGACGAGGCGAAGCGCGCCTTCGGTCCGACCCAGAACCTCGAGACGCTGCGGGCCGCCTCGGAGGCGATCAACGCCGCGGGCGTCGACGCGCCGGTGCGCAACACGCCGAGCGCCTGCTGCTCGGCGACGTTCCCGATGAAGGCCGCCGCCGGCGCCACCCACGTGGAGCCGGGCAGCGTGCTGACCGGGCAGACGCCCCTGCACGCCGTCTCCGACGAGCCCGAGCTGCCCGCGATGATCTACGTGTCGGAGATCTCGCACACGACGGCCGACGCCGCCTATTCCATCGCCGGTGGGCTCTACCCCCGGTCGCGGGCGAACACCGCCCTGGTCTACGACCGGGCGGGCGCCGAGCCGGTCGAGACCCGCGTCGAGCTGGACCCGGCCGAGGCGATCGACTACTACGGGACGCTGCGCCTGGACGACCCGAGGTCGCTCCGGGTCGGGAGCACGGTGGTGTACGCGTTCCGTGCCCAGGCGTTCGTCAGCAAGTGCTTCGTCGCCGTCGTCAGCGGGATCGGCTCCGAGCCGGCCGTCGAGGGCATCTTCACCAGCACCGGATTCCGCCTCGGGAAGGACCTCCTCCCCGTCGGCGACGAGGGAAGGACCGCGTCGTGACCGCGACCCGTACTGTGACCATCGCCGACCCGCTCGGCCTGCACGCCCGACCGGCTGCGGAGTTCGTCAGCGCCGCGCGCGGCTACCAGTCCGACCTGGTGATCCGCGTGGGTGACGCGACCGCGAACTGCAAGAGCCTGCTGTCGGTGCTCAAGCTCGGCATCGCCCACGGAACCGTGGTGGTGGTCGAGGCCGACGGCGAGGACGAGGACAGCGCGGTGGAGGACCTCGCCGCCCGCCTCGAGAACGAGGTGCAGGACGCGGCGTCGTCATGATCCTCCAGGGAATCGCCGCGTCCGGCGGCTGCGCGATCGGCCCGCTCGCGCTGATCGAGCAGGCGGCCGCGGAGATCGACGTCACCGCGACCAGCACCCGCCCGGTCGAGGAGTCGCTGGCGCGCCTGACCGCAGCGGTCGAGGCCAGCCGCGAGGACATCGAGCTGATCGCGGCGACCGCGCGCGAGCGGATCGGCGCCGAGAACGCCGCCATCATCGAGGCCCAGCTCCTGGTGCTCGACGACCCGGAGTGGCACGAGCCCGTCGTGGAGGCGATCCACGAGGGCGCCACGGCCGAGGGCGCCGTGTGGCGGGTCAGCCAGGAGGTGGCCGCGATGCTCGCCGCCCTCGACGACCCCTACCTCTCCGAGAGGTCGGCCGACATTCTCGACGTCGGCCAGCGCGTGGTCGGACACCTGACCGACCGCAGACGGCAGGTCCCGACCGCGGGAGCCGCGCGCGACGTCATCATCGGCGCCTACGAGCTCACGCCGACCGACACCCTCGACCTCGACCTCGAGGTCGTGCGGGGGATCGTGACCGAGGTGGGCTCCCGCACGGCGCACGCGGCGATCATCGCGCGTCAGCTGGGCATCCCCGCCGTCGTGGGTGCGAAGGGTCTCCTCGACGCGGTGTCGTCGGGCGACCTCGTGCTCGTCGACGGCGACCGCGGCACCTGCACGATCCGCCCGGGCGAGGACGAAGCCGACCGGGCGCGGGCGTCGACCGCCGCGCGCGCCGCACGGGAGGTCGTCGTCGACCCGGTCAGCACGCGGGACGGCGTCGCCGTCCAGGTGCTGGCGAACGCCGGCAGCCTCGCCGACGTCGAGCGTGCGGTCGCGTGGGGCGCCGACGGGATCGGACTCTTCCGCACCGAGTTCGTCTTCATGCAGGCGGCCACCCCGCCGGACGAGGACGAGCAGGCCGCCCACTACGCCGCGATCGCCGAGGCCGCCCAGGGCCGCCCGGTCACCTTCCGGACCCTCGACATCGGGGGCGACAAGCCCGTCCCCGGCCTGCACGTCGAGGCCGAGGCGAACCCGTTCCTCGGGGTGCGCGGGGTCCGTCTCACGCTTGCCAACGAGGACCTGTTCGTCGCCCAGCTGCGGGCGCTGGCCCGGACGGCGGCGGCCTTCCCCGGGATCAAGGTGATGGTGCCGATGGTCTCGGGGCTCGAGGAGCTCGACCAGGTCCGCGCGCTCCTGGCGGAGCACGCCCCGGACGCGGCGTTCGGCTTCGGGACGATGGTCGAGGTGCCCAGCGCCGCGACGATCGCCCCCGAGCTCGCCGAGGAGGTGGACTTCCTCAGCGTCGGCACCAACGACCTCACGGCGTACGTGCTCGCGGCGGACCGCGGCAACACCGGGCTGGACTACCTCTACGACGAGTTCCACCCGGCGGTCCTGCGGACCCTGCACCAGATCCGCTCGGGTGCCGGCGCGACGCCGGTCAGCATCTGCGGGGAGCTCGCCGGTGAGCCGCGGGCCCTCGCGCTGCTCGTCGGCCTCGGCTACCACCAGCTCAGCGTCTCGGGGCCCCTGGTGCCCGAGGTCAAGAGCGCCGTGCGCGAGCTCACCGCGGCCGCCACGGCCGAGGGGGTCGCGGCGGTCCTGCGCGCCCGCCGGCGGTCCGAGGTCGACGCGGCGCTGGACATCCTGGCCCAGCTCGGGATGCGCTGACCTGGTCGGCAGCACCCCGGCTCTTCGGAGTCGGGGGTGCTGTCCTCGTCATCAGCGGGGGCCGAGCACCCGAGCTTCGGCGCGTCGCGTCGTGGTGGAGCTCGAGACGAGCACTGCTTGGCACCATGTGGACCGTGACGAGCGGGGCGAGCGCCTGGGCGGAACGTGCGGTCGAGCACGTGACCCGCGCCGCGTCCGGCCCACCGCTGGACCGCTCACTGCGCGTGACCCTGAACTTCCACCCCGACCGTCTGTCGGCCGGTGACACGGTGCTGGAGCGGCTGGCGCGCGACGGCGTCTACCGCTCGCAGTTCGAGACCGGCACCAGCAACGGCGGACTCACCGCCCATCCCGGCGGTGCACGGTGGCGGTGGGAACAGCGCATCTTCGGGCACGCGTACGACGACGCCCCGGCCGCGGAGCGGCCGAAGTACGGGGCGCTCAACCATCGCCGCCGGTGTATCGGCGCCGCGCCCAGGTTCGGGTCGGCGCAGCTACGACTCACCGAAGCCGTGCTCGCGCGCAGCACCTTCTGCTTCCCCGACTCGGTGTTCCAGCCGTCCGCGATGGCGACCGCCGCCCGCTTCGACTTGTTCCCCCTCGTCGAGCAGTTCGATGCTCGAGAGCTGTCCGACGGCGTCGAGGCGACCGAGGGCGGGCTCCTGGACGACTACATCGAGGCCCACGTGCACGGCACGGTCGACCTGGCCGTCGACGTCGAGGCCGTGGTGCTCGACCCCTGTTTCCGAGGCACGCCCATCGAGGACCAGGCCGGGTCGCTCGGCGTGCTGCTGGAGTGGCACGAGGGTCGACTGCTCCCGGTGGAGACCCTCGCCGCCCACCCGCAGTTCCGTGGGCCGCACATCGTCGAGGTCGGTCGCCGCGTCGCCCGAGACGGCGTGCTCGACGCCGCCATCATCGGCCGGGCAGCGGGCGCCGGCGACGAGGACCCCCAGGACCTGAAGAAGGTCTGGCACCACGTCGCCCGGTTCGGGAGCCCGACCGAAGGGTGAGCGACCCGCCGCAACACTGGGCGTCCTGACCCACCTCGGGACGCGCTGATCCAGTGGGCCCACTCCGGCGGCCGGCGGCCGGCGGCCGGCCCACCGCCGGCCTCGATCCGCCAGCCGAGAACCAGCCCTCGGTCAGCTCAGTGTCCGGTCGAACGCGGCGAGCAGCCGGCGCTGCGCACCATCGCGCGGGATGGCGCAGCCACCGGCACGGCGGTCATGTCCCGAGTGTGCGCGAGGCTCCGCCCGCGCGTCAGCGCTCAGCCCGCGGGCCGGACCTCGAAGAGGAGCGGCGCCCCGTCGAGACCGCGGACCAGCTCCTCGACGGCGAGCACGCCGGCGCGCTCGACGGCCTCGACCGTGGAGGCCCCGGCATGCGGGGTCAGGATGACGTTCGGCAGGTCGCGCAGCGGGCTGTCGGGGCCGAGCGGCTCCTCCTCGAAGCTGTCGAGCGCGGCCGCGTGCAGGGGACCCTCGCGGAGGGCGACGGCCAGCGCCGCCTCGTCGACGATGCCGCCCCGTGCGGTGTTGACCAGGATGCTCGCGGGCCGCATCCGGGCCAGGACCCCGGCGTCGAAGAGATGCCGGGTCGTGTCGGTCAGCGGGGCGTGGAGCGAGATGACGTCGGCGCGCTCGATCAGCTCGTCGAAGCCCACCATCTCGATGTCCGGAGGCGCGGCCACCGGGTCGTGGCCGATCACCGCCATGCCGAGGGCCCGGGCCCGGACGGCGACCTCGTGGCCGATCCGGCCGATGCCCACCAGGCCCAGCGTCCGGCCGGACAGCTCCAGCGCGGCGGGTCGCGACCAGGACCCCGACCGGATCGACCGGTCCAGGGCCGGGATGCCCCGGGCCGCGGCCAGCATCAGGCCGACGGCGAGCTCGGCCACCGACGTGGTCGTGGCCCCGAGCGTCCGGCTCACCCGGATGCCCTCCGCCTCGGCGGCGTCGAGGTCGACGCTGTCCAGGCCGATGCCGAACCGGACCAGCACCTTCATGCCGCTGCCGACCAGGGCCTCCGCCGACGCGTCGTCGACGCCGAGGATCGCGCCGTCGCACCCGTGCAGCAGCTCACGCAGCTCGGCGGCGGTCAGCGGCCGCTCCTGGGTGGGGTAGCGCACCTCGCACCCGAGGGCCGCCAGCAGGTCGTGATGCCGCCCCGGGGTCTGCCGGAAGCCCCGGGGCGTCACCGCGATGGTGGTCACCGGCCGGTGTACCTCGGGTTCGGCACGACCTCCGGGCCGTCCTCGCCCTCGACGACGATCACCGGGAAGCCCTGGTCGGCGATGGTGGCGTAGTCGTAGCCGGCGTCGCCGATGTAGACGGCGTAGAAGACCAGGGGCACGTCGCCGGTGTTCACCGACCGGTGCGCCCAGTGCCCGGGGACGTAGTTGACGATGCCCGGGCGCATCTCCTTGGTCTGGGTCGTGCCGTCCTCGAGCGCCATCACCAGCAGGCCCTGGCCCGACAGGGTCAGGTAGATCTCCGCCCGGTCCCGCGTGGCGTGGAAGTGGCCCTTCGTCATGAAGTACTCGCCGCCGACCGTGCCCGGCTGCAGGACCGTGGTCGAGGACAGCAGGTTGTTGTTGGTGGCGGGCACGCGGATCTCGTGCACCGCGTACATCTCGTCCTCGCCGGGCGCGTCGGACTCGTTGACGAAGTAGCCCGCGAGGTCCGCGTGGCTGCGTCGCAGGATGACCGGGTCCGGCGTCAGGGCGCCGGACTGGAAGTCGACGTGGACGGCGAAGGGCACCATCACGTCGGCGGGCAGGTCGGTGGTCATGTTGGTCTCCAGAGGTGATGGGGCGGTCAGGCGGAGGCCGCTGCGGCGCGGAACTCGGGGTCGGCCAGGGCGTCCCGGAGGACACGCAGGACCGTCTCCGGGCCGCCGCGCATCGGGTTCACGCGGACGGCGTACCGCTCCAGCCCCGGTGAGGACTTCAAGAACGTGCTGGTCAGGTAGGTGAACAGCGGGAGGAACTCGAACTGCGCCTCCTCGCCCACCGACTGGCTCGGCGAGCCGTTGCGCCAGGCCGACCGCAGGAACTCCTCGGCGACCGGGCGGTCGAACAGGAGCACCGTGCACCGGATGCCGGGCTGCGCGGCGAAGGCGCCGGCGAGGTAGGGGTAGTCCCCGCTGCCCGCCTCGGCGTTCACGGTGGCCGCGACGTCGAGCACCGTCTGGTTCTGGACCGCCAGCGCGACCGGTGCGAAGACCAGGGCGCGGAGCGCGGCCATGGCGTGCGGGCCCTGGATCTGGCAGCCGGCCGACGACAGGTCGCGGCGGATCTGGCCGACGCGCTCCGAGTCGGCGAGCACGGCGCCGATCGGGTGGGGCGACAACAGCTTGAACAGCGACAGCGCCGAGGCGTCCGCCCCGAGCTGCACGCCGATCCGGGGCGACCGCATGACCGCGTAGTTGTCGTCGACGAGGACGCGGACGTCGTCGCCGCACACCTCGCGGACCAGCGAGATCACCTCGCCGAGGTCGTGGTTGTCGCCCAGCCGCTGGGGGACGTGCTGGAGGTAGACCGACTGCGGTCGCTTCTCGCGCAGGGCCGACTCGAGGCCGGCCCGGTCGTCGAAGCTGGAGTAGACGACGTCCAGCCCCATGTGCCGCATCGCCGGCAGCGTCGTCTTGTAGGGGTGGGCGTCGTGGACGAGGATCCGGGTGCCCGGCTCGACCACGCCGTTGAGCATCGCGCGGATCGAGCCGGTGCCGGCACCGTGGATCAGTACGGCGTCCTCGGCCTCGAAGAACCGCGCGAGCACCTCCTCGACCCGGGCGGTCGCGCGCGGCCGCCCGCCGCCACCGAAGCCGACGGTGGCGAGCTCGCGCACCTGGCCGTAGTCCTCGACGAAGACCTCGTCGGAGCCCATCACCTGGGCGGCAGCCTCGACGAGCCGGTGCTGCATCCGGACGGCCTCGTCCAGCGAGACGTGCTCACGCACGACCGTGCTGCGCAGCGCGTCGGCGAAGGAGGCGACCAGCTCCGCGCGGTCGCCCGTGCCGGAGCCCGCCGGGGCGTCGACCTCAGAGCTCACCGAGCACCTCGTCGATCGCCCGGCAGGTGGCCGCCACCATGTCGTCCGCGTCCTGCTGCGTCGTGACCAGGGCCGGGAACAGCGTGATGACGTCGCCGGTCGCGCGGAGCATGAAGTTCTGCTCCATCGCGCGGTCCATGACCCGGCGCCCGACCGCGAGCTGCTTGGCGAACGGCGCCTTGGTGCCCGCGTCCTCGACCAGCTCGATACCGATCAGGAAGCCCTTGCCTCGGACGTCGCCGACGTTCGGGTGCCCTGCGTAGCGGGACCGGAAGGCCTCGATCATGCCCTCGCCGATCCGGGCGGTGGACTCGAGCAGGTGCTCCTTCTCGATCGCGTCCAGGACGGCCAGGCCGGCGGCGCAGGCGGTCGGGTGGGCCGCGTAGGTGTGGCCGGAGACCTTCGCCTGCGTCGCCGCGCCGTCGCCGTAGATGGTCTCCATCACGCGCCCGGTCGCGATCGCCGCGCCCAGCGGCACGTAGCCGCCGGTGATGCCCTTGGAGGAGGTGACGATGTCCGGCGTGACCCCGAAGTGCTCGAAGCCGAACCAGCGGCCCGTGCGCCCGACCCCGATGAACACCTCGTCGTCGATCCACAAGATGTCGTAGCGGTCGCAGATCTCGCGCAGGCGGCGCAGGTAGTTGGCCGGCGGGACGAGCACGAGGGCGGCCGGGATCGACTCCGCGAGGATGCCCGCGATGGTCTCCGGGCCCTCGGCCAGGATCGTCGCCTCGATCGCGTCGGCGCAGGCGTCGCCGTACTCCTCCTCGGTCATCCCGTCGGGACGCCGGTAGGGGTAGCACGCGTCCAGCTCCACGAAGCCCGGCGCGAGGGGCGCGAACCAGGTGCGGAACTCCTGGTTGTCGCTCGCGCTGGCCCCGACCAGGGTCGTCCCGTGGTAGCCGGTCTTGCGGTAGAGGAACTTGGTGCGCTCGGGGTTGCCCTTCGCGCGGTGGTAGCTCTTCGCCAGCTGGGTGGCGCTCTCGACGGCCTCGGAGCCGGAGGAGACGAAGAAGCTCGTCTGGAGACCCGCGTCGGTGAGCCCCGCGATGCGGCGGCCCAGCTCGATGGAGGGCTCGTTGATGAAGGTGCGGAGCGAGACCCAGTGCAGCGTGGTCATCTGGGCGTGGACGGCGTCCGCGACGTCGACGCGGCCGTGGCCGAGCGTCGCCGCGGCCGAGCCGCCGGACAGGCCGTCGAGGTAGACGCGGCCATCGGCGTCGGTCACGTGCACGCCGGACGCGGAGACCGCCAGCGGTCCACGGGCCTCACGGGTCGCGGCGGCGGCTACGCCGTGTCGCCATACGAACCGGATGGAATCCTCGACGAGGTCCCCAATAGGGTTGTGATGTGCTTCATATTTGTTGGTCACAGACACTTGACCTTCTCGTGAGTCGTCGTAACATCATTACCACCCTACGGGCCGGTCTCGGTCGCTGACAACACACGACGGCCACGGGTTCTCGGATGAAGCCACCGACGCCGTCGTGGCCGCCAAGAAAGAGGAGTGCGTGAACGGGACGACCGCCGCGACGATGCCGGGACACCGGATGCGAGCCGAGATGGCCGAGCAACCCGAGCGGGTGCGCGCGGCGCTGCGCGGGGCTCTCGAGCGCGCGGACGACCTCGCGCCGCTCGTGGCCGCGGCCCGGCAGGTGCTGCTGCTCGGGCGCGGTTCGTCACGCTCGGCCTCCACCTACGCCGCCGAGGCCTTCCGGTCGCTCGCCGGCGTGCCGGCCTGCGTGATGTCGCCGGCCCACCTGGCCTGGTCCGCCTCCGGCGACCTGCACGGCTCGCTCGTGGTCGCCGTCTCCCAGTCCGGTGAGAGCACCGAGATCCTGGCCGGCGCCCAGGCCGCCGTCGAGCGGGGCGCCGACCTCGTGGTGGTCACCAACTCCCCGGACTCGACCCTGGCCGGGCTGGTTCCCGAGCAGCGCCGGCTGCTGTTCCTGGCCGGACGCGAGGTGGCCGTCCCGGCCACGAAGAGCTTCACGACGTCGCTGGCCTGCCTGCTGGGCATCGCCGCCGCGGGCCGACCGGAGCTGCTGAGCGAGGCGGCCGACGCCGTCCCCGACCTGATGTCCACCGTGCTCGACGACGAGGCGAGCCGCATCGACGTCGCCGCGGCGTCGGACTTCGTGTGCGCGGGCGAGGGCTACGCGGAGGCGGTCGGCGAGGAGGGCGCCATCAAGCTGCGCGAGACCCTGAGCCGGCCGGTCGCGGTGTTCGAGACCAGCGAGTTCCTCCACGGCAGCGTCAACTCCGTCAGCGACCGCACAGCGGTGCTGCTCGCGGCGTCCGACCACGTAGGCGAGCGGCTCGGTGAGCAGGCCGTCACGGAGGCCGCGCTGCGCGGGGCCCACACCGTCACGGTGTCCGCGGCGGACCGCAGCACCGCGGCGCAGCACGTGCGGCTCCCGGCGACGCCGTCGCACTGGGCCCCGTTCCTCGCCGTCCTGCCGCTCCAGCGCGCGGCGCACGACGCCGCGCTGGCCCAGGGTGCCGACCCCGACACCCCGGCGGGACTCACCAAGGTGACCCGCATCGCCAGTGTCGCGGGCGCAGGGGCGTCGTGATCTCCCGCCTGCCGCACCGCTCCGGTGCACACACCCCGCCCGTGCCTCATGACGACCATGTCCACCACCCCCTCACGCCTATGGGAGACCGCTGATGACAGCGCAGCAACCACTCGTCGACCTGCGAGACATCACCGTCAGCTTCGGGGCGGTCAAGGCCCTGCGCGGTGTCAGCTTCGACCTCCGGCCCGGTGAGGTGCACGCGCTCCTCGGCCAGAACGGCGCCGGGAAGTCGACCCTCATCAAGGTGCTGTCCGGCGTCAACCAGCGCGACGGCGGCGAGGTCCTGATCCATGGCAAGGAGACGAACTTCCGCTCCGCGCAGGACTCCCGCGACAGCGGGATCGCGATGGTCTACCAGGACCTGAGCCTGATCCCGTCGATGAGCGTCGCGTCCAACCTGTTCCTCGGGCGGGAGCCGCACGTCGGCGCCGGCCTGGTGCGGCACCGGACGATCCATGCTCAGGCGCAGAAGTACCTCGCCGAGCAGGGCTTCCCGATCAAGGCCAGCGCTCGCGTCGACTCCCTCCCGTTCGCCTACCGGCAGCTGACCGAGATCGCCAAGGCCCTCATGGGGGACATCAAGATCCTGGTCCTCGACGAGCCCACGTCGGCCCTGTCGGCCGGCGAGGAGGAGATCCTCTTCAAGACCGTCGCCGAGGTGACCAAGCGGGGCGTCGGCGTCATCTACGTGACCCACCGTCTCCAGGAGGTCTTCCGGATCAGCGACCGCGTCTCGGTGCTGCGCGACGGCCGGAACGTCGGCACCCACAACACGTCCGAGATCACCATGGAGAAGCTGGTGAGCGAGATCGTGGGCCCGGGCCACGAGCGGATGGCCACCGACACGCTCAGCGTGGAGGAGGGGGACCGGCGCAGCGCGTTCCAGGACGACGCCAGCGTCCGGTCGACCGCGGCGCCCGTGGTCGAGCTGCGCGGCGTGCGGAACTCCCGCCTCAACGGCGTGGACCTCAAGGTGCGTCCGGGAGAGATCCTCGGCCTCGCCGGGATGGTCGGCAGCGGACGCACCGAGATCCTGGAGACGATGTTCGGTCTGCGCAAGGCCGACGAGGGCGAGGTGCTGTTCGAGGGCAAGAGCGTCCGCTGGCGGACTCCGCACCAGGCCATCGCCGCCG
Organism: Nocardioides aquiterrae; assembly: GCF_039526625.1. NCBI lineage: Bacteria > Bacillati > Actinomycetota > Actinomycetes > Propionibacteriales > Nocardioidaceae > Nocardioides > Nocardioides aquiterrae. Next base: position 245,742 of record NZ_BAAAJE010000006.1, read on the forward strand.
GGGTCGCGCTGGTGCCGGAGGACCGTCACCTCGAGGGGCTGGTGCTCGAGGACACGATCGCCGCCAACATCGCGATGCCGCGACTGCCGCACCTGACCCGCGCCGGGCTGTTCTCCAAGGGCGAGGCACAGCGACGCGCCAAGAAGGCCGTCGCCGACCTGAACGTCAAGGCACCCGGGATCCACACCCGGCTGCAGAATCTCTCCGGCGGCAACCAGCAGAAGGTGGTGTTCGGCAAGTGGCTGACGCCCGAGCCGCGGCTCCTGCTGCTCGACGAGCCGTCCGTCGGCGTCGACGTCGGCGCCCGTGACGAGATCTACGGAATCATCCGCCGATTCGCCCGCAACGGCTGCGCCGTCGTGGTCGTCTCCTCGGAGCTCGTCGAGCTCCAGCTTCTCTGCGACACCCTCGCCGTCGTGCACGACGGCCGCGTCACCACCTGCGTCCGCTCGTCCGAAGTCCAGGGCGAAGAGCGCCTCCACCACCTTGTACAGGAGCCCGCAAGATGAGCACTGCCACGTCATCGCCAGCACCCGCCTCCACCGGCGACAACAGCAGGCGCACCGCCGTACGCGACCTTCTCTCCAGCGACCGCCCGTACGGCGTCCTGCTGGCGCTGATCGCGCTGGTGATCTTCTTCTCGATCAAGTCCGACGTGTTCTTCACGGGCGCCAACCTCGAGAACATCGGCCGCCAGACCACCCTGGTCACGATCATGGCCGTCGGGATGACCTTCATCATCATCTCCGCCGAGATCGACCTGTCGGTGGCGTCGATCCTCAAGCTGTCCTGCGTGTCGGCGGCGCTGTTCATGAACGACTTCTCCGACAACTGGGCCCTCGGCGCGCTGGTCGGCATCGGTGTCGGCGCCCTCATCGGCCTGGTCAACGGCCTGCTCACGACCAAGCTGGGGATCCCGAGCTTCCTGGTCACCCTCGGCATGCTGGGGGTGGCGAAGGGCATCGCGTTCGTCATCACCGACACCGCGCCGGTCCTCGTCGACAACCGGACGTTCTGGGCGGTCTTCTACGAGGGCACGATCGCCGGCATCCCCGTGCCGATCGTCTGGACCCTCATCGCCCTGGCGATCGGCTCGGTCCTGCTGCACCTGTCGACGTTCGGGCGCAAGGTGTACGCCACGGGCGGCAACGCGACCGCAGCCCGGTACAGCGGCATCAACACCGACCGGACCAAGATCCTCTGCTTCGTCCTCACCGGGGTCCTCGCCGGTCTCGCGTCCCTGATCTTCACCGCCCAGGGCCACGCGGCACGACCCGACTTCGCGGACGGCCTCGAGCTGGACGTGATCGCCGCCGTCATCCTCGGCGGGACCAGCCTGTTCGGTGGCCGCGGCACGATCATCGGCACCCTGATCGGGTCCCTGATCATCGGCGTCCTCAACAACGGGCTCGTGCTGATCGGCGTGAGCTCGTCGTGGCAGATCGCCGTCAAGGGCTTCATCATCATCCTCGCCGTGGCCCTCTCGAAGCGGCGCTGAGCAGCCGGGTCGGGCGGCCCGCGTGCCTCGACCCCGGCCGCCCGACCCGGCGTTCCACCCCGATCCCCGACCAGCCCTCCCACCAGGAGCACCCGTGACCCAACGCCTTGCCGGCAAGACCGCCATCGTCACCGGCGGCGGCCGCCAGATCGGCTTCGCCATCGCGTCGCGCTTCGCGGCCGAGGGTGCCTCTGTCGTCCTCGCCCAACGCAGCGAGGCCGAGGGCGCCGAGGCGGAGGCCGCGATCCGGGCTGCGGGCGGCACCGCCACCGCCGTGTCCTGCGACGTCGCCGACGAGCAGTCCGTCGCGGCGCTGGTCGACAGGGCCGTCGACCTCCACGGCGGCGTCGACATCCTGGTCAACAACGCCGGCACGGGGATCGCCGAGCACATCACCGACCTGGACTTCGCGGAGTACCGCCGGGTCATCGACATCAACGTGGGTGGGGTGCTCCTCGCCACCAAGTACGCCGTGCGCGCGATGAAGACCGCGGCACGCGGCGGCAGCATCATCAACATCTCGTCGATCCAGGGCGTGCTGCCACTGCGCCAGTCGGCGGTCTACGCAGGGTCGAAGGGTGCGGTCAACCTGATCACCCAGCAGACCGCCGCGGACCTGGGCGAGTTCGGCATCCGGGTGAACGCGATCGCCCCGGGCTACATCGACAACGAGATGATGCACGGCTACCACGACCTGGTCAGCACGACGCCCGGCGAGGCGATCGCCGCCGCCAAGCGCTCCATCGCGCTCGGCCGGCTCGGCTCGCCCGAGGACGTCGCCCGCGCAGCCCTGTTCTTCGCGTCGGAGGACTCGTCCTACGTCACCGGGACGCTGCTGCTGGTCGACGGCGGGTCGCAGTGCCACGGGGCGATCGCCTGACATGAGCGGGACCACGCCGGGGGCCGGCTTCCCCGCCCTGTTCTCGCCCCTGCGCATCCGGGGCGTCGAGCTGCGCAACCGGCTGGTGTTCCAGCCGCACTTCAACGCGCTCGGTGACGTGCACGGTATGCCGACCGAGGACGTCACCGCCTACCTCGAGGAGCGCGCCTGGGGCGGTGTCGGCCTGGTGGTCGACGGGTCCATGGCGACCATGCCCGAGGGCCAGATGTCGCGGAAGTACGTCGCGGCGTGGGACCCGGCGACGATCCCGTTGAACCGCCGCACCACCGACGCCGTCCACGCCCACGGTGCGCGGATCTTCGCGCAGCTCAACCACGGCGGACACACGTCGCTGGAGCACCCGCCGCCGGTCCTGTGGGCGCCCACCCAGATGCCCGAGCCGTCCAGCCCGCACACCACCAAGGCGATGGACCGCCGCGACATGCTGCGCGCGATCGAGGGCTTCGCGGCCTCGACGCGGAACCTGGTCGAGGCCGGGTACGACGGGATCGAGATCAAGATCGCGCACGACGGGCTGCTGCGCAGCTTCGCGTCGCCGTTCTTCAACCACCGGACCGACGCGTACGGCGGCAGCTTCGAGAACCGGATGCGCTTCCCGCTCGAGTGCGTGGCGGCGGTCCGCGAGAACCTCCCCGACGACCGGGCGCTGGGCATCCGGATCTGCCTGCACGAGTACACGCCGTTCGGCTACGAGCTCGACTACGGGCTGCGGATGGCCGAGTGTCTCGAGGCCAGCGGGCTGGTCGACTACTTCAACTGCGACGCCGGCTCCTTCTCGAGCTTCTGGATGGAGATCCCCCCGGCCGCGGTCGCCCAGGGCTACTTCCGGCCGCTCAACCAGGCACTGAAGAAGCAGTCCGACCTGCCCGTGGTCGCCTTCGGTCGGATCAAGGACGGCGCCCTCGCCGAGCACATGCTGGCGTCGGGCGAGGCCGACCTGGTCGGCATGGCCCGTCAGCTGATCGCCGACCCCGAGACGCCGCGCAAGCTCGAGGAGGGCCGGGCGGTCGAGGTGCGCGCCTGCATCGGGTGCAACGACGGCTGCCTGCACGCGGTCGCGCAGGAGAAGCCGATCCGCTGCGTGCAGAACCCGGCCGCCGGGCAGGAGCGGTTCTGGAGCGAGAGACTGCTCGTGCGGGTGGCCGAACCGCGGTCGGTGGTCGTGATCGGAGGCGGAGCGGCCGGCCTCAAGGTCGCCGAGATCGCCGCCCGGCGCGGGCACCGGGTCACGCTCTTCGAGCGCGCCGAGCACCTCGGGGGCCAGGTGCGGCTCGCGGCGCGCCAGCCGCACCACGAGGAGGTCGCGGAGGTCACGCACTACCTGGAGGCCGCCGTGCGCAGGCTCGGCGTCGAGGTGTGGACCGGCGTGGAGGCGACGGCGGACGACCTGCTGGAGCTCGACCCCGACGTGGTCGTGGTGGCGACCGGGTCGCAGCCGAACCTGCCGCCCGCGCACCGCCAGTCGCAGGACGACCCCGACGCCGCCGCGATCGCGCGCGGCCGGGGGCTGCAGCTGCTCCCGGAGATCCCGGGGCTCGAGCTCGACTGCGTCTACTCCGTCGACGAGGTGCTCGCCGGGGCGCCGCTCCCCGAGGGCCGGGTCCTGGTCGTCGACGCGCAGGGCCACTGGGAGGCCGCGGGCACCGCGGAGTACCTGGCCGATGCCGGGCGGCAGGTCACGATCGTCTCCTCGCGGACGGTCGTCGCCGGAGAGCTCGAGGGCACCAACATCGCGATGTTCCTCCAGCGCGCCGCGGCGAAGGGCATCGCGCTGCGGCCGATGACGACGCTCCTGCGCGTCGAGCCCGGCCGGGCGCTGCTTCGTGACGACGCCACCGGTACCGAGGAGTGGTGGGAGACCGGGGCCGTGGTCCCCGTGTACGCGCGGCGCTCGCGCGACGACCTCTACCACCGGCTCTGCGACCTGGTGGAGGAGTCGGGCCGCGACGTCCAGGTGGAGCGCGTGGGCGATGCGGCCGCGGCTCGACTGATCCAGACGGTGCTGCTCGAGGCGCACCAGCTCGCGGCCTCGGTGTGACCCCGATGCGCATCGTCGTCTGCGTGAAGCCGGTGCCGCCGGAGCCCACCCTCGACGACGCCGGGCGGCTCGACCGCTCCGGCGGCGCCGCCCTGACCGGGGTGGACGAGAGCGCCGTGGAGACCGCGCTGCGGGTCCGGGACGGCGTCGGGGGAGAGGTCGTCGTCCTGGCGATGGTGCCCCCGGACGCCGCCGACGCGCTGCGTCCGGCGCTGGCGATGGGGGCGGACCGAGCCGTCGTCGTCGCCGGGGATGCGCTGGCGGGTGCCGACCTCCTGGCGACGAGCTCCGCACTGGCGGCCGCCCTCCGCGGGCTGGGCCCCGACCTGGTCGTCCTCGGGGCGGCGAGCGGGGACGGCAACGGCGCCCTGCTGTGGGCTGCCCTCGGCGAGCGCCTGGGGCTGCCGGTGCTCTCGCGTGCGGTGGAGGTGACGGTGGCGGACGGCCGCGTGCGCGCGACCCGCCAGACCGAGAGCGGCCTCCACCGGGCCGAGGCCGAGCTGCCCGCGGTGTTGGCGCTCTCCGGCGAGGTCTGCGTGCCCCGCTACCCCTCGTTCCGCGACGTCATCGCCGCCAAGAAGGCGGTGCTCGAGACGGTGACCCCGGCAGAGCTCGGCGTCCCGGAGTCCGAGCTCGGGGCCGCCGGCTCGCGGACTCGCGTGCTCGCCGCCGCGCCCGCGCCCGCGCGGGGCGAGGCCGAGATCATCGAGGACGACGGCGACGCGCACGAGCGCGTCGTCGACTTCCTCGCCCAGAGGAGGCTGCTGTGACCCGTCGTGCGCTGCTGGTCGCCGAGCCGCGGTCCGGGGCCCTGTCCGCGGGTCAGCTCGGCGTGCTCTCCGCGCTGGCCGGGGTGGCCCAGACGGTCGAGGTGCTGCTCCCGGTCGAGGCCGAGGGCGACGCCGCGGGCCTGACCGGTGTCCTCGGGCGGTACGGCGCCGGTGTGGTGCGGGTCGTCACCGGGCTGCCGGCCACCGCCGCGCCCCGGGTCGCCGTCGTCGCCGCACTTCACCGGGAGCAGCCCTACGACCTGGTCGCCTTCGAGAACTCCTCGCTGTCCGCCGACGTCGCCGGCGCCCTCGCGGTCCGCCTGGGGGCGGGGGTGTGCTGGGACCTCGTCGGGCTCGACGACGTGGCGGGCGAGCTGGTCGGACGGTGCCTCGCGCTGGGCGACTCCACGGCCGTGGACGTGGGCTGGGTCGGTGGTCCCGCCCTCGCCCTGTTCCGGACCGCGGCCCTGGACGCCCAGGAGCTGCCGGTCGCGGGCACGCCCGAGCTGGTGGCGGTGCCGCCGCCGGTCGAGGTCGGACCCGACGTCTCGGTGTCGGAGCCGGACGGGGCCGGCGAGACCGGCCGCTCGGGGCTCGACACCGCCGAGATCGTCGTCGCCGGCGGCCGCGGGCTGGGCAGCGCGGACAACATCGCGCTGCTCGAGGAGCTCGCGCAGGTGCTCGGTGGCGCGGTCGCGGTCAGCATGCCCGTGGTGGACCGGGGCTGGTACCCCTACGCGCACCAGGTCGGCCAGACCGGCCGGACGGTGCGGCCCCGGCTCTACCTCGCCTGCGGGATCTCCGGGGCGGTCCAGCACCGGGTCGGCATGTCGCACTCCGGCACCGTGGTCGCGATCAACACCGATCCGCAGGCCCCGATCTTCGACGTCTGCGACCTCGGCGTCGTGGGCGACCTGACGTCGCTCGTGCCCCGGATCACCGCGCTGGTGCGCGAGCGATCCGGGGCCTGAGTCGAAGCGACGCTCAGCCGACCGGCACCCACGACTCGGTGGCGACCGAGTCGAGCACCGCCTGGGTGATCCGCGCCGCGCGGACCCCGTCGGCGAAGCCGGGCAGCTCCTCGGGGGCGCCCGCCGAGCCTGAGGAGACCGCCTGGTAGAGGTCCCCGACGAGCGCGTTGAAGCAGTCCTGGTAGCCCTGCGGGTGCCCCGGGGGCAGCGGCTCGAGGAGCGGGTTGGCCGAGCGCCGCGGCGTGACGCCGCGGGGTACGACGGAGGCGTGGGCCCGCGAGCCGACCCAGAGCGTCTCGGGGTTCTCCTGGTCGAAGGACAGCGACTGCTCGGCGCCGTCGAGGGAGAACCACAGCCGGTTCTTGCGGCCGGGGGAGACCTGGCTGACCACCACCGAGCCCACGGCGCCCAGGTCGGTCTCGAACTGCACGGTCGCGATGTCCTCGGTGCTCACCTGCTCCGCGGACTCCCGGCTGGCGATCGCGGTCTTGCGCTGCGCCGACAGCCGGACGATCCGGTGCCCGGAGACGAACTCGACCAGGTCGCACCAGTGCACGCCGATGTCGGCGAACGCCCGGGACGCGCCCCCCAGCGACGCGTCGACCCGCCAGTTGACGTCCGAGCTCGTCGACAGCCAGTCCTGCAGGTACGAGCCGTGCAGCAGCCACAGCTGCCCGACCTCGCCGCTGCGCACCCGGGCGCGTGCCTCCAGCACCGACTGGTAGTAGCGGTACACGAACGGGACCGCGGTGACCGAGCCGTGCTCGGTGGCCAGGGCCCCGATCTCCTCGGCGTCGGCGAGGGTCGTGGCGAGCGGCTTCTCGCACACGACCGCCTTCCCGGCCCGCAACGCCAGCCGCGCCAGGGGTGCGTGCAGGTGGTTGGGCGTGCAGATGTGCACGACGTCGACGTCGTCGGCCTCGATCAGCGCCTCGGCGGACTCGGCGGCAGCGCGGGCGCCGAGCCGCGCCGCGCCGCCCTTCGCCGCCTCGGGGGAGTGGTCGGCCACGGCGACGAGCTGCCCACCGGCGGCCCGCACGGCGTGCGCGTGGACACCTCCGATGAAGCCGGCCCCGATGATGCCCGAACGCAGGCCATCACCCATCGATCGTGATCCAGTTCCCCGACTCCGACGACGCGAGGATCGCGTCCGCGATGAGCGAGATCCGCCACCCGTCGTGGAAGTTCGGGTCCGCCTCGGTGCCCTCGACGATGCACTTGACCAGGTCGTAGGCCTCGATGATCTTGGTCTCGCCGTAGCCGATGCCGAGCGCCGGGATCGGCCACAGGCCCTCGCCGTACGGGTGCGCCGGACCGGTGTAGACGGTGCGGAAGCCGCGGCGGTCGCCCGGGTCGTCGGCGAAGCACACCTGCAGCTCGTCGCGCCGCTCGTAGTTGAAGTACAGCGAGCCGCGGGTTCCGTGCACCTCGACGGTGATGAAGTTGTTGCGGCCGTAGCCGTTGCGGGTGGCCTCGATCGAGCCCACCGCCCCGTTGGCGAACCGCACCATGGTGAGCATCTCGTCGTCGACGTCGACCGGGCCGAGCTCGCCGCCGGAGCGGGAGGTGCCGAGCGCGTCGCGACCGCCGCTCTGCTTCGGCCGCTCGGGGACGATGGTGCGGGCCAGGCCGTTGACCGCGGTGATCTCGCCGGCCAGGTAGCGCGCCAGGTCGACCACGTGCGTGCCGATGTCGCCGATGGCCCCGGAGCCGGCGATCTCCTTCTGGAACCGCCAGGACAGCGGCGACTCCGGGTCGGCGCTCCAGTCCTGGAGGTAGGTGCCGCGGAAGTTCACGATCTCGCCGATCGCGCCCTCCTCGATGTACTTCTTGGCCAGCGCGATCGCCGGGGTGCGGCGGTAGTTGAACGCCACCATGTTGACGACCCCGGCCTTCTGGACGGCGTCCAGCATGGTCTTGGCCTCGGCCGCGGTGCGAGCCAGCGGCTTCTCGCAGATGATGTGCTTGCCCGCCTCGGCGGCCGCGATGGCCATCTCCGGGTGCAGGTGGTTGGGCGTGGCGATGTCGACGATGTCGATCGTGGGGTCGTCGATGACCCGGCGCCAGTCGCCGGTGCTCGACTCGAATCCGAACCGGGCCGCGCCCTCGGCGGCCAGCTCCTCGGTCGCCTCGGCGATGACGGCGCGGACCGGGATGGCCGGGGCCGGCCAGAAGAACATCGGCATGGAGGCATAGGCCATCGAGTGGGCCTTGCCCATGAACCCGGCCCCGATGAGACCGACGCGTAGCTGTCGCATGGTGTGCTCCGTTTCTGGTGTGGCGGTCGGCTCAGGCGATGCCGAGCTCGGCGAAAATGGCGTCGAGGTGCGCCTTCGAGATGCGCGCGGCATCCACGGGCGCCCCGTCGTACTCGTCGAGCTCGACCATCAGCCAGCTGTCGTAGCCCACCTCGGTCACCGCCCGCACGATGTCGGTGAAGTCCAGGGTCCCCTCGCCGAGCGGGGTCCAGGAGAACGGCTCGGGCACGACGTCCTTGAGGTGCACGTGCTTGACCCGGTCGCCGTACTGGCGGATCAGGGCGGCGGGGTCGCCGCCGGCCGCGGCCAGGTGACCGGTGTCGGGGCAGAAGCCGATGCTGGACAGGTCCATGATCCGCGCCAGCTCGTCGGGGTTCTCGACGATCGTCGTCAGGTGCGGGTGGTACGTCGCCACGAGCCCGTGGTCGGCCGCCATCTCCGAGACCCGGTCCAGCCCACGGCCCAGCGCGACGTAGTCCTCGTCGGTCGTGCCGGCCGCCCGGCGCGCGCCGCCGCCGACCACCAGGCGCTCGGCGCCGAACTGGACGGCGAGGTCGATGGCCCGGCGGATCTTGTCCATCTCGTCGGGGAGGATGTCCGCATAGATGAAGTTGGCGCCCGTGTAGACGCTCACGAGGTCCAGCCGGTTGTCGTCGAGGATCGCCCGCAGCACCTCGGGGCGGTCGGCGTACTTCGCGACGTCGCCGTCGAACATCTCCGTGCCCGTGTAGCCCGCCGCGGCGATGTCGCGCGCGGCGTCGGCCATGTCGCCGACCCCGGTGTAGAACAGGTCCTTCACGCTCGTGACGCCGACGGGGTGTCCGAGGACCCCACCCCACGTGATCGAGCAGTAGCCGAGCTTCATCAGATGACTCCTGGTCTGGCTTGGGACGGCCGATCGCCGCCGTGGATAGGGAGGTGCCGCACCCGGGGCGGCGTCAGTGCGCGGTCACCGGAGAGACGGTGCGGCGAGCGACCTCGTCGACCGCGTCGTCGATGATCGAGTCCGGACCCAGGGCGGGCAGGCACGCGGTGAGGAAGCCCAGCTTCATGCCACTCCTTGGTCGGCGAGACGGTGCTCGGACTCTAATGTCTCTGATCGACAGAATAAAGATCGCCAGAGAAAAAAACACCGGCGTTGGCCGCTAATATGCGCCGCATGGCCGAACTGGATCCCCCGCCCGATGTGCTGGCGGTCGTGCGGCGGGTTCGGGCCCTGGGCGCCACGACCCGGGCCGACCTGGGGCGCAGTCTCGGCGTGGGCCGGGGCGTCGTCAACCAGCGACTCGGGATCCTCCGCGAGCTCGGACTGGTCGAGGAGGGCGGCGTCCGGTCGTCCTCGGGCGGCCGCGCGCCGCGCGAGCTGCGGTTCCGGGCGGCCGCCGGTCACGTCCTCGTCGCCGAGCTCGACGCCCTGTCGTTCGCCGCGGGCGTCAGCGACCTGACCGGTGAGATCGTGGCGCAGGAGGAGCACGCGGTGGATCTGGCCGACGGGCCGGTGGCCGTGCTCGATCGCCTCGGCGCTGTCTGGGAGCAGCTGTGCGCACGGTCCGGCGTGCCCGCCGACCGGGTCTGGGGCATCGGCCTGGGCGTTCCGGGGCCTGTCGAGTTCGCCAGCGGCCGGCCGACCGCGCCGCCGATCATGCCGGGCTGGGACGGGTACGACGTGCGGGGGCACCTGGCCGGGCGCTTCGCCGTACCGGTGTGGGTCGACAATGAGGTGAACCTCGAGGCCCTCGGGGAGGCCCGGGCCGGCTCGGGCGTCGGGGTCGCCGACATGGTTTTCGTCAAGCTCGGGGTCGGGATCGGCTCCGGCGTCATCTCCGGCTCGCGCCTGCACCGTGGCGCCCAGGGAGCAGCGGGGGACATCGGCCACGTCGCGGTCGTCGAGCACGACGAGCCGTGTCGCTGTGGCAACGCCGGCTGCCTCGAGGTCGTCGCCGGTGGCGGCGCGCTGGTGCGGCAGGCGATGGAGCGCGCCGCCGCGGAGGCCGGCCCCCACCTCACGAGCACGATCGCGGCCACCGCCTCCCTCGAGATCGCCGACATCGTCACCGCCGCCGCCCAGGGGGACCAGCTGGCGCTGGACCTGCTGACCCGGTCCGCGCGGCTCGTCGGCAGCACCCTGGCCAGCCTCGTGAACTTCTTCAACCCCTCCCGGCTCGTCATCGGCGGCGGCCTGGTGGAGGGCTCGGACCTGGTGCTGTCCACCATCCGCGAGGTCGTCTACGGACGGTCCCTCCCCCTGGCGACGCGGAGCCTCGCGATCGGTCGGAGCACGCTCGGTCCCACCGCAGGTCTGGTCGGGGCCGCGGCCATGGCCGTCGACGAGCTCCTCGCCGACCGGCGCTTCCATGCCTGGGCGCCCCATCGTTCCCCGTACGGCCGACCCGAGATTGCGAGCCTGTCATGACCCTGCACGTCGTCGCCCACTTCCACGCCCGACCGGACAGCGGAGCCGCGCTGCGGCTGCTGCTCGAGCCGCTGGTGGCGGTCACCCGCACCGAGGACGGCTGCCTCGCCTACCGTCTCTTCCAGGACGAGGCCGACCCCGCGCACTTCGTCTTCGTCGAGGAGTGGCGAGACGCCGCCAGCCTCGAGGTGCACCTGGCGCTGCCGCACCTGGCCGCCATGGTGGCCGACGCCCAGCCGTTGCTCGCGCGCCCGATCGAGGTGACGCGCCTGCAGGAGTGTTGAGGCCGCGGCCCCGCGGTCAGGTGGCGGTGGGGAGGAGCTGGGGCGTCGAGCGCCGGCCCGCCCAGTCGGCGAAGTACTCGGGGCGGAAGACCTCCTCCAGCGCCAGCGCCGCCGCCCCGTGCAGCGCCGCCTCGCTGCCGAGACCGACCTTGCCGATCACGAGCTCGCGGGTCGCGAGGGGGAGCGACCGCGAGTAGACGATGTTGCGCACCGTCGCGAGGTAGGCGTCGCCGGCGGCCATCAGCCGGCCGCCGAGGAGGACCAGCGCCGGGTTGTAGAAGTTCACGACCAGCGCGAGCGTGTCGCCCACCAGTCGGGCGGAGTCGCTCATCAGCTTCATGCACAGGTGGTCCCCGCTGATCGCCCCCACGACCACGTCGTCCCCGGTCACCGCGCGACCGGCCGTCCGCTCGACGAGGAAGCTGCTCTCGCCCCGGTCGACCAGCTCCTGCCCCTGCCGGCCCAGTGCCCAGCTGCTGGCCAGCGCCTCCAGGCACCCGGTGTTGCCGCACCGGCAGACGATCGTCGGGTCGTCGCTGACCTTCACGTGGCCGATGTCGCCGGCCGACCCCTGCGCGCCCCGGTGGAGCACCCCGTTGGAGATCAGGCCCGCGCCGATGCCGGTGCTGAGCTTGACCACCACGACGTCGCGCTGGTGCCGTGCGTTGCCGACGTTGAGCTCGCCGAGCGCCATCACGTTCACGTCGTTGTCGACCCAGACCGGGACGCCGTACTGGTCCTGCAGGCGGCGGCGTACGTCGAGGTCTCCCCACCCGGGCATGATCGGCGGGCTCACCGCGAGGCCGGTCGAGTGCTCGATCGGACCCGGCACCCCCAGCCCGATCGCCCACACCTGGAGATCGGTGTCCTTGGCGCGGGCCAGGATCTTGTCGAACTCCTCGCAGAGGGCCGTCAGCGTCTGCTCGGGGCCGAGGCTGATGTCGTGCTCCACGCTCACGTGGTCGACGATCCGGCCCCCGAGGTCGGAGAGCCCGACGAACATGGATCGGGCGCCGATGTCGGCGCAGAGCACGTGGCCGCGACCGGTGTTGAAGTGGAGGCCGCGCGGGGAGCGACCCCGCGGGACCGGAAGGAGATCACCCTCGGCGACGAGGCCCAGGTCGAGGAGCTGCTCGAGACGACTGGTGACGACCGCGCGACCGAACTGCGTGGCGCGGGCCAGGTCCGGCCGCGTCAGCGCCTGGCCCGAGCGCACCAGCTCCAGGATCTGGAGGAGGCTGCGGGCCTGATCGTCTTCGAGCACGGGCGCACGATATCGCGGTATCGCGCCGACGACGGAGGGTCGGATCGCGCGGAGGGGCGGGGCGAGGCGTCAGCCGGCGACCGCGAGGCCGGTGGTCGCGGCCGCGAGCGTGCTGACCCGGGTCCAGTCGCGCTCGGCCAGGGCGTCGGCGGGGGTCAGCCAGGAACCGCCCACGCACCCGACGTTCGGCAGCGCCAGGTACGTCGCGGCGCTCGCCTGGGTGATGCCGCCCGTCGGGCAGAACCGGGCCGCCGGCACGGGGGCGTGCAGCGCCTTGAGGAACGGGACGCCGCCGGCCGCCTCGGCCGGGAAGAACTTGAGCTCGCGGTAGCCGCGCTCGATCAGGGCGAGCGTCTCCGACACCGTCGACACGCCGGGGAGGTGGGGCAGGCCGGTCTCGGCCATGGCGTCGAGCAGCCGGTCGGTGCTGCCGGGGGACACCAGGAACTGGGCGCCGGCCGCGGCGGCCTGGGCCGCCTGGTCCGGGGTGACGACGGTCCCCGCGCCGACCACGATCTCGGGCACCTCGGCGGCGATCCGCCGGATCGCCTCGAGCCCGACGGGGGTACGGAGCGTGAGCTCGATGACCGGCACGCCCCCGTCCACCAGGGCGCGGGCGACTCCGACCGCCTCGTCGGTGTCGTGGACGACGACCACCGGGATGACGGGGCTGAGGTCGAGGAGGGATTCGATCACGGTCCCGAAGGCTAGCAACGCCGGCGGTGCGCCGGGGCGCCGTCTCGCGATCGTGAGACCCCGGCGGTGCCGCTCGCGCGGCCGGTCGGCGGGGTCAGTCCTCGGCGATCGACAGCGCGTGCACGGGGCACGCCCAGACCGCGCGCTCGGCGGCGGCCGCCTGGTCCGGCTGGGGCGAGGCGTCCAGGACCTCGACGAAGTTCTCGTCGTTGATCGCGAACAGCGCGGGAGCCGCGGCGACGCACTCGCCGTACGCCTCGCAGACGTCGACGTCGGCCTCGATCCTCATGACTCCTCCTTCTCCCCGCGGGCGGGGCCCGCGGCGCTCAGGTACTGCCGCACGTGCGCGGCGATCTCGTCGTACAGCTCGGAGGCCGCGTCGAGATGCCGGGTCATCCCGTAGAACGCGTGGATCATCCCGGGGTAGCAGGTGTAGCTGACCGGGACGCCGTCCTCGCGCAGGCGTTCCGCGTACGCCGCGCCGTCGTCGCGCAGGACGTCGTACTCCGCCGTGACGACGAGCGCCGGCGGCAGTCCCGCGAGGCTCGGTGCGGAGAGCGGTGCCGCGTAGGGATGCTGGGCGTCCGCGGGATCTGACAGGTAGTGGCCGGCGAACCAGCGCATGTCGTCGGCCTCCAGGAGGAGACCGGTCGCGTTGTCCCGCATGGACGTGGTCTCCACCCCGAACTGGGCCGGGATGTGCACGAGGACCTGCGTGGCGATCGCCGGACCGCCCTCGTCGCGCGCCTTCAGGCACACGGCGGTGGCCAGGGTCCCGCCGGCGCTGTCACCGATGACCCCGACGCGAGCGGGGTCGATGCCCAGGTCCTCGGCGTTCTCCACCACCCACCGGGTGGCGGCGTAGGCGTCGTCGAACGGGGCCGGGAACGGGTGCTCGGGCGCCTTCTGGTAGTTCACGGCGACGACGACGCACCCCGTGCGGTTCGCCAGGGCGCGGCTGGGCGTGTCGAAGATCCCGATGTTGCTGATCACGAAGCCGCTGCCGTGGAAGTACACGAGCGCGGGGGCGGGACCGTCGCCCGCCGTGTCCGGCCGGTAGACCCGCACCGGCAGGTCGGCGGTGGGCCCGGGCACGAAGCGGTGCTGGACCGAGCGGACCGGGTCCGGCGGACCGAACAGGTCGAGGAAGCCATAGGCGCCGCGGCGCGCCTCGGCCACGGTCTGCTGGCTCAGGGGCGGTCCGCCGGCCGCGGCGAGCGACTCCAGGAGCGCGGCGGCCTGGGGATGCAGGGTCATCGCGGGCGCCCGTCAGGAGCCGGCCGCGGCGGGCTGGGGCCCGGAACCACGCAGCGCGACCAGCAGGCGACCGTCGACGACCTCGACGGGGTAGGTGGCGAGCGGGATCTTGGCCGGGCGCCGTACCGGCTCCCCGGTCAGGACGTTGAAGCGCCCGTTGTGCTTGGGGCACTCGATGATGCAGTCGTCCAGGTGCCCGGTCGAGAGGTCGGCGCTGCCGTGCGTGCAGATGCCGTCGGTGAGGGCGTACGCGTTGCGCCGGGTCCGGTACAGCGCGTAGGTGTGGTCCTCGATGTCGATGCGGGTGACCTGACCGGGCATCACGATGTCGGCGGGGCCGAGGTCGGTGCGCGACTCCAGCCCGGCGGCCACGGCCATGCTCGTGGCCAGGCTCCGGGAGGACGCCCTCGTGCCGTTGATGCGGTAGCCGGCGTCCTCGGGCACCTCGCGTCCGGGGATCTCCCAGTCGGGGTTGCGACGCTGCATGCGCAGGGCCAGCACGATCTCCTTGTAGGCGTCGAACATCGACGTCTTCGGCGCGGGGAGGTGCTGCTTGACCTCCTCGTGCAGGGCGGGCAGCGCGTGGTAGGGCACCGAGGGGAACAGGTGGTGCTCCAGGTGGTAGTTCATGTTGAGGTACAGGAACCGGAAGACCGGGTTCATGTAGACGGTGCGGGTGCTGTACCGGTGGTCGAGGACGTCCTCGTTCAGGCCCGCGTGCTGGGTGATCGCGAAGAACCACACCAGCCAGACGCCGTAGAACGAGGGGAGGCCGACGAACAGGAGCGGGACGATCGACACCGTCGCCAGGCACCAGACCACGACCGCGCCGAGGATCACCACGAAGACCCGGGCCTCGCGGACGACGCGGGGCAGCTCCTCCTCCGGGACGAACTCGCGGGTGTCCTCGTCGATCCTGCCCAGGGCGTGCTGGCCGATCCGGAGCAGCATCCGGGGCCCGCTGATCAGGTTGAGGTAGTTCGGCAGCACCGAGCGGAACCGGAACGGCCGCGGGAAGCTGATCTCGGGGTCCCGGCCCACGATGATGGTGTCGGAGTGGTGCCGGACGTGCGACCAGCGCCACAGGGTCGGCTCGCGCAGCAGCATGAACGAGGCCAGCGCGTAGACCACGTCGTTGGGCCAGCGGGTCTTGAACGCGGTCCCGTGACCGTTCTCGTGCCAGCGGGGGTCCGCCGCCCCGCCGTACAGCGCGCCGTACACCGCGAAGGCCGGCACGGCCCACCAGCTGCCCAGGGCCAGGTAGGCGAGCACCCCGCTGGCCACGAGCAGGGCGAGCCAGAGCGCGGTGTCCCGGATCGCGGGACCGTTGCGCCGCGTCATCAGCTCGCGGAGCCGGTCGGGGTCGATCGGCGGGCGGTACCACTCGGCGTCGGTGAGTCCGAGCCGGACCGCCTGCTTGGCCCGTTCGCCCGTGAGCCGGTAGTCGCGTCCGACCGGGTCTCCCGCGCTCGCTATCGATGCCTGCCCGGTCTTCATCGAGATCCCTCCGGATCACTCGGGGTGTCGGGACGACTTTTAGTCGGTAGCCGCAGAAAATATGTAGGTCACAGACATATGTCAACCAGTAGCCACCGCCCTCGGCGGGGGAGACGAGGTGCTCGCCCGTGCCGAAGTCGTCGGAGCGCCGGGACCCGCGAAGCCGGTACCGTCGCCTGGTGGGCGCTGGGTGGAGCGAGGCCGACCGGGACGCCGTGGTCGCGCGCCTGCGTGCCACGATCGAGGAGCTGGCCGACGGCGAGTTCCTCGTCGTCGGCGAGCCCGCGCGCCCGGTCGACACCCCGCGCCGCAGGTTCGGCCGCCGGGCGACTCCGCCTCCGACCCGCTACGTGCAGTTCCGGCTCGCGGACGAGTGGCTGTACGCCGAGTGCGTGGGTGCGCAGGGCTTCGGCGGTGACTGGCCGGCGACTGCCGAGCAGGTCGCCGCCATCCGGGCGGCCGGCTGGCTCGCCCCGGGCGATGCGGACCCGACCGGCACCCAGCCGGGCTACCCCAACTTCTGGCGGACGGTACCGGCCGCCGGCGCGGGAGAGCTGGCGGCGATGGGCGCCGCGGCCCTCGAGGCGCTGGGAGTCGACGCCGCGACCGTGGAGGTCCAGCGCGGTCAGGCCTGACCCGGCGGCGGGACCACCGTGGACAGCACCCGGTAGATGGCGGTGCTGGTGGTCGGCTCGAACGTGCCGGTCTCCGGCACGTGGACGCGCACGCCCGACCGGCCGTCGACCACGGTGAGCGTCGCGCCGTCGGGGCCGCGCAGCTGCCACGCGTAGCCGGCGTCGAGCCGGTCGAGCGCGACGCGTCGGGTGCCGGGATCGGGGGCGAGGAGCGCCCGGACCGTGCCGTCGTCGGCGGGCGCCGAGGTGGGCTCCGCGCTCCGGCGGCGGGGGCGGAGGCGGGCCAGCCGGACCAGGGCCGCGGTGAGGAACGCCGGGTCGTGCGGGACCAGCTGGAACAGGTCCTCGTGGACGCCGAGGAGCAGGGCGCACCCGGACCCGTTCAGCCAGGCGCGGTGCACCAGCCTGGTGTCGGGGCCGGCGACGGTCAGGACGAAGGAGACGAGCGGCGCGGCGGCCACGGCGAGGGCGCGGTCCAGCGGCCCGCCGGCCATCGCCGTGAGGACCGACCGCACGTCCGGTGCTGCGTCCTGGAGGGAGTCCGGGGGCGAGGAGTGGGCCGCCAGGAGCGCGCCGAAGCCGGCGCCGTCGGTGCGGAGCAGGTCGGCCTCCGCGGTGAGCTCAACGAGCATCGGCGCCCCGCGGCAGCGCCGGCCGCCAGGTGCCCGCGGCGGTCGCGGTCACGTCGGCGAGCTCGTCGTACCGAGCGGTCTCGACGGTGGCGGTCAGCGTGTGCCCGATGCCCTCGTGCAGTACGAACCACTGCTCGAGGGTGAGTGCCTCGTCGTGCGGTCCGGTGTGGTGGGCCAGGCGGCGGCCGCCGGGCAGCCCGTCGATCTGGAGGCGCTCGAGGTCGACCAGGAGGTAGTCGGTGAGCGCGCGGTCGAGGATCTCGTCGCTGCCCGCCTGCCAGTCACGGAAGTCGAGGCCGCCGGTCGGGACCGCGGTGACCACGAGGTTCGAGCGGAACGGCGCCCGGTCGCCCGCGGCCGGGGCGCGCTCGGGCTCGAGCGCGACCAGCGCGACGCCTGCGGCCGGCCGGTCGACCACCTCCCACCCCGGCGGGACGACGAGCCGGTCAGCCGGCGACGGGTCGCTCATCGCGGCTCCAGTGGGGCTGGATCGCCCGAGGGACCGGCAGGGGCAGGAGGAGGTAGCCGGCCAGGACGAGCAGGCAGCCGCCCGTGGCCAGGCCGAGAGGGACCGCGGCGGGAGTGTCGGCGAGGAGGACCGCGAGGCCGCCGAGGATCAGCACCGCGGCGATGAGCGGCCGCACCACCAGCACCGAGCGCCGCTTCCAGGTCCCCTGCATGCTGCGGGTCCAGGCGCGGGCGGCGGGGGTGCGCCCGGCCCGCTGCCAGGCGTTCCAGGCCACCAGGAGGACGCCTCCGGCCACCATCAGGATGGGGGTGAGCACGGGTCCTCCTAGTCCCAGAAGGTGGCGGCGTCGACCAGGTCGCCGCCGGTGTCGCTGGCCCAGTCGCCGACGTCGCTCGCCGCGTCGCCGATGAAGTCGACGGTGGCGTCGGTCGCGTCGCCGATCGCGCCCATGGTCGCCTGGCCCACCTCGCTGCCGACGAACCCGCCGACCGCGCCGCCCACGAGCCCACCCGCGACCCCGCCGATCGCGGTCCCCACGCCCGGGCAGATCGCGGTGCCGATCGCGCCGCCGGCCCAGGCGCCGGCCTCCGCGCCGGCCCACGCGCCGGCGGCGGTCGAGACGCCCACGGTCCCGGCGCGGGCGCCGCGCTCGGCGTCGCTGAGCGACGGGTCGTCGGCGTCGGCCTGCCACTGGTTCCAGGCGGCGAAGCCCGCGGTGAGCGCCGTGCCGCCGTACCCGGACACCTTGCCCGCGGTGCCCCACCAGTTCCGGGCTCCCGCGCTGTAGGGCCGGGCGTGGAAGCTGTCCGACGAGGTGCCCGCCCGGAGCCGGTCCCAGAAGTCCAGCCCCGCCGGGCTGGTGAACCCGCCGTTGACGCGTGGCTGGAAGACGCCGTACCGGCTCGCGACCAGGTAGCTGCTCGCCGCGCCGAACCCGAGCCCGCCGAGGCCGAGCAGGTACGACGCGATGTCGTCGCCGTCCGCGAAGTCCGGCGGCAGCAGGCCGAGCCGCTCGAGCAGGTCCTCGAGGATGCCGTCGCCGGTGCTCTTCGAGATCGCGTCGGCGAGGTTCTGGTGCGCCTCGGCCTCCTTGGTGCGGGCGGCGTCGGCGATCTCGACGGCCTCGTTCCACGCATCGACCGTCCGGTTGTAGGCGTCGACCTGGCCCTGGCTCAGGGCGGTCGGCGCGACCGGGCGGTGGACGTCGGTCCCGGAGACCGCGACACCGCCCGCGGCGGCGACCGATCGCGCGTGCGCCATCCGCTCCTGCACGACGGTGAGCTCCCCGGCGAAGTCGGTGAGCCCGTCACCGAGCGCGGTGAGCCGGTCGGCGACCTTGGCCAGGTCGCGGATCGTCGCGTCGACCTGCGCCTCGAAGGCGCGGCCGGTCTGGCCCTGCCACCGGCCGGCGAGCGAGCGGGCCCGCGTGCCCGCGGTCTCGGCGTCCTGGACGGCGCCGCTGACGGTCGCCGCCGCGGACGCCGCGGCCGTGCAGGCGCCCGGGTCGCCGTACACCTTCGTGTCGAGCAGGCCGCTCACGGGCCCACCAGCCCCTGGCCCTCGATGAACCGGCCGCCGACGACCTGGTCGGTGCCGGTGAACAGCGCGCTGACGGCGCCGGTGCTCTCGGCCAGCGTGCCGAGGTGGTCGGCGAGCGCGGCGACGGCGGTCGAGAGCACGGCGAGCGCCTTCGCGACCTCGTCGGTCGAGCTGCCGGCGTCCGGGGTGGTCTGCAGGTCGGAGGCGCGCGCGAACAGCGCGCTGCCCGCCGCGTCGAGCACGTCGGCGATCTGCGTGAGGTCCTCCGGGTGGACCTCGAGCTCCGGCTGCGGCACCTCACCTCCCGAGTCCGTGCGTGTCCGCCTTCCGTCACCGGTTACCCGCCCGGCGCGGGCTCCGAAACGTGGCCGGTGAGCTCGAGCCGCGCGGCGAGGTACGGCGCGGTGGCGCTGCCCGCCGCGCGGGCGACCTCGGCGGGTGGGCCGGTGGCGACCACGCGACCGCCGGCGTCACCGCCGCCGGGGCCGAGGTCGATCACCCAGTCGGCGGAGGCGATCGTGTCCAGGTCGTGCTCGACCAGCACGACCGTGTTCCCGGCGTCGACGAGACGGTGCAGCTGGTCCAGCAGCAGCCGGATGTCGGCGGGGTGCAGGCCCGCGGTGGGCTCGTCGAGCAGGTAGAGGGTGTGGCCGCGCCGCGCCCGCTGGAGCTCGCTGGCGAGCTTGATGCGCTGCGCCTCGCCGCCACTGAGCTCCGTCGCCGGCTGCCCCAGCCGCAGGTAGCCGAGCCCCACCTCCTGCAGCGTGGCGAGGCTGCGCGCGGCGGCCGGGACGTCGGCGAGCAGCTCCGTGGCCTCGTCGACCGACATCGCCAGCACGTCCGCGACCGTCCGGCCGCGGTAGGTGACCTCGAGCGTCTCGGCGTTGTAGCGGGCGCCGTGGCAGGTCGGACACGGGGCATAGGTCCCGGGCAGGAACATCAGCTCGACCTCGACGAAGCCCTCGCCCTGGCAGGTCTCGCAGCGGCCCTCCGGCACGTTGAACGAGAACCGGCCCGCGGTGTAACCGCGCGCCCGCGCCTCGTCGGTCGACGCGAACAGCTTCCGCACCGCGTCGAACATGCCGGTGTAGGTCGCGAGGTTGGAGCGGGGCGTGCGCCCGATCGGCCGCTGGTCGACGATCACCACGCGGTCGAACGACTCCTGCGCAGCAGGGTCCTCGGCGAGCACCTGGGACACGAGCGTCGACTTCCCGGACCCGGAGACGCCGGTCACCGCGGTGAGCACGCACAGCGGCACGTCGACGTCCAGGTCGCGCAGGTTGTGGCGGGTCACCCCCCGCAGCTGCAGCCGGCCCTGGGGCTCCCGGCCGCGCGACCGGACGGGCTCGGTCCGGCCGAACAGGTACCCGCTCGTGACCGAGTCGGCGACCTCCTCGAGGCCGGCGACCGGCCCGCTGTAGAGCACCCGGCCGCCGCCCTCGCCGGCGCCGGGGCCGATGTCGACGACCCAGTCGGCCCGGCGGACGACGTCCAGGTCGTGCTCGACCACGAACAGCGAGTTGCCCGACGCCTTGAGCCGGTCGAGCACGTCGAGCAGCGGCTCCGCGTCCGCCGGGTGCAGGCCCGCGGACGGCTCGTCGAGCACGTAGACGACGCCGAACAGCCCCGAGCGCAGCTGGGTGGCGATCCGCAGCCGCTGCGCCTCGCCCGGCGACAGGGTCGTCGACCGGCGGCCCAGGCTCAGGTAGCCCAGGCCGAGGTCGAGCAGCACCTCGATCCGGCTGACCAGGTCGGTGCAGATCCGCACCTCGACCTCGTGGGTCTCCGGGGGCAGCTCGGCCACCGGCCGCAGCACCGTCACCAGCTCGGCGAGGGACAGGCCGTTGAGCTCGGCGATCGACCGGCCGGCGAACGTCACCGCGAGCGCCTCCGGGCGCAGCCCGCTGCCGCCGCACTCCGGGCAGGGGACGCTGCGGACGAACCGCATCGCCCGCTCGCGCATCCGCTCGCTCTTCGAGTCGGCGAGCACGTGCATGACGTGCTTCCGGGCGCTCCAGAACTTGCCGTAGTAGCCGTAGTCGATCCGGTCGCGCTCCGGCTCGACGAGGACCGACGGCTGCTCGTCGGTGTAGAGCAGCCAGTCCCGGTCCTTCTTCCGCAGCCGCCGCCACGGGCGGTCGATGTCGATGCCGAGGCCGGCCACCACGCTGCGCAGGTTGGCGCCCTGCCAGGCACCCGGCCACGCGGCGATCGCACCGTCGCGGATGCTCAGCGACGGATCGGGGACCAGCAGGTCCTCGGCGACGTCGTGGACCTCGCCGAGACCGTGGCAGCGGGGGCAGGCGCCCGCCACGGTGTTGGGCGAGAACGCCTCGGCCGGCAACTGCGGAGCGCCGGGCGGGTAGGTGCCCGCGCGGGAGTAGAGCATCCGCACCAGGTTGGACAGCGTGGTGATCGTGCCCACCGTCGACCGCGAGCTCGGTGCGCCGCGGCGCTGCTGCAGGGCCACCGCCGGCGGCAGCCCGGTGATCTCCTGCACGTGCGGTGCCCCGACCTGCTGCAGCAGCCGGCGGGCGTACGGTGCGACCGACTCGAAGTACCGGCGCTGGGCCTCGGCGTACAGCGTGCCGAACGCGAGCGAGGACTTCCCGGACCCGGAGACGCCCGTGAAGACGACCAGCGCGTCCCGCGGGATGTCGACGTCGACGTTGCGCAGGTTGTGCTCGGCGGCGCCGCGCACCTGCACGACGCTCCCGGGGCTCAGTGGGTCACCTCCTCGCCCGCGAGGTCCTCGCTGGGCCGGCCGTCCTCGGCCGACTCGGGCGGTCCCTCGGTCCTGCTCTCCTCCTCGTCGACGGCCGCCATGATCGCGGCGATCTCGGCGCGGTCGCGGGCGGACGGGTAGCCCCAGCCGGGCTCGTAGCCGTAGAGCTCGTCGAGGAGCGTGCCGTGGCTGAGCGTGTCGAGGACCTCGACGCTGTCGGGCCCGAGCAGGGCGGGGTGCTCGACGCCGCACGTCTCCGCGACCTTGAGCAGGTCGCGGCGCAGGGTCTTCACGTAGTTCTCGACCCGGATCGCCTTGTCGAGGGGGTCCAGGCCGTGGGCGAGCCAACGGTTCTGAGTGGCGACGCCGGTCGGGCACTCGCCGGTGTGGCACTTCTGCGCCTGCACGCAGCCGGCGGCGAGCATGGCCTCGCGGGCGACGCTCACCAGGTCGGCGCCCAGGGCGAACGCCACCACCGCGTTGTCGGGCAGGCCGAGCTTCCCGGACCCGATGAAGGTGACGTCCTCGTGGAGCCCCCGCTGCGCGAACATCCGGTACACCCGGGCGAACCCGAGGCGGAACGGCAGGGACACGGCGTCGGTGAAGATGAGCGGCGAGGCCCCGGTGCCGCCTTCCCCGCCGTCGACGGTGACGAAGTCGACGCCGCGCTCGCCGTCCTCCATCGCGTCGGCGAGCTCCTGCCAGAACCCGAGGTCGCCGACGGCCGACTTGATGCCGACCGGCAGCCCGGTCTCGTCCGCGAGCAGCTCGACGAAGTCCAGCAGCGAGTCGACGTCGTGGAACTCGGCGTGCCGGGACGGGCTGAGGCAGTCCTCGCCCTCGGGCACTCCGCGCGTCCGGGCGATCTCGGGGGAGACCTTGGGCGCCGGGAGCACCCCTCCGAGCCCCGGCTTGGCGCCCTGGCTGAGCTTGATCTCGAGGGCCCGGATCGGGGCGCTCTCGACCAGCTCCTTCAGCCTCGGGAGGCTGAACCGGCCGTCCTCGTCGCGGCAGCCGAAGTAGGCGGTGCCGATCTGGAACACCAGGTCCGCACCCTTGCGGTGGTACGGCGAGACCGCGCCCTCACCGGTGTTGTGCAGGCAGCCCGCGGCGGCGGCGCCCCGGTTGATCGCCTCGACGGCGTTGCCGGAGAGGGACCCGAAGCTCATCCCGGAGATGTTCACCACCGACGCGGGGCGGAACGCGTGCCGTCGTCCGCGTGGCCCGCCGAGCACCTTGGCCGACGGGAGGCGGGCCTCCTGCCCGACCGCGCCGTGCGTCGGATAGGCGCGGCCGAACGTGCGGTGGTGCACGATCACGTTGCCGTCGCTGTGCTCGAGATCGTTGTCGGTGCCGAAGCCGAAGTAGTTGTTCTGCAGCTTCGCCGAGGCGTAGACCCAGCGGCGCTGGTCGCGGCTGAACGGCCGCTCCTCGTCGTTCGCGGCCACGATGTACTGGCGCAGCTCCGGGCCGATGCTCTCCAGCCAGTACCGCGCGTACCCGACGACCGGGAAGTTGCGGAGGATCGAGTGCCGCCGCTGCAGCAGGTCGCGGGCGGCGACCGCTCCCAGCGCGGCAGCGGGGAGGGTGACGGCGAAGCTCTTCCTCATGCCTCCCGATGTACCCAGCGGGCCTCATGCTGATCCGGTGGCCGTCGCCCTCGCGTGCACGGGCCGGCCGTCGAGGATCGCCCGCCAGGACGCCGCCACGTGCTCGGCCAGGGCCTCGACGTCCGGTGTGCTCGCCGCGTCGGCCGTGATGCCGAACGCGAGCCGGTCGGCGTAGCTGAGCACCGCGAACCCCACGCGCACCCGGTCGGCGATCGGCACGACCGGCAGCAGCTGCCGCACCGGCCGGCCCAGGCACGTCATCGGGGTGCGGGGGCCCGGCACGTTGGTCGTCACCGTCGAGATCTGCTGCTGCGGGAGCCGCAGGGTCCACCGCATCCCGCGGCTGAGCACCGGGAAGGGGACCAGGCCGGCCAGCGCCTGCAGCACCAGGCCCGCCTCGGGCTCGTGGGAACGGCGCAGCGCGGCCACCCGCTCGTGGACGCGCAGGACGCGCTCGACGGGCTCCTCGACCTCCACGGGCAGCATCGACAGCATCAGCGTCACCTGGTTGTCGGGCCGCCCGGCCGTGCCGGGCGCGCGGGACGAGACCGGGAGCAGCGAGCGCAGGGCGTGCGGGTCGGGCTGGCGGCCGCGCTCGAGCAGCAGCTCGCGGAGCCCGCCGGCGATCGCGGCGAGCACCAGGTCGTTGAGCGTGACGCCGAGCTCCCGCCGGACCGCCGCGGTCTCGGCGATGCCGACCTCGGTCCAGGCGTACCGGCGCTCCTCGTCCAGGTGGCCGAGCAGCCCCTCGCGCCGCACCGGCCACATCGCCGCGCCCAGGGCGAGCGCGCCCCGCACCGCGGCCGTCGCGGTCGCGAGGCCCTGCCACGCGACGCCCGGCGCGGTTCCGGGCGGCGTGGGGGGTGGCTCGGTCACGCCCGCCTCGGAGTCGAAGACGATCCGGTAGAGGCCGGTGCCGGACACGCCGTCCGCGAGCGTGTGGTGCACCCGCGACAGCAGCCCCCACCCGCCGCCGGGCAGGCCGGCGCAGACGGTCAGGTCCCACAGCGGCCGGTCGCGGTCCATCCGCTCCGCCATCGTCTCGGCGACCAGGGCCGCGAGCTCGGCCCGGCCCCCGGGCGCCGGTACGGGGCGCTCCCGCACGTGCTGGGCGAGGTCGAGGTCGGGCGCGTCCTGCCACGCCGGAGCGCGCAGGCCCAGCCGGCTCGGCACGACCCGTTGCGTGTACCGCGGGATCGACGGCAGCCGGGCGGCGACCAGCTCCCGGAGCACGTCGGCGGACGGGGCCGGTCCCTCGAGCACCGCCATCGAACCGATCACCAGGCAGGCCGTCGGGTCCACGTCCTCGGCCGCGAGGAACGCGTAGGCCAGCGGCGTCAGGCGCTCCATGGGACCACCTCCTGCGGCCCAGTCTGGTGTCGCGGGCGGCTCCGGCGGCGGGGCCGCAGGGCCCCCGGCCGCCATGACTTCCGGCCCTGCCCGGCACCCGCGCGCCGCGACAGCCTGACCGCATGGCAGGTGCACGTCATCCCGTGCGGCCGGTCGACGACGTCTGGCTGGCGATGGACCAACCCGACAACCTGATGGTCGTCGAGGGCCTGATGGTCGTCGACGGTGAGCTCGACCGGGACACGTACGCCGAGCTGCTGCGCGAGCGCGTCGTCGACCGCTTCCCCCGGTTCCGGCAGCGGGCGACCCGGGCGCTGCTGCCCTGGCCCGGGCGGTGGTGGGAGGACGACCCCGACTTCGACCTCGACCGGCACGTCCACGAGGCGACGCTGGCGGCGCCGGGCGACGACGCCGTGCTGCAGGAGCACGTCTCGGGGTTCCTCTCCCGCGCCCTCGACCGGCAGCACCCGCCGTGGGAGGCGCACCTGCTGCACGGCTACCAGGGCGGCACGGCGATCTACACGCGGCTGCACCACGCGCTGGCCGACGGCACCGCCCTCTTCCGCGTGGTGCTGTCGCTCGCCGACGAGGACCCGGCCACTCCGGCTCCCACTGCGGGCGGCGGCTCGGCGCTGGTCAGGACCGCGCTCTCCACGCTGCGGGCACTGCCCGCCGCGGGGCGGCTGGTGACCGCGCCGGTGGTGGCCGAGCACCTGGTGGTCGCCCGGCGTCCGTCGTCCCCGCTCTCGGTCCCGCCGCACCACGCGAAGCGCGCCGTGTGGGCGGATCCCATCGACGTCGCCGACCTGCGCGCCCTGCGCCGCGCGACCGGGACCACGGTCACCGACGTGCTGATGTCCGCGCTGTCGGGGGCGCTGCGCCGCTGGCTGCTCACGCACGGCGCGGACCCGGCCGACGACCTGCCGACGATGGTGCCGGTCGACCTGCGCGGATCGGCGGCGCTGCGCCCCGACGACCTCGGCAACCAGTTCGCGCTGGTGCTCCTGGACCTGCCGGTCGCGGTCGACAGCGCGCTCGGCCGGCTCACCGAGACCGCGGCGCGGATGCGGGCGATCAAGGAGTCCCCCGAGGCGTGGGTGACCTTCGGACTGCTCGAGGCGATGGGGCTGATGCACCCGCGGGTCCGGGTGCTCGCCACCGACTTCTTCGCGCGGAAGGCCACCGGTGTCACCACCAGCGTGCGCGGGCCGGACCGGCCCCTGCACCTCGCCGGGCTGCCGATCACCCGGCTGTGGGGCTGGGCCCCGATGTCGGCCGACCAGACCGTGTCGACCTCGATCGTCGGGTACGCCGGCCAGGTCCACGTGGGCTTCAAGGTCGACGCCACCGCCGTACCCGACCCCGAGGTGCTGGTCGCGGGCCTGCAGGACGAGATCGCCGAGCTGACCAGGCTCGCGCCCTCCGCCGGGGGACGGCGATGACCCGCGCGGGGGAGGAGCTCCGGCACGTCGCCGGCTCGGCGTTCGGATGGACCCGCGCCGCGGTCGGCGCGCTCGACGCCGCGGTCGTCGACCAGCTCGACCACCTCCCGGCGCCGCTCGCCGCCGCCGGGCACCAGGCCCGCGAGCTGGTGACGGCCCTGGTCCGGATGCCGCTGCCGACCGCCGAGGTCCAGGCGCTGGTCGAGCAGCTGCACGCCCAGCGCCGCAGCATCCAGGCCATGGAGGCGCAGCTGGCCGCGCTGGACCACCAGCTGAAGCTGCTCGAGGACTCGCTCCACCCGGTCGAGGTGTGGGTGGGACAGGTCCAGTCCCTGCGCGACGCCGTGGGGCAGACCGAGCCGGCCTGACGGCGCTACCCTCCCCGCGTGGGCATGAAGCGGCTCCTGAACGCCGGCGTGCTGGCCGGCTGGCACTGGCTGGACCGGGCGGGGGAGATCACCCCGGGCACGCGCGCGGCCGCGCGGTTCGGCAGCTTCGGAGCGGGCACCTCGATCGGCTTCCCCGCCGCCACGCTGATGGGCACCCGGTCGATCCACCTCGGCAGCGGGACCATCGTCGGGCGGCAGGCGACGCTCGCAGTCGGCTACGGCCCCGACGACCCGAACCTGCCCGAGCGCGGCCTGGTCGTCGGGGACCGGTGCGTGCTCGGTGCGCGGGTCACGATCGTCGCGCACGCGTCGGTCGAGATCGGCGACGCGGTCTGGTTCGGCCAGGACGTGTTCGTGTCCGACGCGGGGCACGGCTACCAGGACCCCGACCTGCCGATCGGCCACCAGTTCGGCGGCCACGACCCGGTGCGGATCGGGTCCGGCTCCTGGCTCGGCCACGGGTCGATCGTGCTGCCCGGTGCGCAGATCGGCCGCAACGTCGTGGTCGCGGCCGGCTCGGTCGTCCGGGGCGTCGTGCCCGACCACAGCGTGGTCGGCGGCGCGCCCGCGAAGGTGCTGCGCCGCTACGAGCCCGGTGTCGGCTGGGTGAGCACGCGCGGCGACGTACGGCCCGTGGCGGTCGGGCACTTCGGCGGCGGCCTCACTGCAGCGACGACAGCACGCCCGCGACCAGGAAGCCCAGCACGGTGAGCAGGCCGGCGACCCGGCCCGCGCGCTCGTAGGACTCCGGGACCATCGAGTCGGCCAGCATCGTCAGCACGGCGCCGCCGGCGAAGGCGCTGGCCAGCTCACCGGCCCGGTTCAGCTCGTCGGCGATCAGGAAGCCCGCCATCGACACGACGCCGCACACGACGGTCAGCGAGGTCCACATCAGCGTGACCCGCCGCTCGCCGACGCCGGCGGCCCGCATGTCCACGGTCCCAGCCAGCCCCTCGGGGATGTTCGAGAGCAGCACCGCGGCCAGGAACGCCACGCTGATCGAGCCGCCGAGCGCGAGCCCGAGGCCGAGGATGAACGACTCCGGGATGCCATCGAGGAGCGCGCCGAGGAACAGGGCGACGCCGGAGCTGCCGCCACGGTCGACGAGCCGGGCACCGGCGTAGTAGACCAGCGCGCCGAGCAGGAAGGCGGCCCCCACCTCCCAGCCGAGCTCGAGGTTGACCTCGGGGATCAGCTCGTACCCGACCGCGCTGATCAGGGTCCCGGCGCCGAACGCCATCATCAGCCCGACGGTGCGCTTCGCCCGAGCGAGCGGCGACGCGAGCAGCTGGCCGACCAGCAGCGAGCCGGCGGCGAGCAGTCCCCAGAGCAGCGCGGCGATCATCGGGCCATCACAGGCGCCCCGGTACCTCGATGCCGCCGGTGTACACCGGCGAGTCCGTGCGGGAGAGCAGCTCGCGCCGCTCCTCGGGGCTGAGCGCCTCGACCTGGGCCCGGACGTCGGACGGGAAGCCGCTCACCTCGGGCGCCTCCGCGACCGGGACGATCGTGTGCACCACCCGGTCGGCGTACACGTGCACCATCGTCACCGCCTGGTGGCCGTCGACGCCGGACACGAACCGCTCCAGCGGCGCCGGGTCGGAGGTGTAGCAGGTCGCGGACGCGACCGAGACCGGGATGCCGGCGAAGGTCGAGTACGTCGAGTAGTGCAGGTGGCCGCCGAGGATGCACCGGACGTCGGTGCCGCGCAGGACGTCGGCGAGCCGGTCCTGGTCGAGCAGCTCGATGATCTCGGCGGCGCGCATCATCGGGACCGGGACCGGCGGGTGGTGCAGCGCGAGCAGCGTGCCGTGCGGCGCCGGTGTGCTGAGCACGTCTGCCAGCCAGTCGAGCTGGGCGCCGGTGAGCTCGCCGTGGTGGTACGCCGGGACGCTGGTGTCGAGCGAGACGATGCGGAGTCCGGCGACGTCGTGCACCCGGTCCTGGGTGGCGTCACCCTCCTCGCCGAACAGCTCGCGCGCGTACGCCGTCCGCTCGTCGTGGTTGCCCATCACCCAGACGACCTGGGCCCCCATCGCGGCCGCGGCCGGCTCGACGATCTCGCGGAGCCGCGCGTACGCCGCCGGCTCGGCCTTGTCGGCGAGGTCGCCGGTGAAAACCAGGGCCTGCGGCACGGGGTCGAGCCGCGCCAGGCGGGCCAGGGCCAGCTGCAGCCCCGCCTGGGTGTCGATGACGCCGTACTGCCGGGAGCCGGCGAGCAGGTGCGGGTCGCTCAGGTGGGCGACCACGTGACCGGGGTCGGGGTACTGGCCGTACTGCACGACTTCAGGCTAGCGACGGGCTCAGCTCGAAGACCGGGATCAGCCGGTCGGTCCGCTCCTCGTACCTGGCGAAGTTCGGCCAGGTCCGCAGCATCACCTGCCAGAGCGCCGCCCGCTCGTCGCCGTCGACCTCGCGGGCGGTGACCGGGATCCGCTCCCGGTGCCAGGTGATGGCGGCCGCGCCGGCCGCGCGCAGGTTGTGCACCCACACCGGCATGTCCGGTCCGCCGAAGTAGGAGCCGGCGATCAGCCAGGTCTCGCCGTGCGGCACGCACAGCAGCGGCGTGCTGCGTGGGATCCCGCTCTTGCGCCCGACGACGGTGAGCGTGAGGTTGGGCAGCCCGGCGACGTCGAGGATGCTGACCCGCCCACGGGTGAGCCGCTGGAGCCGCCGGTCGCACCAGACGATCTGGGGGAGCAGCTTCGGCATCCACGAGATCGCCCCGATCCGGATCGCGAGCGGTGTCAGCAGGCCCATGGGCGCAGTCTGTCCCGCTTCCGGGGTTTCCACGCGGGTGACGCGGGTCACTCTCCGTGCGAGGCTCAGTGACAGTTGGCGACGAAGATGGAGACAGAGATGCCCGACGGAGTCGAGATCACCGGACCGATGCACGCGCGGTTCGACGAGATCCTGACGGACCAGGCCCTGGAGCTGGTGGCGCTGCTGCACCGGGAGCTCAACCCGCGTCGCGAGGAGCTGCTCGCGCGGCGGCGCGAGCGGGTGCGCGCGATCGCCGACGGCGGCGGGCTGGGGTTCCTCGAGGAGACCCGGGCGATCCGGGAGGACGACTCGTGGCGGGTCGCGGACCCGGCGCCGGGGCTGGTCGACCGGCGGGTCGAGATCACCGGGCCGACCGACCGGAAGATGACGATCAACGCGTTGAACTCCGGCGCCAAGGTGTGGCTCGCCGACCACGAGGACGCGAACACCCCGTTGTGGGAGAACGTCGTCGGCGGCCAGCTCAACCTGCGCGACGCGATCACCGGCCAGATCGACTTCACCAGCCCCGAGGGCAAGGAGTACCACCTCAACGACGGCGAGCACGCGACGATCGTCGTGCGCCCCCGCGGCTGGCACCTGCCCGAGAAGCACATCGAGGTCGACGGGGAGCGCACCTCGGGCAGCCTCGTCGACTTCGCGCTCTACCTCGCGACCAGCGGGCAGCTGCAGATCGACCGGGGCCAGGGCCCGTACTTCTACCTGCCCAAGATGGAGTCGCACCTGGAGGCCCGGCTCTGGAACGACGCATTCGTGCTGGCGCAGGACTTCCTCGGCATCCCGCGCGGCACGATCCGCGCGACGGTGCTGATCGAGACCTACCCGGCGGCGTTCGAGATGGAGGAGATCCTCTACGAGCTGCGCGAGCACTCGGCGGGGCTGAACGCCGGACGCTGGGACTACATGTTCAGCGTGATCAAGTGCTT
This sequence comes from Nocardioides aquiterrae, assembly GCF_039526625.1. Classification (NCBI taxonomy): domain Bacteria; kingdom Bacillati; phylum Actinomycetota; class Actinomycetes; order Propionibacteriales; family Nocardioidaceae; genus Nocardioides; species Nocardioides aquiterrae. The sequence continues at coordinate 276,087 of NZ_BAAAJE010000006.1, forward strand.
CCGCACCCGTGGCGACGACTGGGTGCTCCCCGACCGGAACTCGGTCACGATGACCGTCCCGTTCATGCGCGCCTACACCGAGCTGCTGGTCCGCACCTGCCACAAGCGCGGGGCGCAGGCGATCGGCGGCATGGCGGCGTTCATCCCGAGCAAGGACGAGAAGCAGAACGAGTTCGCCTTCGCGAAGCTCACCGAGGACAAGACCCGCGAGGCCAACGACGGGTTCGACGGCTCGTGGGTCGCTCACCCCGGCATGGTGGAGGCCTGCCGCGCGGCGTTCGACCAGGTCCTCGGCGACCGGCCCAACCAGCGCGACCGGCTGCGCGAGGACGTGCACGTCACCGCGGAGGACCTGCTGAACGTGCGGGACACGCCGGGCGACGCGACCGAGCAGGGCCTGCGCAACAACGTCGCGGTCGGGTTGCGCTACCTCGAGTCGTGGCTGCGCGGCTCGGGCGCCGTCGGCATCTTCAACCTGATGGAGGACGCGGCGACCGCGGAGATCTCGCGCAGCCAGGTGTGGCAGTGGCTGCACAACGGCCAGGTGCTCGCCGGCGGCGAGAAGGTCACCCGCGAGCTGGTCGAGGGGATGATCGAGGAGGAGCTCGCCAAGGCCCGCGAGGAGGCGGGCGGCCGGGAGTCGGAGTCGGGTCGCCGGTGGGACGACGCCCGCGCGCTCTACGCCGAGATGGCGCTCTCCGACGAGTACGCCGACTTCCTCACCCTCCCGGCCTACGAGCGGATGCCGTGACGGTGGAGGCCGTCGCCCGGCGGGCCCGCGAGGTCCTCCCGGCCGACGCGGTCATCGACGACCGGGCCCGGTTGCGGACCTACGAGTGCGACGGGCTCGCGCACTACCGCGTCGTCCCGGCGCTGGTGGTGCTCCCCGAGAACGCCGACCAGCTCGCGTCGATCGTGCGGGCCTGCGCCGAGCACCGGGTGCCGTTCGTCGCCCGCGGTTCGGGCACCGGCCTCTCGGGTGGCGCGCTGCCGCACGCCGAGGGCGTGCTGGTCGTGACGTCGAAGATGCGGACGATCACCGAGGTGCGCCCGGAGGACCAGCGGGCGGTCGTGGAGCCCGGCGTCGTCAACCTCGACGTGACCCGGGCCGCGACGCCGCACGGCTACTACTACGCGCCCGACCCGAGCAGCCAGCAGATCTGCTCGATCGGCGGGAACGTGGCGGAGAACTCCGGCGGCGCCCACTGCCTGAAGTACGGCTTCACCACCAACCACGTGCTCGGCGCGGACTTCGTGACCGCCGGCGGCGACGTCGTACCCCTCGGCGGGGCCGCGCCGGACGCGCCCGGCTACGACCTGCTCGGCGCGGTGATCGGGTCCGAGGGCACCCTGGGGATCGTCACGTCCGTGACCGTGCGCCTGACCCGGCTCCCCGAGGAGGTGCGCACCCTGCTGGTCGGCTTCGCGTCGACCGACGCCGCCGGCGAAGCGGTGTCGGCGATCATCGCCGCGGGGGTCGTGCCCGCGGCGATCGAGATGATGGACGCGCTCGCCATCGAGGCCGCCGAGGAGGCGGTGCACTGCGACTACCCGGAGGGCGCCGGCGCGGTGCTGGTCATCGAGCTCGACGGGCCGGCCGCGGAGGTCGCCGCGGAGTACGACGAGGTCGAGCGGCTGTGCCGCGAGAACGGGGCGTTCGAGCAGCGGCTGGCCACCGACCCCGTCGACCGGGCGCTGATCTGGAAGGGGCGCAAGTCGGCGTTCGCCGCCGTGGGCCGGATCAGCCCGGACTACATCGTCCAGGACGGCGTGATCCCGCGGACCGCGCTGCCGGAGGTGCTGCGCGCGATGGGGGAGCTGTCGGCCGAGCGCGGGGTCCGGGTCGCCAACGTCTTCCACGCCGGCGACGGCAACCTGCACCCGCTGGTGCTCTTCGACGAGTCCAGGCCGGGCGAGGCCGAGGCGGCCGAGGAGGTCAGCGGCGCGATCCTCGACCTGTGCATCCAGCACGGTGGCTCGATCACCGGCGAGCACGGCGTCGGCATGGACAAGGCGAAGTACCTGCCGCGGATGTACACCGACGAGGACCTCGACACCATGCAGCTGGTGCGTTGCGCGTTCGACCCGGACGGGATCTCCAACCCCGGCAAGGTGTTCCCGACGCCCCGGCTGTGCGGGGAGGTGCCCGGCAAGCACCAGGGTGTCCACCCCGCGCAGGCGGCCGGGCTGGCGGAGGTCTTCTGATGCAGGTCGCCTTCCCCTCGTCGACGGCGGAGGTGGCCGCCGTGCTGCGCGACGCGGCGGCGCAGCGGCTCCGGGTCGTCGCCCAGGGGCGCGGCACCAAGCGGACCTGGGGCCTGCCGGTCACCGCCGACCTGCTCGTGGACCTCGGCGGCATGGACCGGGTGCTCGACCACCAGGCGGGCGACCTGATCGTCGACGTGCAGGCCGGCGCCCGGCTGGCCGACGTGCAGGCGCACGTCGGCAAGGAGCGGCAGCGGCTCGCGCTCGACGAGACCGTGCCCGGGGCCACCGTCGGCGGCACCCTGGCCACCAACGCCTCCGGCCCGCAGCGGCTGCTGGCCGGGACCGCGCGCGACCTGCTCATCGGCGTCACCGTCGTGCGGGCCGACGGCGTGGTCGCCAAGGCCGGCGGCCGGGTGGTCAAGAACGTCGCGGGCTACGACCTCGGCAAGCTCGTCGTCGGCTCCTACGGCACCCTCGCGGTGATCACCGAGGCCGTCTTCCGGCTGCACCCCGAGCCCGAGGTGCGCCGGTGGGTCACGGTCGAGCCCGACGACCTCCACCACGCCGTGCACGCCGTGGTGCACTCGCAGGCCGTGCCCTGGGCGGTGGAGGTGGACGGGACGATGCTCTCGGTGCTGCTCGGGGGCCGGCCGGACGGCGTCGCGGCGCGGGTCGAGGCGATCCGCGCGCTCGTCGGAGGCACCGTCTCCGAGACCCCGCCGGACGGCTGGGGCACCTACCCCTGGCGGCCCGGCGACGTCGGCCTCAAGGTGACCTGCGTGCTGTCCGGGCTGCGCGAGGTGCTGGCCGCGCTGGCCGACGCCGGCGCCCGCGTCCGCGGGTCCGCGGGGACCGGCGTCCTGTACGCCGCACTCGACGTACCCGACGCGCTCCCGGCGCTCCGGGAGGTGGCCGCCCGCCACGGTGGCACGGTGGTGGTCGTGGACGCGCCCGACGACGTGAAGGCCTCGGTCGACGTGTGGGGGCCGGTGCCGGCGCTCGCGCTGATGCGCCGGGTCAAGGACCAGTTCGACCCGGAGCACCGGCTCGCGCCGGGCCGGTTCGTGGGAGGGATCTGATGGCCGACCTCGAGGCGAGGACCGAGCTCCTCGACGACTGCGTGCACTGCGGCTTCTGCCTGCCGACGTGTCCGACCTACGTGCTCTGGGGCGAGGAGATGGACAGCCCCCGCGGCCGGATCCAGCTGATGCAGCAGGCCCTCGAGGACGACGTGATCACCGACGCGATGGTCGGGCACTGGGACGCGTGCCTGGGCTGCATGGCGTGCGTGACCGCGTGCCCGTCCGGCGTGCAGTACGACCGGCTCATCGAGGACACCCGCGCCGAGGTCGAGCGCGTGCACCGGCGGTCGCCGGCCGACCGGGCGCTGCGCGGGCTGATCTTCGCGGTGTTCCCGCACCCGAAGCGGCTGCGGCTGCTCGCCGCCCCGCTCCGCGGCATCCAGCGCACGGGGCTCGACCGGGCCCTGCGGCGTACCGGGCTGCTGGAGCGGGTCGCCCCGTCGCTCGCCGCGATGGAGCGGCTCGCGCCCCGGCTGGCGAAGACCGAGCCGCTGCCCGAGCGGCTGCCGGCGACCGGGACCCGGCGGATGACCGTCGGCCTGCTGACCGGCTGCGTGCAGGGCGCGTTCTTCCCGGCCGTGAACGCCGCGACGGCGCGGGTGCTGCAGGCCGAGGGCTGCGACGTCGTGATCCCACCCGCGCAGGGGTGCTGCGGCGCGCTGTCGGTGCACAACGGGCGCGCCGAGGAGGCGCAGGGGTACGCGCGCAAGCTGATCCAGGTCTTCGAGGACACCGGCGTCGACCGGATCGTGGTCAACGCGGCCGGTTGTGGGTCCTCGATGAAGGAGTACGCCGAGCTGCTCGGCCCCGAGGCGCAGGCGTTCCAGGACAAGGTCCGCGACGTCAGCGAGGTGCTCGACGAGCTCGGCCCGGTCGCCGAGCGGCACCCGCTCGAGGTGACCGTGGCCTACCACGACGCCTGCCACCTCGGGCACGCGCAGGGCGTGCGGGCGGCGCCGCGCCGGCTGCTCGAGGGCATCCCCGGGCTCGAGCTGCGCGAGGTGGCCGAGCCCGAGCTGTGCTGCGGGTCGGCGGGCATCTACAACATCCTCCACCCCGAGCCCGCCCGCGAGCTCGGCGACCGCAAGGCCCGCAACATCGTGGCGACCGGCGCCGAGGTGCTGGTGACCGCCAACCCCGGCTGCCTCATGCAGGTGGCCACCGCGATCGAGCGCTCGGGCCACCCGATGCGGCTCGCTCACACCGTCGAGGTGCTCGACGCGTCCATCCGGGGCCGTGCGTTGTAGACCCCATCCATCTCGGGAGTTCAGATGTTCCAGCAAGACCTGGAGGCGGTCGGCGACTCGCTGGCCCTCAGCGCGTTGTGCGGCGCCATCCCGCTGCTGACGCTGTTCGTGCTGCTCGGCGGGCTGAAGGTGCGCGCCTGGGTGGCCGGCTTGGTGGCGCTCGTGGTCGCGCTCCTCGTCGCGGTGGTGCTCTTCGGGATGCCGGCCGGGCCGGCGCTGCTCGCGGGCAGCGAGGGTGCGGCGTTCGGGTTCTTCCCGATCCTGTGGATCGTCATCAACGCGATCTGGGTCTACAACCTGACGGTCGCGACCGGGCACTTCGACGTGCTGCGCCGGTCCTTCGAGAAGGTCAGCGCCGACCAGCGGATCCAGGCGATCATCATCGCCTTCTGCTTCGGCGCCCTGCTGGAGGCGCTGGCCGGGTTCGGGACGCCGGTGGCGATCACGGTCGTGATGCTGATGGCGCTCGGGTTCGAGCCGCTCAAGGCCGCGGCGGTGGCGCTGATCGCGAACACCGCGCCGGTCGCCTTCGGGGCGCTGGCCACCCCGATCGTCACCCTCGGCACGGTCACGAGCGGCGCGAGCGACGACCCGCGGTTGAACGTGGACACGCTCGGGGCGATGGTCGGGCGGCAGACCCCGATCCTCGCGGTGGTGGTGCCGCTGATCCTCGTGCTCGTCGTGGACGGCCGACGCGGGCTCCGCCGTACCTGGCTGCCGGCGCTCGCGTGCGGTGTCGCCTTCGGCGCGGCACAGTTCGTCGCCGCCAACTACATCTCGGTGCCGCTCGCCGACATCGTCGCGTCGCTGTTCGCCGCCCTCGTCGTCGTGCTCCTCCTCCAGGTCTGGTCGCCGAGCGAGGAGCTGCGCTCGACACCGGCCACCGGCGAGTCCCCCAGCGGCGGTGGGGGAGTGGCGGTCGCCGCGCCGCCGCAGGTCGACACCCGCAGCGAGGTGGTGAAGGCCTACGCGCCGTACGCCGTGATCATCGCGATCTTCTCGATCACGAACATCACCGCGGTGAAGGCGGCGCTGGCGGAGGAGCCGTGGACCTACCTCTTCTCCTGGCCCGGCCTCGAGGTGCTCAACCCGGCGGGCGACGCGGTCGCGACCACGACGTTCACGCTGAACTGGCTGCCCGCCGCCGGCACCCTGATGATCGTCGCGGGCATCGTCACCTCCGCGATCCTGCGGATCTCGCCGGCCACGGCGGCGCGCACCTACGTGCGGACGTACGTCGAGCTGCGGTCCGCGATCGTCACCGTGATGGCCGTCCTCGCGCTGGCCTACGTGATGAACCTGTCCGGGCAGACGTCGTCGCTCGCGGCCTGGCTGGCCGGCGCCGGCGGCGCCTTCGCGATCCTGTCGCCGATCCTGGGCTGGATCGGCGTCGCGGTCACGGGCTCGGACACGTCGTCGAACGCGCTGTTCGGCGGCCTCCAGGTGCAGACCGCGGCCAAGGCGGGCCTCGACCCGCTGCTGATGGCTGCCGCGAACTCGTCGGGTGGCGTGCTCGGCAAGATGGTCAGCCCGCAGAACCTCGCGATCGCCGCCGCCGCGGTCGGCATGGCCGGCCGCGAGGGCGACATCTTCCGCAAGGTGCTCTTCTGGAGCCTGGTGATGCTCGCGTTCATGTGCCTGGTCGTCGGGCTGCAGTCGACGCCGGTCCTGGGCTGGATGGTGCCGAGCTAGAACATCATCGAGCCGGCCGGAGGCACGTCCGTCCGCATCGCCCGCCACAGCTCGGCGGCCGCGCCGGGGCGTGCCTCCTGGGCCAGGCCGGCGCGGGCCAGCGCGGCGAGGTTGCCGCCGCCGAGGTACGCCGAGCCGAGCGCCTCGACCGGCAGCCGCAGGTCGGCGTCGGCGACGGTGCGCTCCGCGACGGCCGCACCGTCGGCGTCCGCACGGATCCGCCAGGTGCCGTCGTTCCACGGCGCGTGCCGGTCGGCGACCTCGACGACGACGTCGCAGGGTGCGCTCCAGGTGCGGGCCGCGAACGCCGCGGGCAGGTCGACGACGCGGACCCAGAGCCCGTCGTACGTCTCCACCCCCGCGGTGGCTCGCGGCCCACCCGCCCAGGCGACGACGAGGTCGTCGGCGCTGCCGCTGCGCAGCCGGACGCTCCCGATCAGGTCCAGGTCGACCAGTCGGCGCAGGAGGGCGAGGCGGACCGCGGGCTCGCCCACGAGGAAGTGGACCTCGACCGTGCCCGCCGGGCGGGCGTCGTCCCACTTCGGCGTGCGCCGGAACATCGCGAAGCCGGCGTCCCGGCCGTCCCGCCGCGCGAACAGGATCCGCCAGGGCTCCTTGTCGCGCAGCCACTCGGGGAACTGCAGGCAGACCCGCTCGTAGAACTCCGGAGCGCCGACGACCGCGCCGGCGTCGACCACGGCGCGGTGGCAGTCGTACATCCGGCGGGCCACGTCGGCGTCGGTGACCGTCGCCAACCGGGTGGTGACCGTGCCGGCCTGCTCCTCGAGTCCGGGTGCGGTCAGGGTGGTGCCGCGGGACAGCGTGACCGTCAGCTCGACCGACGCGAGCCCGTAGCCGTAGCGGCCGTAGATCGCCGGCTCGCTCGCGTGCAGGGCGGAGACGTGGGTGCCGGGGGTGTCCCGGACCTGCTCGAAGTGGTGCCGGAGCATCGCGGTGAGGACGCCGCGGCGCCGGTGGTCGGGGTGGACGCCGACCCAGGTGAGGCCCGCGCAGGGGACGAGCCGGTCGCCGGGCACGGCGAGCTCGAGCGGGTAGACGCCGTAGATCCCGGGGTACGCCGTCTCGTCGGCGCCGTCGACCTCGGCCGCGAAGCGCTGGTCCGCCGGCAGCCCGAGCAGCTGCGTCTCCGCCGGAGCCGCCAGCATCTCCTGGAACCAGACGACGGTGTCGGTGCGCAGGAAGCGCTCGGGGTCGGTGGCCGGGCCCACCTCGATGTCAGTCACGGACCAAGCCAACAACGTGGCCGTCGGGGCGGACAACCAGATTGTCGTGGGTGAGGAACTCACCGGAGGTCCGCCGGGCCGCCGCCCGGACGGTGTGGTCGGGGTGCAGCGCGCCGACCACGGGGTTCGGGTCGTCACCGTACCGGAAGGGGGCGTAGAGCTTGCCCGAGTCGATCTGCGCCTGCGCCGCGGGATCGGACAGCGCGCGCTCGAGCACCGCCCGTCGGTGTGCCCAGCCCTGCTCGGACTGCGGCACCAGGAAGTCCATCGTCCGGCTGGTGATCGCCAGGTTGTCGCGCGCGGCGGCCCGCCGCTCGCCGTCGTACTCGTCGACGACCCGCGGATCCGCCCAGCCGTGCAGCGCCCACGCGATCCGCCACGCGGCGTTCTCCGCGTCGGCGACACCGGAGTTGAGGCCGCGGGCGCCGAACGGCGCCATCAGGTGCGCGCAGTCGCCGGCGAGCAGCACGCGCCCCCGGCCCATGGTGGTGGCGCAGCGGGAGTGGAACCGGTAGACGGTCGCCCAGACGACCTCGTAGTCGCTGGCGCCGACGATCTGCCGGATCCGCCGGTCCAGGTCGCCGTTCGCCAGCTCGCGGTCGAGGTCGAACCCGGGCGCCACCTGCCAGTCGATGCGGTACGTCGAGTCCGGGCACGGGTGCATCAGGACCTGGCGGCCCGGGTTCCACTCGGGGTCGAAGTAGAAGCGGCGCTCGAGCTCGCGGTCGGGCAGGGCGCACCGGATGTCGCAGATGAGGAACCGGTCGCCGAAGCTGCGTCCCTCGAAGGTCGCGCCGACCGCGTCCCGGGCGACGTCGCCGTGCGCGCCGGCACACGCGACGACGTACGGCGTCTCGAGGGTGCCGTTCGTGGTCTCGACCGTCGCGCCGTCCTCGGTCTGGGTGATGCCGGTGACGGTCGTGCCCCACCGGACGTCGACGAGCGGCGCGTCCGCGATCCGCTCGTCGAGCAGCTGCTCGACCCGCGCCTGCCCGATGTTCACCCACGGCGGGAACGGGCTGGCGCTGGAGTCGGCGAACTCGACGTGGAACAGCTCGTGCCCGCGGTAGTAGGTCCGCGCCACCCGCCAGGTCACGCCCTCGTCCGCGATCGCCTTGCCCGCGCCGACGGTGTCCCAGATGTCCAGGGTCTCCCGCTGCTGGCAGATCGAGCGCGAGCCGACCACCTCGCGACGCTCCTGCGCGTCGACGACCACGGTCGGGATCTCCCACCGGGCCAGCAGCAGCGCTGCCGTCTGCCCCACCGGCCCGTTCCCGACGACCACCACGGGCGGCCCGCCGTACATGGGGGCAGCGTAGACCCGATCGGCGGGTGCTGGTCGAGGTTCGTCGAGGCCCCGTTGGTCGAGCTCGTCGAGACCTCGGGAGCCGATCCCGTTGGTCGAGCTCGTCGAGACCCCGGAAGCCGGCTGACTGCCGGCGTCTTGCGGGTTGCTGGGGGTTGCGACCGCGATGGCAGCGAACGGGGGCGGTGGGTGGGTGGTTGCGGTCGGCTGCCGGCTCCCTGGCCGCCACTTTCGGGTCGTGTGCCTGAGAACGCGCTATAGCGCGTTCTCAGGCACACGACCCTGCAATCACACCGTCATGTCCAGTGCTCAGAACGGCGGGCCGCACGGCGGCATCGGGCAGCTCAGTGCGGAGACGTCGGCGCGACCGCTCGCCCCCAGTCACGAGCGTGCTGGTCGATGTATTCCGCCGTCGCGAGCCAGTGCGGGCCGTGGCCGTCGACGTACAGCGATCCCCACGGCTCACGGCCGGTCTCGTGCGATCGCTTCAGCAGGTCGTGCATCGCTGCAGCCCGCTGGACCATGGCCGCCGGTAGCGCAGACCGCAGGGCGGGATCGGCCCGGTATCCGTCCAGGAGAGCGGTGAGTCGGGCCGCCGAGGCCTGGGCGTCCGCGTCGGGGAAGAGGTGACCGAAAGCGATCGCTGCATAGGCGAGGTCCCACAGCCGCGTCGAGGGCCCCGCGCCGTCCCAGTCGATGAAGACGAGCCGGTCGCCGTCGATGACCAGGTTCCAGGGGGCCAGGTCGTTGTGGCACAGCAGGTCCGGTTGCTCGGCTGGGAGCAGCACGTCCCAGCCGTCCGGGATCGGGAGGCCGGCGCTGGCGTCATGGATGGACCGCACCAGCGCCCCTACGGCCTGGACCACCTCGACGTCCACGGGTGCGTCGTCCATCGCGAGGACGCCGGGGACGAAGTCGAGGGTCAGCCGGCCTTGCTCGTCGCGCCCGTGGGGCTCTGGGACGTCGATGCCCCGCTGCCGCAGCGCGCGCAGGTACGCCACCGTGTGCTCAGTCGTCGCGAGCCACGGCTTTCGCACCGTGTTGCCGACCCGCACGACAGCGGCTGCCGAGTTGCCTCCTGCCAGGCGTTCTTCGGCGCCTGCGCCAGAGTCCATGCCGTCACGGTACGGGCTCGAATGCGCCCGTTCGTCAGCCGCGGGCGGGCTCGACCCGGCCGGTGACGTCGCCGAGCGCGATCCGGCCGCCGCCGGTGCCCGGTGCGGTGTACCGCAGCGTGACCTCGTCGCCGTCGGCGAGGAACGCGGTCTCCTCGCCCCAGCCGATCTCCAGCAGCGAGCCGCGCTGGTCGGGCTCGGGGCCGCTGATGGTGCCGGACCCGTACAGGTCGCCGGTGCGCACCGAGGCGCCGTTGACGGTGAGGTGGGCGAGCATCTGGGCGGGGGACCAGTACATCGTCCGGTACGGCGGCCGGCTGATCACGTCGCCGTTCACGACGATCTCGACGTCGATGTCGAGCCCCTTGGTCTCGCCGGGACCGAGGTAGGGCAACGGCTCGGGGTCCTGGCCGGGCAGGTCCACCCAGGCCGCGTCGAGCGCCTCGATCGGCGTCACCCAGGGCGAGACCGAGGTGGCGAACGACTTGCCGAGGAACGGCCCGAGCGGCACGTACTCCCAGGCCTGGATGTCGCGCGCGGACCAGTCGTTGAGGCCGACCACGCCGAAGACGTGGTCGGCGAACGCGTGGTAGGGCACCGGGGTGCCGAGCTCGGAGGCGGTGCCGACGACGAAGCCCAGCTCCGCCTCGACATCGAGCCGTGCCGAGGGGCCGAACCCGCCGCCGGGGCGCTGGCCGGTCGGACGGACGACGGGCGTGCCGGACGCGACGACGGTGCCGGCGCGGCCGTGGTAGCCGACCGGGAGGTGCTTCCAGTTCGGCAGCAGCGCCTCGCCGTCGGGCCGGAAGATCCGGCCGACGTTCGTGGCGTGGTGCTCGGAGGCGTAGAAGTCGACGTAGTCGGCGACCTCGACCGGCAGGTGGAGGGTGACGTCGGTGAGCGGGACGAGGTGCGGCTCGACCAGGTCGCGTTCCGGATCCTCGGTGAGCAGGCCGGTCACCCAGCGCCGCACGGACTCCCGGACGGTGCGGCCCTCGGCCATCAGCGCGTTGAGCGAGCGCTCCTCGAACACGTGGTGCACGTCCAGCATCTCGGCCGCCGCGACCGGCGCGAGGTCGAGGACGAAGTCGCCGACCCGCACGCCGACCCGCGGCTCCTCGCCGGGCTGCGAGAACACGCCGTACGGCAGGTTGTCGACGTCGAAGTGGGAGCCGGCGGCTCCGGGGACCCAGGTCGTCAGGGGAGTCTTCACGGCTTCTCCAGCAGTCCGAGGGCGATCAGGTCGTCGAGCGGCTCGGTCACCGAGCACGAGCCGAACGACGTGAACCACCGTCGTGCCCGATCCAGCTCGTCGGCATCCCCCAGCAGCAGCGCAGCGTCCCGCTCCTCCAGGATCGCCGCGACGTCGGCCACGGGTGCGCCGTCGAAGGCCCGCCGGGTCGCGACCAGCACGTTGAGGAAGCCGTGGTGCTCGAAGCCGTCGGCACCGGTGTGCCGGACGGCGCGGTGCAGGCCCGCCGTGCACTTGAACGGCGTCTCGCGGTCCAGCGCGGCGTCGATCCAGCGGGCCAGGGTGCCCGCGGTCGGGAAGGCGGCCGCCTCCAGCCCGCCGGTGCGGAGCTTGAGCCGGAACTCATGCGCGGCGACCTCGTCGGCGGCCGCCAGCCAGGACGGCTCCGAGGAGGACGCGGGGATCTCCACGAACACCGGCACGTGGTCGTCGAGCCGGCCGTCGGCGCGCGCGGCGTCGACCGCCGCGGCCACCCGGCGCGCGGCTCCGGCCGGGTCGGCGGGGTCGCGGAGCGCGACCTCGAGACCCTCGACCGCGATGTGCAGCTTGCGGGCCAGCGCCGCCGTGCCGGCGATGTTGCCGGCGCCGCCGGTGACGACGACCGACAGCGCGAGCGGCGTGGCCTTCAGGTCCGGCAGGTCGGTGTCGCGGGCCACGAAGGTGCCCACCAGGTCGGCGTACGGCGCCGCCCGACGGGCCTGGTGCGCGGCCGCGGCGGCGGCCAGCGGCACGTCGCCGGGCGGGAAGATCGCGGCGTCGTCGACGAGGCCCCGCCACCGCGGCGGGAGCGGTTCCGTTGACACGCTGGCTACTCTAACCATGAGGCAGATAGCGGACGAAGGTGTTCGATAGCCGAACGGAGGCCACGATGGCGCACTACCGGCGGGTCGGCGAGGTGCCCCCGAAGCGGCACACCCAGTTCCGGGACGGCGCGGGGCGGCTCTACTACGAGGAGCTGATGGGCGAGGAGGGGTTCTCGTCCGACTCCTCGCTCCTCTACCACCGCGGCGTCCCGTCAGCGATCGTCGCGAGCGAGGTCTGGGAGCTCCCCGACCAGAGCCGCACCCCCAACCACCCGCTCAAGCCCCGCCACCTCCGGCTGCACGACCTCGAGACCGGCACCGACCCGGTCACCGACCGACGCCTGGTGCTCGGCAACAACGACGTCCGCATCGGGTACGTCGTGACCGGGACCGAGGCGTCGCCGTACTACCGCAACGCCATCGGCGACGAGTGCGTGTTCGTCGAGAGCGGCACCGGGGTCGTCGAGACCGTCTTCGGCGTGGTCGGCTACCGCGCCGGCGACTACGTCGTGATCCCGCGCGCCACCACGCACCGCTGGGTCCCGGCCGAGCCGAGCCGGCTCTACCCGATCGAGGCGAACAGCCACATCGCGCCGCCGAAGCGCTACCTCTCCCGCTACGGCCAGCTGCTCGAGCACGCGCCGTACTGCGAGCGCGACCTCTACGGGCCCGAGCAGCCGTTCACGGTCTCCCCGGAGTCCGGGGGCGGCGAGGGCGTCGAGGTGCTGGTCAAGCACCGGACCAGCGCCGGCGTCGTCGGCACCCGGATGACCTACGCCACCCACCCGTTCGACGTGGTCGGCTGGGACGGCTGCCTCTACCCCTACACGCTCAACCTCGAGGACTACATGCCGATCACCGGCAAGATCCACCAGCCGCCGCCGGTGCACCAGGTCTTCGAGGGCTGGAACTTCGTGATCTGCAACTTCCTGCCCCGCAAGGTGGACTACCACCCGCTGGCGATCCCGGTGCCGTACTACCACTCGAACGTCGACAGCGACGAGGTGATGTTCTACGTCGCCGGCGACTACGAGGCACGCAAGGGCTCGGGCATCGGGCTCGGCTCGATCTCGCTGCACCCCGGCGGCTACGCCCACGGCCCGCAGCCGTCGGCGATCGAGGCCTCCCTGGGTGCCGAGTACTTCGAGGAGACCGCGGTGATGGTCGACACCTTCGCCCCGCTCGACCTCGGCGAGGGCGCGCTCGCCGTCGAGGACGACGCCTACGCGTGGACCTGGAGCCGCAGCACCCCCGCCGGGGGATAGTGGGGGCATGGAGACGCGCAGGCTCGGCCGGCTGGAGCACCGGAGCTCGGTGCTGATCTACGGCGCCGCGGCGCTGTCCGACGTCACCCAGGACGTCGCCGACCGGGCCATCCAGGACGCCCTCGACGGCGGGATCAACCACCTCGACGTGGCCGCGGACTACGGCGACGCCGAGCTGCGGCTGGGCCCCTGGATGCCGGAGATCCGCGACCGGGTCTTCCTGGCGACCAAGACCGGCCGGCGGGACCGGGAGTCCGCGTGGCGCGAGATCAACGCCTCGCTCGAACGACTGCAGACCGGCCGGGTCGACCTGCTCCAGCTGCACGCCGTCGGCGACCTCGCCGAGCTGGACCGGGCGGTCGGCCCGGGCGGCGCGCTCGAGGCCGCGCTGCGCGCCCAGGACGAGGGACTGGTCGGCGCGGTGGGGATCACCGGCCACGGCGACCAGGCGCCGGCGACCCACCTCGAGGCGCTGCGGCGGCACCCGTTCGCGACCGTGCTCACGCCGCTCAACCCCGTGCTCTGGCGCGACGAGCGCTACCGGGCTGACTACCAGGCGCTCGTCGCGGAGGTACGCCGCCAGGACGCCGGCCTGATGACGATCAAGACCGTCGCCCGGCGCAACTGGCTGCCGGACGCGGAGCGTGACCGCACCACCTGGTACGAGCCGTACGAGGACCAGGCGCGCATCACCGCCGCGGTGTCCTGGGTGCTGGCCCACGACGAGGTCACCGGCCTCGCCACCGCCGGCGACGTGGGCCTGCTCGGCCTCCTGCTGGAGGCCGAGCAGCGCCGGATCGATCCGGCCGAGGCGGAGCGCCGGCTGGCCGCCGACGCCGAGTACGCCTCGCCGTTCGTCGCGATGCCGTTCTGAGGCGTCCGGTCAGCCGATCTTGACCACCCGGGTGCCACCGGCGAAGCGGTCGTGCCAGCCCTGCCGGTTGACGGGGTCGCTGCTGATGTTCACCGCGATCATGATCACCGCGACCAGGCTGGCGAGGCCACCGATGAGCGAGCCGACGATCGGCACCACCCCGGCGATCCCGAACGCCGTCCAGATGTTGCGGCGCAGCGCCTGCTCCTGGGTCGGCAGCGACGTGCCGTCCGGCCCGAAGACCCGGAGCTTGAGCACCTGCTTGCCGATCGTCGCGCCCCGGCTCGACTCGAGGATCGTGAAGTACGCCAGGTAGCCGACCGAGCTGATCACCGCGGTGAGGAACCAGTAGAGGTAGCCGTTGAAGACCGCGCTGATCACCCCGGCGACGATCCCGAACGTGACGCCGAGGATGACGCCGTCGATCAGCCGGGCGAGGAACCGCTCGAGCAGCTCGCCCGGGCGGGGCACGCCCGGCGGGGCCGGCGGGGGCGGGAAGGACTGCGGTTGGTCGGGGGGCGGGGGAGCGTTGCCGGACATGGGACCTCCTCGATGCGACGGGCACTCGCAAGGTAGCGCCGCACGACGGGCTCCGACAGGGGCGAACGGACTATTGCCGCTCGGCGCAGAATGGCCTCGTGAGCAACCTGGAGGACCGCCCGGACGAGGTCACCGCGGAGGGCGCCGTGACCGCCGGCGTGGAGATCATGACGCCGCGCGACGTGCCGCTCGGCGGCCCGCGCGCGATGCGGGTGCGCCGGACGCTCCCGCAGCGGCACCGGTCGCTGATCGGCGCCTGGTGCTTCGTCGACCACTACGGCCCGGACGACGTCGCCGACACGGGCGGCATGCGGGTCCCGCCGCACCCCCACACCGGCCTGCAGACGGTGAGCTGGCTGTTCACCGGGGAGGTCGAGCACCGCGACAGCGCCGGCCACCACGCGATGGTGCGTCCCGGCGAGGTGAACCTGATGACCGCCGGCCGCGGCATCAGCCACTCCGAGGTGTCGACCCCGGCGACCACGACGCTGCACGGCGCCCAGCTCTGGGTGGCGCTCCCCGACCGGGACCGCCACACCGACCCGGGCTTCGCCCACCACGTGCCCACCCCGGTGACCGGGCCCGGCTGGGAGGGGCGGGTGTTCCTGGGCTCGCTGCTCGGCGACACCTCGCCCGTGCCGACCTACACCCCGCTGCTCGGCGCCGAGCTGCTGCTCGGTCCGGGGACCACCCTGGACCTCGAGGTCGACCCCACCTTCGAGCACGGGGTGCTCGTCGACACCGGGGTGCTCGGCGTCGCCGGCGTCGACACGAAGCCGAGCGACCTCGCCTACGTCCCGCCGGGCCGGGACACGGTCACGCTGACGTCGTACGACGAGCCCGTGCGGCTGCTGCTGCTCGGCGGCCCGCCGTTCGGCGAGGCGATCGTGATGTGGTGGAACATCGTGGCGCGCACGCACGAGGAGGTCGTCGACTGGCGGGACCGGTGGCAGGCGCAGGTCACCGACGCCGGCCTGGTCGACGGGTGGTTCGGGATCCCGGTCGGCGACGAGCTGCCGCCGATCCCGGCGCCGCCGCTGCCGAACGCGCGGCTGCGGGAACGGCGCTGAGGGTCACCGGGTCAGCGTCCCCTGGATCGCACCCGCCGGGTACGTCGGGTTGTGCACGTTGAAGTAGTACCGCTCGGGGTGTGCGAGCAGCTTCTTGATCACGCGCTTCGAGACGCCGGTGCGGCACTTCGAGCCGCCCGTGACCGCGCCGGACAGGTCGACGACGATGCCGCCGTCGGATGTCCGGTGGATGTGCGCGGAGTCGGGCTGCTCGATGTTCTGCCAGGTGACGGTGGCACAGACCTTCTTGCGGGCCTTGTTGAGCGTGAAGTGGGCCTCGCCCGACCCGTCCGGGTCGCCGCTGGGCCGGAGCGTGGCCTCCAGCCGCTGGACGGAGGCCCGGGGGGCGGGGGAGGCATCGGTGGGAGCGCTGACGAGGGTGCCCGCGGCCGTCAGCGCGAGGCCGCTGACGACGGCGAGGACCCGGTGCGTGGAGGTCGACATGCCCTCGACACGGTTCCCGGCCCGCGGTGGTTCACCCGGTGTCGGCGTTCTCATGAAGGATGTCGGCATGGGACCGGTGACAGGCGAGGACGGCGTCGCCCGCTGCCCGTGGGCCGGCGGCCCCGGCGTGATGCGCGACTACCACGACACCGAGTGGGGCAACCGGGTGAGCGGGGAGTCCGCGTACCTCGAGCGGCTCACGCTGGAGGCGTTCCAGTCCGGGCTGTCCTGGTCGACGATCCTCCACAAGCGGCCGGCGTTCCGCGAGGTGTTCCACGGCTTCGACGCGGACGCGATCGCCGCCTTCGGCCCGCCGGACGTCGAGCGGCTGATGCAGGAGCCGCGGATCGTGCGCAACCGGCTCAAGATCGAGGCCGCGGTCACCAACGCGCGGGCCACGGTCGCGCTCCGCGAGGAGGACGGGCTCGAGGCCTTCGTGCTCTCGTTCGCGCCGGACCGGCCGCCGACCGAGCACGCGACCACGTCCGCCGAGTCGGTCGCGCTCTCGAAGGGCCTGAAGAAGCGCGGGTTCGCGTTCGTCGGGCCGACCACGATGTACGCCTTGATGGAGGCGATCGGGGTCTTCGACCCGCACGTCGTGGGCTGCTTCAGGAGAGGAAGCTGAGGATCGACGCCGCGACCTTCTCGGGCTGCTCGAGCTGGAGGAAGTGCCCGGCGCCGCCGACGGTCGTCGCCCCGGCGACCCGGGCCACGCCGGCCTCCAGGCAGCGGTCGTCGGCTCCGTGCAGGACCAGCAGCGGCCGCACCGGCTCGGCCAGCGCGGGCGCGATGCCGGTGCCGAGCAGCGCGCGGTAGTAGGAGACGACGGCCCGGGCGTGCGCCCGGTCCGGTACGGCGTCGCGCAGGTGCGCGAGGTCCTCGGCGGCGTCGTACCCCGGCGACCAGGACCGCCACAGCCGGGCCGCCAGCCAGGGGAACCGGCGCTCGGCCAGGCCCGGCACCTGGTTGAACGCGAGGTACCAGGAGTGCCACGGCTGCCGCGCCATCGCCGCGGCCCAGGTGGTGGCCGTGCGGAGCGACGGGCTCATCGCGGGGAACGGCGGCACCGCCAGCGACACGTGCTTGGCGTACGGCGACGCCGCGTCGCCCGCGACCGCGTTGGTCGTGATCGCGCCCCAGTCGTGGCCGAGCAGCACCGACCGCGCGTCGCCGTGCAGCAGCTCGTGGAACGCCACCGCGTCACCGGCCAGTGCCCGCACCGAGTAGTCGCCGTCGTCCGGGATGCCGGACGGCGCGTACCCCCGCGAGTACGGCGCCGCGACCCGCCAGCCGGCGCCGGCCAGCAGCGGCGCGAGCCGGCGCCAGGTCAGGGCGGTGTCGGGGAAGCCGTGCAGCGCCACCACGAGCGGCCCGTCCTCCGGCCCCCACTCGAGGACCCGCACTACGTGGGTGGGCAGGGCGACGTCGTACCGCCGGTCGGGGAGGGTGCGCACACCTCAGCGAAGCAGAGCGGCGGCGTCCGCGGCGAGCGCCGGACCCGACGGCCGGGTCAGGCGGGCTGGACGACGGGCGCTTCCTGACCCGGAGCACCGACGCCGGGGAAGACGCTGGCGCCGGCCTCGGCCGACCCGACGGTGGCGCGGAACGCCGCGAACAGCTCGCGGCCGGTGCCCGACCACTCCGCGCCCTGCGGCGCGCGGCCGGTGGCCGGCCGGCGCACGAACGACTCGTGGTCGACGTGCAGGTCGAGCAGGCCGCCGTCGGCGTCGACGGTGATCAGGTCGCCGTCCTGCACCCGGGCGAGCGGCCCGCCGAGCGCGGCCTCGGGCGTCACGTGGATCGCGGCCGGGACCTTGCCGGACGCGCCGGACATCCGGCCGTCGGTGACGATCGCGACCCGCTGGCCGCGGTCCTGGAGCACGCCGAGCGCGGGCGTGAGCTTGTGCAGCTCGGGCATCCCGTTGGCGGCCGGGCCCTGGTAGCGGATCACCGCGACGAGGTCGCGGCCGTCCAGCCGCCCGGCGGCGAACGCCTCGAGGAAGTCGTGCTGGTCGTCGAAGACGACAGCGGGCGCGGTCACCAGCCGGTGCTCGGGCTTGACCGCCGACGTCTTGATCACCGACCGGCCGAGCGGCCCGCGCAGCACCCGCAGCCCGCCGTCCTTGCTGAATGGCTCCGACGCCGGGCGCAGGACCGACGTGTCGAGCGTCTCCTTCGGACCCTCCTCCCACGTCAGGTCCTCGCCACGCAGGACGGGCTCGCGGGTGTAGTGCGTCAGCCCCGGGCCGGCGACCGTGCGCACGTCCTCGTGCAGCAGGCCGGCCCGCAGCAGGGTGTGCACGAGGAACGCGATGCCGCCGGCGGCGTGGAAGTGGTTCACGTCCGCCTCGCCGTTCGGGTAGATCCGGCACAGCAGCGGCACCACGGCCGAGAGGTCGGAGAGGTCGTCCCACGTCAGCGCGATCCCGGCCGCGCGGGCGATCGCGACGAGGTGGATGGTGTGGTTGGTCGAGCCGCCGCTGGCCAGCAGCGCGACGCAGGCGTTGACGATCGCCTTCTCGTCGACGATCTCGCCGATCGGCGTCGGCTCGCCGCCCTGCCGAGTCAGCTCGGTGGCGCGGCGGCCGGCGGCGCGGGTCAGCGCGTCGCGCAGCGGGGTCCCCGGGTTCACGAACGACGACCCCGGCAGGTGCAGGCCGAGCACCTCCATCAGCAGCTGGTTGGAGTTCGCCGTCCCGTAGAACGTGCAGGTGCCGGCCGAGTGGTACGACGCGGCCTCGGCCTCGAGCAGCTCGTCGCGGTCGACCTTGCCCTCGGCGTACAGCTGCCGGACGCGCGCCTTCTCGCTGTTCGCGAGCCCGGACGCCATCGGACCGGCTGGGACGAACACCGTCGGCAGGTGGCCGAACGACAGCGCGCCGATCAGCAGTCCCGGCACGATCTTGTCGCAGACGCCGAGCATCAGCGCGCCGTCGAACATGTCGTGCGAGAGCGCGATCGCGGCCGACATCGCGATCACGTCGCGGCTGTAGAGCGAGAGCTGCATGCCGTCGCGGCCCTGGGTGATGCCGTCGCACATCGCGGGCACGCCGCCGGCGACCTGGGCGACGCCGCCGGCCCGCACGACCGCCTTCTTCAGCGCGTCGGGGTAGTCGCGGTACGGCTGGTGCGCCGAGAGCATGTCGTTGTACGACGTCACGATCGCCAGGTTCGGCTTGGCGCGCCCGCGCAGCGCGCGCTTGCCGTCGGCGTCGGACGCCGCGAAGCCGTGCGCGAGGTTGGCGCAGGCCAGTCGGCCGCGCGCGGGTCCGGCGTCACCGGCGGCCCGGATGCGGGCGAGGTACTCGCCGCGGGCGGTCGCGCTGCGCTCGGCGATGCGGGCGGTCACCTCGGCGACCGTGGGGTGGAGGCTGTTCACTGGTCGGGCTCCTGCCAGGTTCGGCCGTCGCGCTCGAGGAGCGTCGCGGCGGCGGTGGGTCCGTCGGTGCCCGCGGCGTACCGCTTCGGGCGGTCGGGCGAGCTCGCCCAGCGCTGGAGGATCGGCTCGGTCCAGGTCCACGCGGCCTCGACCTCGTCGCGGCGCATGAACAGCGTCGGGTTGCCCCGGATGACGTCCATGAGCAGCCGCTCGTAGGCGTCGGGCAGCCGCACGTCGAACGCGGCGGCGTAGCGGAGGTCCAACGACACCGGGCGCAGCCGGTACCCGCCCGGGCCCGGCTCCTTCGCGGTCAGGTGCAGCCGCATGCCCTCGTCGGGCTGGACCAGGATGTGCAGCCGGTTGGGCGGGGTCGCCCCCTCCGCGCCGGGGAACATCGAGTGCGGCGGCTGCTTGAAGACCACGACGATCTCCGAGACCCGGCGGTCCATCCGCTTGCCGGTGCGCAGGTAGAACGGCACGCCCGCCCAACGCCAGTTCTGGACCTCGGTCTTGAGAGCGACGAACGTCTCGGTCCGCGATCCGGAGTGGCCCAGGTCGTCGGAGTACGACGGGACCGGCTCGCCGTCGACCAGGCCGGCGGCGTACCGGCCGCGGACCGTGTCGTGGTCGACGTCCGTGGGCGTCATCGGCTTCAGCGCCTGCAGCACCTTGAGCTTCTCGTCGCGGACGGTCTCCCGGCCGACGTACGTCGGTGGCTCCATCGCGACCAGGCAGAGCAGCTGGAGGAGGTGGTTCTGCACCATGTCGCGCAGGGCGCCGGCGTGGTCGTAGTAGGCACCCCGGCCGCCGACGCCGACGGTCTCCGACACCGTGATCTGCACGTGGTCGACCCAGTGCGAGCTCCACAGCGGCTCGAGGAAGGTGTTGGCGAAGCGGGTGACCAGGAGGTTCTGGACGCTCTCCTTGCCGAGGTAGTGGTCGATCCGGAAGATCCGGGACTCCTCGAAGACCCGGCCGACCGCGTCGTTGACCTCGCGCGCGGAGGCCAGGTCGTGGCCGATCGGCTTCTCCAGCACCACCCGGGCGTGCTCGTCGACGACGCCGATCTCGTCGAGGCGCTGGCAGATCGCGCCGAAGAGCCGCGGCGCCACCGCCAGGTAGAAGACCCGCACCGCGGCCTCGGGGTTCGGGCGGTCCTTGAGCAGCGCGTGCAGCCGGTCCCAGTCCTCGGGGTTCTGCGCGTCCAGCCTCAGGTGGTGCAGCCGGCCGAGGAAGCGGTCGATCGCGCCGTCGTACAGGTCGGTCGGGTCGACGTGGGTCCGCAGGGCGGCGCGCACCTGGTCGCGCCAGCCGTCGGCGTCGAGGTCGGACATGGAGACGCCGAGGATCCGGTAGTCGCCGGGCAGCTGGCCCTCGAGGTCGCGGTGGTAGAGCGCCGGCAGCAGCTTGCGGAGCGCGAGGTCGCCGGTGCCGCCGAAGACCGTGAAGTCGCACGTGTCCGGGAGCACGTGCGGAGCGGCCGGGATGTCCATGTGAACCACCGTAGGAACGAGTTAGGAGTGATGCAAGCACAACATAAGTCTTTTTCGGATCAAAGAAGAGCGGTTTATGCTCACCCGCGTGATCCAGGTGGTGGAGACCCGCGAGACCGCGGCGCCGGCGACGGCCGGCGAGCTGCTCGAGCTCGTGCGCACCGGCCGCGCCGCGACCCGCTCCCAGCTCCGCGCGCTGACCGGCCTGTCCCGGACCGCGGTGACCGCCCGGGTCAGCGCGCTGACGAACGCCGGCCTGCTGCTGATCGGCGAGGAGCTGGCCTCGACCGGCGGCCGCCCGCCGGGAGCGCTGGTGTTCAACAAGGACGCCGGGGTCGTGCTCGCGGTGGCGATCGGCCGGTCCCGCAGCCAGCTGGCCGTGCTCGACCTGGACGGCCAGGAGCTGGCCGCCGACTCCCGTGACCACGAGGTCGGGGTGGGCCCCGACGACCTGCTCCCCGACGTCGCGCAGCGGCTCACCGGCCTGTTGGACGCCGCGCAGGCCGATCGGGGGGAGCCGCCGGTGCTCGGCATCGGCCTGAGCCTGCCCGGCACCCTGGACTCCGTCCGCGGCCTCTCCATCGGCTCGCCGGTGATGTCGGGCTGGGACGGCGTCGAGCTCGCGCCGTACTTCGCCGGCGTCGCCGACGCCCCGCTGTTCGTCGCCAACGACGCCGACGTGCTGGCCCGCTCGGAGCTGCTCGGCGGAGCCGGTGGCCTCGACGACGTGCTGGTCGTCAAGGCCTCGACCGGGCTCGGCCTCGGGATCATCGCCGACGGCCGGGTGCTCAGCGGGCACCTGGGTGCCGCCGGCGAGATCGGGCACACGGTCGTGGACGCCGCCGGCGACCTGGCCTGCCGGTGCGGCGCGACCGGCTGCCTGGAGACGATCGCGGCCGGCTGGGCCCTGGTCACCCGGATGGCCGCCGAGGGAGACCAGGGCGTGCCGGTCGAGCACGTGCGCGACCTGGTCGCGCTCGCGCTGCAGGGGGACTCCTTCGCCCGGGGCCTGCTGCGCGACAGCGGCCGCGAGCTCGGGGAGGTGCTCGCGGTCGCGATCAACCTGCTCAACCCGGCCGCCGTCGTGATCGGCGGCGACATGGCCGCGGCGTTCGAGTTCTACCTCGCGGGCGTGCGGGAGAGCGTCTATCGGCGCTCCGCTCCGCTGGCCACCCGCGACCTCCAGTTCCTCCCGGCGGTCCACGGCGACCGCGCCGGCGTGGTCGGCTGCGGCGCGCTCGCCCTCGACCACGTGCTGGCCCCGGTGGCGGTGGACGCACGCCTCGCCGCCCTGGCCTAACCTCCAGCCGTGGATGCGAACACCTGGCTCTGGATCCTCGCCGGCTTCCTGGCGGCGGTCTTCCTCGGCACCGGCGCGCTCAAGCTGACCCGCTCCCGTGAGGAGATCGCCACCGCGGGCATGCCGTGGGCGGCGGACTGGTCCGAGCGCGCGCTCCGGCTGCTGGGCGGGGCCGAGGTGGTCGGCGCGCTCGGCCTCCTGGTCCCGTACGTCGCTCCGTTCGCGGCGGTCGTCCTCGCCGCGGTGACGGTGCCGGAGCTGGTCACGCACGTCCGTCGCGGAGAGCTCTTCCCCGAGGTGCTGCGCACGCTCGCGCTGGTCGCGCTGTGCGTGCTGCTCGCGTACTACCGCTTCGGCCCGCAGGCGTTCTGAGGAGCACTAATCTCGGGTCGTGACCCGAGTACACGCCTTCGACGACGACGCCCTCGGCGACCGCGACGCGGTCGGCCTGGTCCACGCGATCCAGGAGGGGGAGGTGTCGATCCCCGAGGTGATCGAGGCGGCCATCGCCCGGACCGAGCGCCTCCAGCCCGAGCTCAACGCCCTGTCCTACGTGGCCTACGACCGCGCCCGCGCCGAGGCGCGCGACCCGCGCGGCGGGTTCTTCGCCGGGGTCCCGACGTACCTCAAGGACAACGTCGACGTCGCGAACATGCCGACGCAGCAGGGCTGCGACGCCTACCGCGGCCGGCCGGTCCCGCGGGACGGCGACTTCGCCCGGATGTTCCTCGCCACCGGGCTCGTCCCGATCGGCAAGACCCAGCTCTCCGAGTTCGGGTTCAGCCCGTCGGCCGAGCACCCGCGGCTGGGCCCGGTCCGCTCGCCGTGGAACCCCGCCCACACCGCCGGGGCGTCGTCGGCCGGGACGGGGGCGCTGGTGGCGGCCGGCGCCGTACCCCTCGCGCACGGCAACGACGGCGGCGGCTCGATCCGCATCCCCGCGGCCGTCAACGGCCTCGTGGGCCTCAAGCCCACGCGCGACCGGCTCGCCCAGGACAAGCTGAGCCGGCAGATGCCGATCCGGATCGTCTCGGACGGCGTGCTGACCCGGTCCGTGCGCGACACGGCCGCGTTCCTCCGCGAGGCCGAGCACGTCTACCGGGCGCTCCAGCTCCCGCCGATCGGCGACGTCACCCGCCCGGGCCGCACCCGGCTGCGGATCGCCGTCCACACGTCCGGCATCGGCCGCGCCGCGGAGCCGGAGGTGGTCGACCTCACCCTCAAGACCGCGAAGCTGCTGGAGGAGCTCGGCCACGAGGTCGAGCAGGTGCCGCACCCGGCGCCGGCGACCGTGCCCGACGACTTCCTCCTGTACTGGGCGATGCTCGCGATGATGATCGTGCGCACCGGCCGGCGCACGCTGGGGCCGTCGTTCGACCGCACCCGCCTCGACAACCTGACCCTGGGCCTGGAGCGGCACTGCCGGACCCGGCTGCACCGGCTGCCCGGCGCGATCAGCCGGCTGCGCCGGCTCCCGCGGATCTCCGCCGACTTCCACCGGCGGTACGACGTGGCGTTGACGCCCACGCTCGCGCTCACCACGCCCCGGGTCGGCCACCTGGACCCGAGCAACGACTACGAGACCGTGATGGAGCGGATCCTCGACTGGGTCGCGTTCACCCCGTGGCAGAACGCGACCGGCGACCCGGCGGTGTCGCTGCCCCTCGCGACCACCGCGTCCGGGCTCCCGCAGGGGATGATGTTCTCCGCCGGCGCCGGCCGGGAGTCGACCCTCCTGGAGCTCGCCTACGAGCTCGAGGAAGCGGCTCCCTGGGCCTCGATCGCGGGCTGATCGCGGGCTGATCGCGGGCTGATCGGGGGCTGATCGGCGGGCGGAATCGGGCGCCCCGGCCTCGATTTCTCCATCGCCGAGGGGCTGTGTATTGTTCTCCGTCGTTGCCCCTTTAGCTCAGTCGGCAGAGCGTCTCCATGGTAAGGAGAAGGTCTACGGTTCGATTCCGTAAAGGGGCTCTGGGCAGGACGCTGGGCGGACCGGATACTCTGGTCTGCGCAGCCGTGCCCGTGGCGGGGTAGCTCAGGTGGTTAGAGCACACGGCTCATAATCGTGGTGTCGCGGGTTCGAGTCCCGCCCCCGCTACTCAGAATCAGCGACACCTGTACCGACTACCAAGGACTTCCCGTGGCCAGCAAGAGCTCCGACGTTCGCCCCAAGATCACGCTCGCCTGCGTCGAGTGCAAGGAGCGGAACTACATCACCAAGAAGAACCGGCGGAACGACCCCGACCGGCTGGAGATGAAGAAGTTCTGCCCGCGGGACCGCAAGCACACCCTGCACCGCGAGACCCGCTGAACGTCCGCTGATCATCCTCTGATCGCAGCTTCGTCGAAGCCCGCCGAGCACGCTCGGCGGGCTTTCGTCATGTCTGGGAGCCGGTCGTTCGAGCGCAATTGAACGCCCAGCCTTGGTTACCGGCGGGTCCGGGCAGTCTGATCGTTCAATTGCGCACGAGCCGCCGCCCGGGCGGCTCAGACGCTGCACTGCGGCCGCCGCCAGGACCCGAAGTCGGAGACGTCCAGCCGCAGCAGCTGCGGTACGACGGGCCGCCCGCCCAGCTGCTGGTAGTGCCGGGTGCCAGACTCGCTGACCACCCAGAGCGAGTCGCCGACCAGGTCCATGCCCTCCGCGCCCGGCACGAAGGCCCGGCGGCGGGCGCCGTCCGGCCCGGCGAGGATCCCGCACCGGGTCACCGACTGCGCGAACCACGCCGCGGCGGACCGGCCACCCAGCGCCGCCCACACCGCGCCCTGCGTCGCCCGGGGGGCGGCCGTGTGGCCGGACGACATCGCGGGCGTGATGTCGAGGACCGTGCTGGACGCGATCGCGCCGGGGTCGAACCAGTCCACCTGCGCGGGCCGGTGCGGGTACCACCGGCCGATGCCGATCCGGCCGCGCCCGTCGATGAGCGAGAACGAGCCACGCAGCGGCGGCGCCAGGGCCCACACCCGCTGCACCTCGAGGGTCTCGGGGTCGATCAGCCACAGCCGGCTGGTCTCGACGAGCCACAGCCCGTGCTCGTCGCGCACCAGCCCGCCGCCGTGCCGGCACTTCAGCGGGTCGCGGTCGCCGACCTGTCCGGCCACGGGGTCGAGCCGGTCGAGCCGCTCACCGGTGCGGACGTCGTACCGCTCCACGATGCAGTAGCGGTAGTGCAGCGGCGCGTCACCGTCGAAGCCGCTCACGAACGCGGTCCGGCCCTCGACGACCACCCCCTGCGGCACGAAGCCGTGGCCGGTCCGCAGCCACACGCCGGCGCAGACCGCGTGGTCGTTGGGGAACCGGTCCAGCTCGTCCCGCTCGAGGTACGTCGGGGGCGTGCCGCGGACGTCGTCGAAGGAGATCGGCCCGCAGCCGGACCGCCGGTCGGGACGCGGGCCCGGGTCGGCGGCGGTGCAGCCCGCGGCCAGCAGCACCAGCGCCAGCAGCCACCCGATAGTTTGGGTGCATGCCAGTCGACCAGTCCCTCGTCGGCCGGGTCTTCCCACCCACCCGACCCTATGCGGTGACCGAGGAGAACATCGGGAGGTTCGCCGCGGCCATCGGCGGCACGTACGACGGCGGCCCGGCGCCCGCGACGTTCCCGATCGTGCTCGCCTTCGACGCCATGAACGCCTTCCTCGAGGCCGAGTCGCTCGACCTGTTCCGGATCGTGCACGGCGACCAGCGGTTCACCTACGAGCGGCCGATCGTGCCCGGCGACGTCCTCACCGCGACCCTGACCGTCGCCAGCCTGCGCCAGATCGCCGGCAACGACATCATCGGCACCACCAGCTTGATCACCGACGAGTCCGGCGCCCCGGTCTGCTCGACCGGCGCCACGCTCGTCCACCGGGGCGCCGCATGACGGCGCCCTCGGGCCTGGAGACCCAGACCTACACGATCACCCGCGCCGACCTGGTCCGCTACGCCGAGGCCAGCGGCGACCACAACCCGATCCACCAGGACGAGCAGGTGGCCGCCAGCGTCGGGCTCCCCGGCGTGATCGCGCACGGCATGTACACGATGGCGCTCGCCGCCCGTGCGGTCGAGACGTGGTTCCCGGGTGCCGAGGTCGTCAGTCTGGGGTGCCGGTTCACCAACCCGGTGGTCGTCCCCGCCGAGGGCGGGGTCGAGGTGGAGGTCGCCGGCGCGGCCTCCGAGGCCGACGGCCTCACCACGGTGGCCCTGACCGTCACGTGCGCCGGCGAGAAGGTGCTCGGCATGCCGAAGGCCGTCGTCCGTGCCGCTGCCGATGGCTGAGCGGCTCGCCGACCACACCACGCTGCGGCTCGGGGGCCCGGCCGCGCACTGGGTGCGCGCGACCACCGAGGAGGAGCTGGTCGCCGCGGTGTCCGCGGCCGACGCGGCCGGCGAGCCGGTCCTGGTCCTCGGCGGCGGCAGCAACCTGGTCGTCGCCGACGCGGGCTTCGACGGCACGGTCGTGGAGGTCGTGACCCGGGGGGTGAGCCCGGACGTCGAGGACGGCGTCTCCTGCGGTGGGGTGCTGGTCACCGTGGCGGCGGGGGAGGGCTGGGACGACCTGGTCGCGCTCGCGGTCGAGAAGGAGTGGGCCGGCGTCGAGGCGCTGTCCGGCATCCCCGGCTCCGTCGGCGCGACGCCGATCCAGAACGTCGGCGCGTACGGCCAGGAGGTCAGCCAGACCATCGCCTCGGTCCGGGTCTGGGACCGCACGCTGCGCGGCGTGCGCACCTTCGCGAACGCCGACTGCGGCTTCGGCTACCGCACCTCGCGCTTCAAGGCCGACCCCGGCCGGCACGTCGTCCTGTCGGTCACCTTCCAGCTGCGGCAGGGCTCGCTCGGTGGCCCGGTGGCGTACGCCGAGCTCGCGCGCGCCCTGGGCGTCGCGGTGGGGGAGCGGGCCCCGCTCGCCGAGGTCCGCCGGGCGGTCCTGGCGCTGCGCGGCGGCAAGGGCATGGTCCTCGACCCGGCCGACCACGACACGTGGAGCGCGGGCTCGTTCTTCACCAACCCGGTCGTCGCCGCCGACGCCGTACCGGACGGGGCGCCCGCCTGGCCGCAGCCCGACGGCACCGTGAAGACCAGCGCCGCGTGGCTGATCGAGCACGCCGGGTTCGCGCGGGGTCACGGCACCGACCGCGTCGCCGTCTCGGGCAAGCACACGCTGGCGCTCACCAACCGGGGCGGCGCCACGACCGCCGACCTGCTGGCGCTGGCGCGGGAGGTCCGCGACGGCGTCGAGGCGCGGTTCGGCATCCGGCTCGTCAACGAGCCGGTGCTGGTGGGCTGCGCGCTCTAG
The DNA here is from genome assembly GCF_039526625.1 of Nocardioides aquiterrae. Taxonomy (NCBI): domain Bacteria; kingdom Bacillati; phylum Actinomycetota; class Actinomycetes; order Propionibacteriales; family Nocardioidaceae; genus Nocardioides; species Nocardioides aquiterrae. The sequence continues at coordinate 303,677 of NZ_BAAAJE010000006.1, forward strand.
CGGGCTCCCGCTAGTAGGTCGAGTAGGTCGTCGACGTGTCGCTGACGACCACCAGCGCGACGACGGCGATGATGGCGATGATCCCGAGGATCAGCAGGATCGTGCCGATGATGCCCATCACCTTGCCGGCCGACGCCGCGCTGCGGCCGCCGTACATCGTGGGGTTGGCGTCGATCTCGCGGACCGCCTTGCTCCCGATCGCCCACGCGAACGGCGCGAGCACGAGCGTCAGGCCGCTGCACGTCACGATGCCGGCCAGCGCGATGATGCCGAGCACCATCGCCGTGTTCGCCGACGGGTGCGCCGGGGCCGGGGGCGTGTAGCTGTACGGCGCTGCCGGGTACTGCGGCTGGCCGTAGCCGGCGGGCTGCTGCTGGTACCCGTACGGCTGCTGCGGCTGCTGACCCTGCGGGTAGTAGGGGTTCTGCTGCTGCGGGGGCTGCGGGGGCTGCTGCGGCTGGTACGGGTTCGGGCCCGGGGGCTCGGCGTCGCTCATGGCCCCATCTTCGCAGGCTGACCCGGACCCGGTGGAGCCGCCAGCCAGACGTCGATGTCCCCGAGGATCGCGGCCTGGACGTCGTCGGGCGCCCGGGACGCGCGCACCGACATCCGGGCCAGCTCGGCCAGCTGGGCGTCGGAGAGCTCGTGGGCGGCGCGCATGGTCGCGTACTGGCCGGCGAGCCGGGATCCGAACAGCAGCGGGTCGTCGGCGCCCAGGGCGACCGTGGCGCCCGCGTCGAGCAGCGTCGGCAGCGGGACGGAGGTGAGGTCGGAGTAGACGCCCAGGGCGACGTTCGAGACCGGGCAGACCTCCAGCGCGACGCCCGCCGCCACGATGCGCTCCAGGAGCGCGGGGTCCTCCGCCGCACGGACACCGTGGCCGAGTCGCTGGGCGCCCAGGTCGTCCAGGCACAGCCGGATGTGCTCGGGCCCGCGGAGCTCGCCGCCGTGCGGCGCGAGCAGCAGGCCGCCCCGCTCGGCGATCCGGAACGCCGGCGCGAAGTCGCCGGTGCGGCCGCGCCGCTCGTCGTTGGAGAGGCCGAACCCGACCACCCCGCGCCCGGCGTACTGCACGGCGAGGCGGGCGAGCGTGCGCGCGTCGAGCGGGTGCCGGGTGCGGTTCGCCGCGATCACCACCGCCATGCCGAGGCCGGTCGCGGCCGACGCTTCGCGGACCGCGTCCAGGACCAGGTCGGTGAACGCGGTGACCCCGCCGAAGCGGGCGCCGTACCCGCTGGGGTCGACCTGGATCTCCAGCCACCGGCCGCCGTCGCGCACGTCGTCCTCGGCCGCCTCGAGCACCAGCCGGCGGACGTCGGCCTCGGTGCGCAGCACCGACCGCGCCACGTCGTACAGGCGCTGGAAGCGGAACCAGCCCTTCTCGTCGGCGGCGGACAGCGTCGGCGGCCAGTCCTCGGCGAGCTGGTCGGGCAGCACGATGCCGTCGCGCTCGGCCAGCTTGAGCAGCGTCGAGTGCCGCATCGACCCCGTGAAGTGCAGGTGCAGGTGCGCCTTCGGAAGGGTGTGGAGGTCGCGCACCCGGGCTAGGCGAAGAGCTTCTGGAGCCGCGTGACGCCCTCGACCAGGTCGTCGTCGCCCAACGCGTACGACAGTCGCAGGTAGCCGGGGGAGCCGAACGCCTCGCCCGGCACCACGGCCACCTCCGCCTCGTCGAGGATGTACTCGGCGAGCTCGGCCGACGTCGCGATCATCCGGCCGCCGTGCTCCTTGCCGAGCAGGCCCTTGACCTGGGGGTAGGCGTAGAAGGCGCCGCCGGGCATCGGGCAGACGACGCCGTCGATCTCCTTGAGCATGGCGACGATCGTCCTGCGGCGCCGGTCGAAGGCGGCCTTCATCTCCTCGACCGCGTCGAGGTCGCCCTCGAGGGCGGCGAGCGCGGCGCGCTGCGACACGTTGGCGACGTTCGACGTCGCGTGCGACTGCAGGTTGCTCGCGGCCTTGATCAGGTCGGCCGGGCCGATCATCCAGCCGACCCGCCAGCCGGTCATCGCGTAGGTCTTGGCGACCCCGTTGACGACGACGGTGTGCTCGGCGAGCTCGGGGCACAGCACCGGCAGCGACCCGGTCTCGACCCCGTCATACACGAGGTGCTCGTAGATCTCGTCGGTCAGGACCCAGAGTCCGTGCTCCTCGACCCACGCGCCGATCGCGCGGATCTCGTCCTTCGTGTAGACCGCGCCGGTCGGGTTCGACGGCGACACGAACAGCAGCACCTTGGTGCGATCGGTGCGCGCCGCCTCGAGCTGCTCGACGGTGACCTTGTAGTCCTGGGTCTCGTCGGCGAGCACCTCGACCGGCGTACCGCCGGCCAGCTGGATGGCCTCCGGGTAGGTCGTCCAGTACGGCGCCGGCACGATCACCTCGTCGCCCGGGTCGAGCATCGTCGCGAACGCCTCGTAGATCGCCTGCTTGCCGCCGTTGGTGACCAGCACCTGGGCCGGCTCGACCTCGAGGCCGCTGTCGCGCCGGGTCTTGGCGACGATCGCCTTCTTCAGCTCCGGCAGGCCACCGGCCGGGGTGTAGCGGTGGTTCCGCGGGTCGCGGGCCGCCTCGACGGCCGCCTCGACGATGTAGTCGGGCGTCGGGAAGTCCGGCTCGCCGGCCCCGAACCCGATGACCGGCCGGCCCTCGGCCTTGAGCGCCTTGGCCTTCGCATCGACCTTCAGCGTCGCGGACTCGGCGATCGCGCCGATCCGGCGGGAGACGCGGCGGGAGCGAGGGGAGGTCTCGGGGGACGTCATGGCACCATCGTAGGGCGGGCTCGCGGCGGTCCCGTCAGCCGGTTTGGACTCGGCGTGACGTGACCCCGTAGACTCCACGTTCGGTGGATTCCCACAGGATCAGTCGCGCCCGGAGGCGGGCTGGTCGGGGCCGCCGGCGAAGGGCACTAGCTCAACTGGCAGAGCATCGGTCTCCAAAACCGAAGGTTGGGGGTTCAAGTCCCTCGTGCCCTGCAAGGACGACCAACAGGTCGGCGACGACGAGGAGAGGTGAGAGGACGTGCCGGACAGCAAGGCAGTCCGTGGACCGCGCGGAGGGAGCTCCCAGAAGCGCACCAGTCTCCCGACGTTCTACCGGCAGGTGGTCGCGGAGCTCCGGAAGGTCGTCTACCCGACCCAGGAGCAGCTGGTCACGTACTTCATCGTGGTCATGGTGTTCGTCGTCGTCCTCATGACGATCGTGTCGCTGCTCGACCTGGGCTTCGGCAAGCTCACCTTCGCGATCTTCTCCGGTTGAGTCCGGCCACGCCACCACCCGCAATCTGATGGAGCAGTACGTGTCTGAGCAGGAGAACGACTCGGTCGAGACCGAGGAGACGACCCCCGAGGTCGACAGCCCCCAGGTCGACCCCAGCCTCGAGGACCAGTACGGCGAGCCGAACGACGGCCCCGAGGTCGAGGACGACCCCCGCCTGGACGCCGAGGTCACCGACGAGGACACCGACGAGGACATGGGCCTCGACGACACCGACGACGGCGGCGCCTCGAGCATCGAGATGTCCCACGCCGAGGGCGACGAGGAGCCCTCCGCCGCGGACACCGCTGACGAGGCGGACGAGAACGACCCGCTCGAGGCGTTCCGCCGCGAGCTCTGGGCCAAGCCGGGCGACTGGTTCGTCGTGCACACCTACTCCGGCATGGAGAACCGGGTGAAGTCGAACCTCGAGAACCGCATCATCTCCCTCAACATGGAGGACTACATCCACGAGATCGTGGTCCCCACCGAGGAGGTCGCGGAGATCAAGAACGGCCAGCGCAAGATGGTCAAGCGCACCGTCCTCCCCGGCTACGTCCTGGTCCGCATGGACCTCACCGACGAGTCGTGGGCCGCGGTCCGCCACACCCCGTCGGTCACCGGCTTCGTCGGGCACAGCCACCAGCCGGTCCCGCTGTCGATGACCGAGGTCGAGAACATGCTCGCCCCGGCCGTCGTGGCCCGCGCCGAGGCCGAGGCCGTCGCCGCCGGCACCCCGGCCGCCGCCGGCGGTGGCGCCGCGAAGAAGCCGATCGAGGTCGCGGACTTCGAGGTCTCCGACTCCGTCATGGTGGTCGACGGCCCGTTCGCCACGCTGCACGCGACGATCACCGAGATCAACGCGGAGTCGCAGCGCGTCAAGGCCCTGGTCGAGATCTTCGGCCGCGAGACGCCGGTCGAGCTGTCGTTCTCGCAGATTCAGCGCGTCTGAGGTCTTCGACGGAGTCGTAGACCTCAGAGGGCCGCGCGAGACCGGCGTATCGAGATCCAGAGGACCAGGATTTCGCTTTCCGAGCGGACCGCAGCACAATTGTCAGGTTGCCCCCGGGCGACCACGCAGCAGGTGGCAGAGGCGTACGACGTACGCCTCGTCATGACCACGAGACAGAAAGAGAAGCAGCATGCCTCCGAAGAAGAAGATCGCCGCGCTGGTCAAGGTGCAGCTCCAGGCCGGTGCCGCGACGCCGGCGCCGCCGGTCGGTACCGCCCTCGGTCCGCACGGCGTGAACATCATGGAGTTCTGCAAGGCGTACAACGCCCAGACCGAGTCGATGCGCGGCAACGTCATCCCGGTCGAGATCACCATCTACGAGGACCGGTCCTTCGACTTCATCACGAAGACCCCGCCGGCCGCCGAGCTGATCAAGAAGGCCGCCGGCCTGCAGAAGGGCTCGGGCGTCCCGCACAAGGAGAAGGTCGGCAAGCTGACCAAGGACCAGGTGCGCGAGATCGCCCAGACCAAGCTGCCCGACCTCAACGCGAACGACATCGAGGCGGCCATGAAGATCGTCGAGGGCACCGCCCGCTCGATGGGCGTCACCACCGACTGAACCAGTGGGAGGGCCGCGCTGGCCCGCTAACCACATCTTTCGAGAGAGAAGAGAAAGCTCATGCAGCGCAGCAAGACCTACCGCGCGGCGGCGGAGCAGTTCGACAAGGACGAGCTCTACGCCCCGCTGACCGCGATCAAGATCGCGAAGACCACCAGCAAGAAGAAGTTCGACGAGACCGTCGACGTCGTCATGCGCCTCGGCGTCGACCCGCGCAAGGCGGACCAGATGGTCCGCGGCACGGTCAACCTCCCGCACGGCACCGGCAAGACCGCCCGCGTGCTCGTGTTCGCGAACGCCGACAAGGCCGAGGCCGCCCGTGAGGCCGGCGCCGACGTCGTCGGCGGCGACGACCTCATCGAGAAGGTCGCCGGCGGCTGGCTCGACTTCGACGCCGTGGTCGCGACCCCGGACATGATGGGCAAGGTCGGCCGCCTCGGCCGCGTGCTCGGCCCCCGTGGCCTGATGCCGAACCCGAAGACCGGCACCGTGACGCCGGACGTGGCCAAGGCCGTGTCCGACATCAAGGGCGGCAAGATCGAGTTCCGCGTCGACCGCCACGCCAACCTGCACTTCATCATCGGCAAGGCGTCCTTCGACGAGGTCCAGCTCGCGGAGAACTACGCCGCGGCGCTGGAGGAGGTGCTCCGTCTGAAGCCGGCCAGCTCGAAGGGCCGCTACATCCGGAAGGTCACCGTCTCCACGACGATGGGCCCCGGCATCCAGGTCGACCCGAACCGCACCCGCAACGTCGCGGTCGAGGACGAGGCCGCCTCGGCCTGACCGACCGATCCGCATCCGACCCGTCCGGTCCTCCGGGCGGGTCGGTGTCATTTGGCCGAGTCGGCGCGAATGCAGCTGTGAGGGGTGTCGAGTCGGCGCGAATGCAGCTGTGAGGGGTGTCGAGTCGGCGCGTATGCAGGCGCGAGGGGTGTCGAGTCGGCGCGAATGCAGGTGCGAGAGCGGTTGAGTCGGCGCGAATGCAGGTCGGGCCGCCTGCACTGGCGCCGACTCGGCACCTGTCTGACCTGCACTGGCGCCGACTCGGCACCCCTCACACCTGCACTGGCGCCGACTCGGTACCTGTCTGACCTGCACTGGCGCCGACTCGGCGGGGCGGGGCACTGCCGATTTGGACGCGCTCGTCCCGGCCGCGTAGTGTTCCTCCTGAAACCAGAGACCGCCGGTTGTCTTGCTGTGACTGCAGCTCGACCGAAGGTTCCGCGGAAGCGGACGACCTGCGCAGGGGACAGAGCACGAAGTTCACTTCACGCCCTGAGCCTGCGCTCGGGGCGTTCGTCTTCTCCGGGCTTCTTCGATGCGGTGGTCGACCATCGGAAGGAGACCCATGGCGCGGCCAGACAAGCAGGCAGCCGTCGCGGAGATCGTTGACTCGTTCAACGACGCCGCCGGTGCCGTGCTGACCGAGTACCGCGGTCTCACCGTGAAGCAGCTGCAGGACCTGCGGCGCTCCCTCGGCGAGAACGCCAACTACGCCGTGGTCAAGAACACGCTGGCCAAGATCGCCGCCACCGAGGTGGGCATCTCCGGCTTCGACGACCTGCTGACCGGCCCGACCGCCATCGCCTTCATCAACGGCGACGTCGTCGAGGCGGCCAAGGGTCTGCGTGACTTTGCCAAGGCGAACCCCGCCCTCGTCATCAAGGGCGGCGTCCTGGACGGCAAGCCCCTCGACGCGGCTGAGGTGGCCAAGCTGGCCGACCTCGAGTCCCGTGAGGTGCTCCTGGGCAAGCTGGCCGGCGCGATGCTCGCGTCGCTCAGCCAGGCCGTCTACCTGCTCAACGCCCCGCTCGCCCAGGCCGCCCGTCTCGCGGGTGCGCTGCAGGCGAAGGCCGAGCAGGACCCCTCGATCCTCGCAGGTGGTGCTGGTCAGGCTTCGGCCGAGCCGGCTGCCGCCGAGGAGGCCCCGGCTGCGGAGGCTGACGCCCCCGCCGACGAGGCCCCCGCTGACGAGGCCCCCGCCGCGGAGGCCGACGCCCCCGCCGCGGAGACCTCCGACGAGGGCGACACCGCCGAGGCCTGATCGGCCCGGCGCAACCACCACCTGAAACCCGGTCCGCCGCGCACCGCGACCCGGACCACCGAATGGAAGGAAACGCCACCATGGCGAAGCTCAGCACCGACGAGCTCCTCGACGCGTTCAAGGAGATGACGCTGATCGAGCTCAGCGAGTTCGTGAAGCAGTTCGAGGACACCTTCGGCGTCACCGCGGCCGCTCCGGTCGCCGTTGCCGCGGCCCCGGCCGCTGGCGGCGCCGCTGCCGGCGGCGACGAGGCTGCCGCCCAGGACGAGTTCGACGTCATCCTGGAGTCGGCCGGCGACAAGAAGATCAACGTCATCAAGGAGGTCCGCGCCCTGACCTCGCTCGGCCTCAAGGAGGCCAAGGAGCTCGTGGAGTCCGCCCCCAAGGCGATCCTCGAGAAGGCCACCAAGGAGGCTGCGGAGAAGGCCAAGGAGGCCCTCGAGGGCGCCGGCGCCACCGTCACCCTCAAGTGACGTTCTCCCGGCTGTCACGCAGCTGACGTTCCTCACGGGGGGCGGTCCAACCGAACGGGTGGGCCGCCCCTCGTGCGTTCCGGCGGCGCGCAGGTCCAGACGGGTCGCCGGACAGGTGTACGACGTCCGGAAGTGGGAAGGAAACCGGCGCGTAACTTCGTGACGCCCGTCGCGTTGTTACCGGTCAGTGGGAGACGGGGAGCGTGACAGGCACGCCCGGGAGGTAGATCCGGACGTGCGCGGAGGCGAAGGAGGGGCAGGGCGGACATGGGCGTTGAGATCAAGGTCGAACACCTCACCAAGTCGTTCGGCAAGCAGCTGATCTGGGGCGACGTGACGCTGACCGTGCCCGCGGGTGAGATCTGCGTGATGCTCGGCCCGTCCGGTACCGGCAAGTCCGTCTTCCTCAAGACCCTGATCGGCCTGCTCAAGCCCGACGAGGGCTCGATCGTGATCGAGGGCACCGACATCGCCACCTGCTCCGAGAGGGACCTCTACGAGATCCGCAAGCTGTTCGGGGTGCTGTTCCAGGACGGCGCCATGTTCGGCTCGATGAACCTGTACGACAACGTCGCCTTCCCGCTCCGCGAGCACACCAAGAAGTCCGAGTCCGAGATCCGCGACATCGTCATGGAGAAGATGGACCTGGTCGGCCTGATCGGCGCCGAGGACAAGCTCCCCGGGGAGATCTCCGGCGGCATGCGCAAGCGCGCCGGTCTGGCCCGCGCGCTGGTCCTCGACCCCGAGATCGTCCTCTTCGACGAGCCGGACTCCGGCCTCGACCCGGTCCGCACGGCGTTCCTCAACCAGCTGATCGTCGACCTGAACGCCCAGATCGACGCGACGTTCCTGATCGTCACCCACGACATCAACACCGCCCGCACCGTGCCGGACAACATCGGCCTGCTCTACCACCGGCACCTCGCGATGTTCGGCCCGCGCGAGATGCTGCTGTCGTCCGAGGAGCCCGTCGTCCGCCAGTTCCTCAACGCCCAGCGCGTCGGCCCGATCGGCATGTCGGAGGAGAAGGACGCCGACGAGCTCGAGGCCGAGAAGGACCAGGAGCTGCCGCCGCTCCCGCCGATCCCGCTCCAGCTCGAGCCCTCCAACGGCATCGCGCGCCGCAGCCAGCGCCCGCCGGGTGACTGGTGCCGGCAGAACGGCGTGACCCCGCCGCCCGGGTCGTTCGAGCCCAACATGGCCATGGCCACCGGCGTCTAGGCGGCCCGATGTCCAACCTCACCGCGAGCCGCGCGCTCGCTCCTGTCGGGACCGCGGGGAAGCTCTTCGCGTTCGGTCTCGATGTCGGCCGCGGACTGTTCCGGCGCCCGTTCCAGATGCGGGAGTTCCTGCAGCAGGCCTGGTTCATCGCCTCGGTCACCATCATCCCGACGGCGCTCGTGGCGATCCCGTTCGGCGCCGTCATCGCGCTCCAGGTGGGCGGTCTGGTCAAGCAGTTCGGAGCCCAGTCGTTCACCGGCTCGGCGGCGGTCCTCGCCGTGGTGCGCGAGGCCGGGCCGATCGCGACCTCGCTGCTGATCGCCGGCGCCGGTGGGTCGGCGATCGCCGCCGACCTCGGCGCCCGGAAGATCCGCGAGGAGCTCGACGCGATGATGGTGCTCGGGATCGACCCGATCCAGCGCCTCGTCGTGCCCCGGGTCCTCGCCTGCATGCTGGTCGCGGTCTTCCTCAACGGCCTGGTCAGCGTGGTGGGTGTCGCGGGCGGCTACGTCTTCAACGTGGTGCTCCAGGACGGCACGCCAGGGGCCTACTTGTCGAGCTTCACGGCGTTGGCCCAGCTCCCCGACCTCTGGCAGGGGATGATCAAGGCCCTGGTGTTCGGCCTGATCGCCGCGATCGTCGCCTGCTACAAGGGCATGAACGCCGCCGGCGGCCCGAAGGGCGTCGGGGACGCGGTGAACGAGTCCGTGGTCATCACCTTCATGCTCCTGTTCGTCGTCAACTTCGTGATGAGCGCGATCTACTTCCAGCTCGTCCCACCGAAGACGGGTTAGCGGCCATGGCGAACATCCGGGCCGTGTACGACCGGCCCCTCCGGACGCTCGACAGCCTCGGCGAGGAACTCGCGTTCTTCATCAAGGCCCTCGCGTGGACCCCGCGCACCCTGCGGCGGTACAAGAAGGAGATCCTCCGCATCCTCGCGGAGGTGACCCTCGGGTCCGGCGCGCTCGCCGTCATCGGCGGGACCGTCGGCGTCATCACGGCGATGTGCTTCTTCACCGGCACCGAGGTCGGCCTCCAGGGGTACGCCGCGCTGAACCAGCTCGGGACCGCGGCGTTCTCCGGCTTCGTGTCGGCCTACTTCAACACCCGCGAGATCGCCCCGCTGGTGGCCGGCATCGCGCTCGCGGCGACGGTCGGCTGCGGGTTCACCGCTCAGCTCGGCGCGATGCGCATCTCCGAGGAGGTCGACGCGCTCGAGGTGATGGCGATCCCGTCGCTGCCGTTCCTCGTGACGACCCGCATCATCGGCGGCCTGATCGCGATCGTCCCGCTCTACGTGGTCGGCCTGCTGTCGTCGTACTTCGCGACCCGGCTCACGGTCACCCAGTTCTTCGGGCAGAGCACGGGCACCTACGACCACTACTTCAACACGTTCCTGCCGCCCGGCGACGTGGTGTGGTCCTTCGGCAAGGTGCTGGTCTTCGCCGTGACCGTGATCCTGATCCACTGCTACCACGGCTACACCGCCTCCGGGGGGCCCGCGGGCGTGGGTGTCGCCGTCGGCCGGGCCGTGCGCACCAGCATCGTCGCCATCAACGTCATCGACCTGTTCCTGTCGATGGCGATCTGGGGCGCCTCGACGACCGTCCGGCTGGCGGGATGACGGGGTGGTGATCCAGTGCGTCTGACCGCGTCCCACAAGGTCCTCGGCATCGTCTTCATCCTGATCCTGCTCGCCGGGATCTGGTTCACGTACGCCGTGTTCACCAAGAAGTTCACCGACTACGACCAGGTGAAGCTCCAGACCTCCACCATCGGCCTGCAGCTCCCGAGCCGCGCGGACGTCAAGATCCGCGGCGTCATCGTGGGCGAGGTCCTCTCGTTCGAGTCGAACGCCGAGGGCGCCGAGCTCACCCTGGGCCTGTACCCGAGCAAGATCGACACGATCCCGGCCAACGTGACCGGCTCGATCGTGCCGAAGACCCTGTTCGGTGAGAAGTACGTGTCGCTGGTGGTGCCCGAGAACCCCTCGCCGGACCACATCGAGGCCGGCGCCACCATCACCCGCACCCAGGTCTCCGTCGAGGTGGAGAAGGTGCTCTCCGACCTCTACCCGCTGCTGCGCACCGTCCAGCCCGCCGACATCAACATGACGCTGAACGCGATGGCGACCGCGCTCGAGGGCCGCGGCGACCAACTCGGCCAGAACCTCGAGACCGTCGACAGCTACCTCAAGCGGATCAACCCGCAGATCCCGGCGTTCATGCAGGACCTCCGGATGACCGCCCAGGTCTCCGACACCTACGCCCAGGTGATGCCGCAGATCGCCGACATCCTCGACAACACCGTGAAGACCACCGGCACCCTCGAGGACCGGCAGGTCAAGCTGAAGGCGCTGTTCGACGACGTCGCCTCGTTCGCCGACACCGCCAAGGGCTTCCTCGACGCCAACGGCGACAACATGATCCGGCTCAGCCACGTAGGACAGGAGCAGTTCCGGGTGTTCGCCAAGTACGCCCCCGAGTACAACTGCCTGACCCGCGGCATCGTGAACGCCGGCAAGCTGCAGGCCGAGGCCTTCCGCGGCTTCATGCTGCACATCGTGCTCGAGACGCTGCCGAACCAGCCGCGCCCGTACAACGTCAACGACAAGCCGCACTACGGCGAGGACCGCGGACCGAACTGCCTGCACCTGCCGAACCCGCCCTGGTCGCAGTCCAACCCGGTCCGCCACCAGCCCAACATGGACGACGGCGTCGACGAGCCGACCGGCAAGGGCACCTCGCGGGTCGTGCCGAACCAGTTCTTCCGCACGTCCGTCGGCTCCACGCAGGAGAGCGACCTGCTGCGCTCCCTGCTCGGCCCGGCGCTCGGCGTGAGCGCCGAGGACGTCCCGGACCTCGGGCTGCTGCTCGTCGGGCCGATGGCACGCGGGGCGGAGGTGTCGCTGCGATGAAGATGCTGGACAAGCGCACCGCCGGCGACCTGACGAAGCTGCTGATCTTCATCGTGGTCACCACGCTGGCCACCTCGGTGCTGGTCGCGACGATCGGCAACATCTCGTTCTCGCCGAAGCACGACTTCAAGGCCGAGTTCGTCGACGCGACCGGCGTGGTGAAGGGCGACGACATCCGCATCGCCGGCGTGAAGGTCGGCACCGTCAAGGACGTCTCGATCGTCGACCGCACCCGCGCGCTGGTGACGTTCTCGGTCGAGGACACCGCGCACCTGACCGAGGCGACCCACGCCGCGATCCGGTACCGCAACCTGGTCGGCCAGCGTTACATCGCGCTCACCGACGAGATCGGCGACTCCGCGCCCCTCGAGCCCGGCTCCACCATCCCGGTGTCGCAGACGTCGCCGGCCCTCGACCTGACCGTGCTCTTCAACGGGTTCAAGCCGCTGTTCCAGGCGCTGTCGCCGGCCGACATCAACCAGCTGTCGTACGAGATCGTCCAGGTGTTCCAGGGCGAGGGCGGCAACCTCGAGAGCCTGCTCCAGCACACCGCCTCGGTCACCACGACGCTGGCCAGCCGCGACCAGGTGATCGGCTCGTTGATCGACAACCTCAACGAGGTGCTCGACCACCTCGGCGACCGGGACGTCCAGCTGAGCCGCCTGATCACGACGTTCCGCACCTTCGTCGGCGGCCTCAAGGACGACCGCGAGGCGATCCTCGGCTCGCTGAACCGGATCTCCCAGCTGTCGGTGCAGACCGCCGACCTGGTGTCCGGGCTCCGCCGGCCGTTCGTCGAGGACATCAAGCAGCTGCGGCGGGTGGCCGGCAACCTCGACGCCGGCAAGGGCGAGCTGGACCGCGCCCTCCAGGTGCTGCCGATCAAGCTCAACAAGGTGGGCCGGACCGCGATCTACGGCTCCTGGTTCAACTTCTACCTGTGCCACTTCCAGGGCCGGATCCGGCTCCCCGGCAACCAGTCGGTCCCGGTCGACTACACGACCGGCAGCCCGAGGTGTGATCTCGGATGAGCACCCCGTTCCGTGAGCGCAACCCCGTCGTGGTCGGGGCGGTCAGCCTCGCCGTGATCGCGCTGCTGATCCTCGGCGCGTTCCGCGCCCAGGACCTGCCGCTGATCGGTGGGGGAGACACCTACTACGCCGCGTTCTCCGAGTCCGGCGGGCTCAAGCCGAACGACGAGGTCCGCATCGCCGGCGTCCGCGTCGGCAAGGTCGAGAGCGTCGCCCTCGAGGGCGACCACGTGAAAGTCACCTTCCGGGTCGACACGCCCTCGGAGTTCGGCACCGACACCCGCGCGGCCATCAAGGTGAAGACCCTGCTCGGCGCGATGTACCTGTCGCTCGAGCCGGCCGGCGACGGCCAGCTCTCCGAGGGAGCCGAGATCCCGGTCGAGCGGACCAGCTCGCCGTACGACGTCGTCGACGCGTTCTCCGGGCTCGCCGAGACCTCCGAGCGGATCGACACCGACCGGCTCGCGAAGTCGCTGACGACCCTGGCCGACCTGTCTCGCAACACCCCGGAGGAGTTCCGCAGCGCCCTGGACGGCGTCTCGGCGCTGTCCTCGAACATCGCGGCACGCGACGAGCAGATCAACACACTGCTGAAGAACCTCCGGCGCGTCACGGGCGTCCTCAACGAGCGGGACGACGACATCGTCGGGCTGATGAAGGACTCCGACGTGCTGTTCCGCGCGCTGGTCGCCCGCCGCGAGGCCGTGCACAACCTGCTGACCTCGACGACCCGGCTGTCCAAGGAGCTGACCGCGCTGGTCCAGCAGAGCCGCGCCGACCTCAAGCCGGCCCTCGACCACCTGGAGAACGTCGTCGCCGTCCTGAACAAGAACGAGGACAACCTCGACAACAGCCTGCGGCTGATGGCCCCGTTCTACCGGGTGTTCGCCAGCACCCTCGGCGGCGGCCCCTGGTTCGACACCTACATCCAGAACATGCCGCCGGTGCCGGACGCCCAGAACGGCGGTGGGATCGGATGAGCCACCCCACGAAGTTCTTCTCCTCCGCTGCGCTCCTCCGAACGACGTCGAGGGGACCCCGATGAGCATGCTGAAGCGGGCGATCGTCCCGGCGGTCATCGTGCTGGCGCTGGTCGCGGGCGCGTTCGTCATGTTCCGCGGCGAGGACACCAAGACCCTGACCGCGCACTTCCCGCGCACGATCTCGATCTACGAGGGCAGCGACGTGCGGGTCCTCGGCGTCCCCGTCGGCCACGTCGACAAGGTGACGCCGTCCGGCACCGACGTGGTCGTCACGATGTCGTACGACGCGAACGTGAAGATCCCGGCCGACGCCAAGGCCGTGATCATCGCGCCGTCGATCGTCGGCGACCGGTTCGTGCAGCTCACGCCCGTCTACACCGGCGGGGACGTGATGGCCGACGGCGACACGCTGCCGGTCGACCGCACCGCGGTGCCGCTGGAGCTCGACCAGATCTACAGCAGCATGGACGACCTGACGGTCGCGCTCGGCCCGACGGGCGCGAACCGCAAGGGCGCCCTGACCGACCTGCTGGAGACCACCGCCGAGAACTTCGGCGGGGAGGGTGCGAAGTTCCACCAGACGATCCAGGACTTCGGCAAGCTCAGCCAGACGCTCGACGACAACAAGGACGAGCTGTTCGGCTCGGCCCGGGAGCTGGAGGGCTTCATCGGCACGCTCGCCCGCAACGACAAGACCGTCCGGCGCTTCAACCAGTCCCTCAGCGACGCGTCCGGCATGCTCGCCGGCGAGCGCCAGGAGCTGGCCGCGTCGCTGCGCAACCTCGGCACCGCGCTCGGGCAGGTCTCGACCTTCGTCCAGGAGAACCGGGACGCCCTGGGCCGCAACATCAAGGGCCTCAACCGGGTCTCGCAGGTGCTGGTCAAGCGCCGCGACCAGCTCGACGAGATCCTCGGCACGGCCCCGCTGGCGCTGAACAACCTCTACCTGACCTACAACCCGCAGGCGGGGACGCTCGACACGAATGCGAACCTCGGCGAGGTGTTCCACCAGGTGGAGTCCGACCCGGCGACGTTCCTGTGCGGCTTCCTCAGCCAGGAGGACAACTCGGGGGCGCTGTGCGACCTGGTCCAGCAGGCCCTCAAGCGGCCGGCCACCGGGCCGGGTGGGCGCACGTCGGCGTCCGGTGACCGGTACGACCGGTCCCTCGGCGGGTTCGTGGGGGTGGACCGATGAGGCTGATGCGCGCGTTCGTGGCCCTGCTGGCCGGGGCTCTCCTGCTCACCGGCTGCGACTTCGACGTCTACAAGCTGCCGCTGCCCGGCGGCACCAGCGTCGACAACCCGATGACCGTCAAGGCGGAGTTCGCCGACGTGATGGACCTGGTGCCGAAGTCGACGGTGAAGGTCAACGACGTCAGCGTCGGCCAGATCACCGACGTCGAGCTGGTCGGCCAGCACGCCGTCGTGACGATGGAGATCCCGCGCGACACCGACCTGCCCGACAACTCGATCGCCCAGATCCGGCAGACCAGCCTGCTCGGCGAGAAGTTCGTGTCGCTGAGCCCGCCGCCGGAGAACCCGTCCGCCAACCCGCTGAGCGACGGCGACGTCATCGACCTCGACCACACCGGCCGCAACCCGGAGGTCGAGGAGGTGCTCGGGGCGCTGAGCCTGCTGCTCAACGGCGGCGGCGTCGCGCAGCTGAAGACCATCGCCGACGAGCTGAACAAGGTCTTCGCGGGCCGGGAGGACGTCGCCCGCTCGGTGCTCGACCAGATCCGCCAGTTCATGGGCCAGCTCGACGAGAACAAGCAGAACATCGTCGCGGCGATCGACTCGCTGAACAACCTCGCGATCTCGGTCAAGCAGCAGCAGGGCTCGATCGACGCCGCGCTCGACCAGCTGCCCAGCGCGCTCACCGCGATCGACCAGCAGCGCCAGGACCTGGTCAAGATGCTCTCCGCGCTGAGCCGGCTCAGCGGCGTCGGCGTCCGCGTGATCCAGGCGTCCAAGGCCGGCACCATCGAGACCCTGCGCCAGCTCAACCCGGTGCTCACCGAGCTCGGCAACTCCGGCCAGAACTTCGTGAAGTCCTTCAACGTCTTCCTGACCTACCCGTTCGTCGACGAGGTGGTCGGCCGCGACCCCCAGGTTGCCCGCAACCTGCACATGGGCGACTACACGAACCTGTCCGTCCGGCTGGACATCACCGTCCCGGGGGCCAACCCGACCGACTCGCCGACGCTGGTGCCCTCGGAGATCGACCCGACGGTGATCCTCGACCTGGTGACCCGCTGCCTGCGCAGCGGCGACCTCACCAGCAAGCCGTGCACGAAGCTGCTCAGCACCGCCGAGGGCCTCGCGGAGCTGAAGCAGAAGTGCACGACCAAGCGGTACGAGGACACGGCGGTCTGCCAGGCGCTCAACGCGATCCCGGGCCCGCCGGCCGGCGGCGGTGACGGCGGCGGCCTGCCGACCGGCCTGCCCACGCTCCCGGGCGCCCTGGGCCTCGGCCGGGCCGGGGTCGGGCCGACACCCGACGCGCACGGGCCGACCCTGGGCCAGCTGAGCCGGATGTTCGATCCGGCGCTGGTGCGACTCCTCGTCCCGGGGATGGTGTCCGGAGGTGACCACCGGTGATCACCCGCCGCACCCGCATCCAGCTGCTCGTGTTCGTCGCGATCACGCTGCTCGGCGTCAGCTACGTCGGCGCCCGCTACGCCCGGCTGGACCGGATCTTCTTCGACGACCACTACACCGTGACCGCGCACTTCGCCGACTCCGGAGGCATCTTCGCCGGCGGCGAGGTGTCGTACCGCGGCGTCCAGGTCGGCCAGGTCGGCAAGCTCGTGCTCACCGACGACGGCGTCGACGTGATCCTGGACATCGACAACGGCTACGACGACATCCCGGCCGACACCCTCGCCGTGGTCGGCAACCGGTCCGCGGTCGGCGAGCAGTACGTCGAGCTCCAGCCGCAGACCGACAACGCGCCGTACCTCGCCGACGGGTCGCAGATCGCGATGGACGACACCCGGACGCCGATCCCGACCCAGAAGCTGCTCGCCGACATCTCCAACACCACCGAGTCGGTGAACAAGCAGGCGCTCTCGACCACGGTCGAGGAGATGGGCAAGGCGTTCGCCGGCACCGGGCAGGACCTCCAGCGGATCATCGACACCGGCAACGCCTTCATCGAGGACGCGAACGCCAACTTCGACACCACCACGGCGCTGATCCGGGACAGCAACACCGCGCTGCGCGCCCAGCTCGACTCGGCCGAGGCGATCCGCTCCTTCGCCCGCGATATGAGCCTGTTCAGCGGCACCCTCGCCGGCAACGACAAGGCGCTGCGTGGTGTGATCGACCAGGGCTCGGCGACCGCGACCCAGCTGCGCACCTTCCTGGAGGAGAACCAGGTCGACCTCGGCCAGCTGATCAACAACTCGGTCACCACCGGCGACGTGATCGTCAAGCACCTGCCGGGCATCGAGCAGATCCTGGTGATCTACCCGTACGTCGTCGAGGGCGGCTTCACCGTGGTCTCGAAGTCACCCGACACCGGGCTGTACGACGCCCACTTCGGCATGATCATGACCGACAACCCGGTCTGCCACCACGGCTACGAGAGCACGCGCACCCGGCCGCCGCAGAACGGCGAGAACTGGCCGATGAACACCAAGGCCGGCTGCCGCGAGCCCGCGGCGCAGAGCAACCCGCGCGGCCCGCAGAACCTCTCGCGCGCCGGCGCGGCGTACCGTGCGCCGGTCGCGAGCTACGACCCGGACACCGGGAAGCTGCGCTGGGGCGGCGCGGTCGACCCGGCGCTGGCCCAGCCCGGTACGTTGGCCCCGCAAGCCTTCGGAGAGGAGTCGTGGAAGTGGCTGTTCCTCCAGCCCCTGCTGCCGTGAGCAACGGGACTGACGAGACGCCGCGTTCTGCCACCTTCCGACTCGTTCTGCTGGTCGTGCTCGTCGCGCTGCTCCTCGTGTCCGCGGGCGCGCTGATCTGGCTGCTCGCCGACCGTCGTGGCGCGGCCGAGGACCTCCAGTCCGAGCGGGAGGCGGTGATGTCGCAGACCGAGCAGTTCGTGCTCCGGCTCAACACCTACGGGCCCGACGACGTCGACGACCAGGGGCACCTGACGACGTACAAGGACAGCGTCGCCGAGGTGATCACCCCGAAGTTCGCCAGCGACTTCGAGCAGTCCGGGCTGCCGATCGCCGAGCAGACCGTCCAGCAGGCCGGCTACGGCCGCACCGCCGAGGTCTTCGGGGTCGGCGTCCAGACCATCGACAGCGACTCCGCGGTCGCGATCGTGGCCGCCGGGCTCACCGGCAGCTACCCGGACCCGAAGCACCCCGACGACGCGTCCCAGCGGGTCTCCGGCGGCGAGGACGTGCTGCGCTGGGAGGTCGACCTGGTCAAGACCGACGGGAAGTGGCTGGTCGACAACTACTCGCCGGTGACGGGGGAGGGCCAGTGACCAGCCCGACCTGGTACGACGTCCTGGACGTCAGCCCGGACGCGTCGGCCGACGAGATCCGGGCGGCGTGGCGAGCGGCCATCGCCGACCTGGACCCCACCGACCGGCGCTTCGCGGCGCTCAACCAGGCCGCGGAGGTGCTGCTCGACCCGGAGCGCCGCGCCGCGTACGACGCCGAGCTGGCGCCGCCCGCGCCGGAGCCCGGGCCCGCCGCGCCCGCCGTCGTGGCGCCCGCCGCGGGCCGGTCGCGCGGCGTGATCCCGGCCTGGCTGCTGATCGCGCTCGCGGCCGCGGTCCTGATCGTGGCGGGCGTGGCGACCTACGTGTACGCGACCCAGCCCTCCGACCGGGCCGTCGAGGACGCCACGTCGGCCGCCCAGTCGGCCGCCGAGCGAGCCGTCGTCCCGATCCTGTCGTACGACGCGAAGCACCTCGACGAGTCCCGGGCGGCCGCCGAGCAGTACCTCACGGGCAGCTACCGCAAGGAGTACGACCAGCTCTTCGACGGGATCATCGAGCAGAACGCGCCCTCGACCGGCACGGTGCTGAAGGCGGAGCTGGTCCGCTCCAGCATCGTCCGCGCCACCGAGGACCGGGTCCAGGTGTTCGCCCTGGTCAACCAGGCCCGGACCAACAACAAGCAGAAGACCCCGCAGATCTACAAGAACTGGGTCACGATCACCATGGAGAAGGTCGACGGCGACTGGCTGGTCGCCGGGATGGACACCTGATCCGGGCCGCCGAGCGTCCCTTCTCCACAACTTTCGGCCGCGCTGCTTGACCTGGCCGGGTTCGGCGTTCATCATCGTCGGGCGACGGGTTTGACGCGGCTTGTTCTGCGTGCCCTCGTCCGGTAGGGTGAGAACTTGCGTCTGCCCTCAAATGCTCGTCAGCCTGCCCGGTGGCTGACTTTGTGGTTGGTCGACGCATGACTCGAAGAGCGAATCGTCGAAGGACACCTCTTGGCCGCGCGCACCACCTCTGGTAACTCCCGCCGCATCTCTTTCGCAAAGATCACCGAGCCCCTCGAGCTCCCGCAGCTCCTCTCTCTCCAGACCGACAGCTTCGACTGGCTGATCGGCAACGACAAGTGGCAGGCCGCTGTCGAGCGCCGCCGCGGCGAGGGCGAGGACGTCTCGAGCAAGTCCGGTCTGCAGGAGATCTTCGAGGAGATCTCCCCGATCGAGGACTTCTCGGAGACGATGTCGCTGTCGTTCGAGAACCCGGTCTTCTACGACCCCAAGTACACCGTGGACGAGTGCAAGGAGAAGGACTTCACCTACTCCGCTCCGCTGTACGTCTCCGCGGAGTTCACCAACAACGACACCGGAGAGATCAAGGGCCAGACGGTCTTCATGGGCGACTTCCCGCTCATGACCGACAAGGGCACCTTCATCATCAACGGCACCGAGCGCGTCGTGGTGTCCCAGCTGGTGCGGTCCCCGGGCGTCTACTTCGAGCGCACCGCGGACAAGACCTCCGACAAGGACATCTACACCGCCAAGCTGATCCCGAGCCGCGGCGCCTGGCTCGAGTTCGAGATCGACAAGCGCGACATGGTCGGCGTTCGCCTCGACCGCAAGCGCAAGCAGAACGTCACGGTGCTGCTCAAGGCCCTCGGCTGGACCAACGAGCAGATCCGCGAGGAGTTCGGCGAGTACGAGTCGATGATGCTCACCCTGGAGAAGGACCACACCCAGAACCAGGACGACGCGCTGCTCGACATCTACCGCAAGCTCCGCCCGGGCGAGCCGCCGACGCGTGAGGCCGCGCAGACGCTGCTGAACAACTACTACTTCAACCCCAAGCGCTACGACCTCGCGAAGGTCGGCCGCTACAAGATCAACAAGAAGCTGGGCCTCGTCGAGGCGTTCGACCAGCAGACGCTGACGATCGACGACATCGTCGCCGCGATCAAGTACATCGTCGCGCTGCACGACGGCCGGGAGCAGGTCGAGGCGCCGCAGGGCACCATCGACATCCTCGCCGACGACATCGACCACTTCGGCAACCGCCGCATGCGCACCGTCGGCGAGCTGATCCAGAACCAGCTCCGCACCGGCCTGGCCCGCATGGAGCGCGTGGTCCGCGAGCGGATGACGACCCAGGACGTCGAGGCGATCACGCCGCAGTCCCTGATCAACATCCGCCCGGTGGTGGCGGCGCTGAAGGAGTTCTTCGGCACCTCCCAGCTGTCGCAGTTCATGGACCAGACCAACCCGATCGCGGGCCTGACGCACAAGCGTCGCCTCTCGGCCCTCGGCCCCGGTGGTCTGTCCCGCGACCGCGCCGGCATGGAGGTCCGTGACGTCCACCCGTCGCACTACGGCCGCATGTGCCCGATCGAGACGCCGGAAGGCCCGAACATCGGCCTGATCGGCTCGCTCGCGTCGTTCGGCCGGATCAACCCGTTCGGCTTCGTGGAGACGCCGTACCGCCGCGTGGAGAAGGGCCGGGTCACCGACCAGGTCGACTACCTCACCGCGGACGACGAGGACCGCTTCGTCATCGCGCAGGCCAACGCGCCGCTCGACGACAAGGGCCGCTTCGTCGAGGAGCGCGTGCTGGTCCGCCAGCGCGACGGCGAGGTCTCCGAGATCCTGGCCGAGGAGGTGGACTACATGGACGTCTCCCCGCGCCAGATGGTGTCGGTCGCGACGGCCCTGATCCCCTTCCTCGAGCACGACGACGCCAACCGCGCGCTCATGGGTGCCAACATGCAGCGCCAGGCCGTGCCGCTCATCAAGAGCGACGCGCCGCTGGTCGGCACCGGCATCGAGTACCGCGCCGCGGTCGACGCCGGCGACGTGCTGGTCGCCTCGGCGGCCGGTGTCGTCAAGGACGTCTCCGCCGAGGTCATCGAGACGATGAACGACGACGGGACGTACTCGACGTACAAGCTGTCGAAGTTCCGCCGCTCGAACCAGGGCACCTGCATCAACCAGCGCCCGCTGGTCTCCGAGGGTGACCGCGTCGAGGTCGGCTCGCCGATCGCCGACGGTCCGTGCACCGACGACGCCGAGATGGCGTTGGGCACCAACCTGCTCGTGGCGTTCATGCCGTGGCAGGGCCACAACTACGAGGACGCGATCATCCTCAGCCAGCGCCTGGTGCAGGAGGACATCCTCACCTCGATCCACATCGAGGAGCACGAGGTCGACGCCCGCGACACCAAGCTCGGCCCCGAGGAGATCACCCGGGACATCCCGAACGTCTCCGAGGAGATGCTGGCCGACCTCGACGAGCGGGGCATCATCCGCATCGGCGCCGAGGTCAACACCGGCGACGTGCTGGTCGGCAAGGTCACCCCGAAGGGCGAGACCGAGCTGACCCCGGAGGAGCGCCTGCTCCGCGCGATCTTCGGCGAGAAGGCGCGCGAGGTGCGCGACACCTCGATGAAGGTCCCGCACGGCGAGTCCGGCACCGTCATCGGCGTCCGCGTGTTCGACCGCGAGGACGGCGACGAGCTGCCGCCGGGCGTGAACCAGCTGGTCCGCGTCTACGTCGCGCAGAAGCGCAAGATCTCCGTCGGTGACAAGCTCGCCGGCCGCCACGGCAACAAGGGCGTCATCGCGAAGATCCTGCCGATCGAGGACATGCCGTTCATGGAGGACGGCACCCCGGTCGACGTGATCCTCAACCCGCTGGGTGTGCCGCGTCGTATGAACATCGGCCAGATCCTCGAGCTGCACCTGGGCTGGCTGGCCAAGCAGGGCTGGGACCTCAACCTGAACGACGAGCCCAAGTCCGCGGACTGGAAGCAGCGCCTGATCAAGATCCACGCCGACAAGGCCGATCCCGGCACCAAGGTCGCGACCCCGGTCTTCGACGGTGCCCGGGAGGACGAGATCACCGGCCTGCTCGGCTCGACCATCCCGAACCGGGACGGCGTGCGGATGATCGACAACACCGGCAAGGCGAACCTGTTCGACGGACGCTCCGGCGAGCCGTTCCCGGACCCGGTCTCGGTCGGCTACATGTACATCCTGAAGCTGCACCACCTCGTGGACGACAAGATCCACGCGCGCAGCACCGGCCCCTACTCGATGATCACGCAGCAGCCGCTGGGCGGTAAGGCCCAGTTCGGCGGCCAGCGGTTCGGCGAGATGGAGGTCTGGGCGATGGAGGCGTACGGCGCCGCCTACGCCCTCCAGGAGCTGCTCACGATCAAGTCCGACGACGTGCCCGGTCGCGTCAAGGTCTACGAGGCCATCGTGAAGGGCGAGAACATCCCCGACTCGGGCATCCCGGAGTCGTTCAAGGTGCTCGTCAAGGAGATGCAGTCGCTCTGCCTGAACGTCGAGGTGCTCAGCCAGGACGGCTCGCAGATCGAGCTCCGTGACGCGGAGGAGGACGTCTTCCGCGCCGCCGAGGAGCTCGGCATCGACCTGTCCCGTCGCGAGCCCAGCTCGGTCGAAGAGGTGTGAGTCAGCTGGCCTCGGGGGTTTCGAGACAGGCGCCAGAGCGCCTTCCTCAACCACCGAGGCCGGCCCTCCGCCCCCTACTTATCTTTCCTAGAACTACCGAAGGGTTGCAGCCACCGTGCTCGACGTGAACTTCTTCGACCAGCTTCGGATCGGCCTGGCCACCGCGGACGACATCCGCACGTGGAGCCACGGCGAGGTCAAGAAGCCGGAGACCATCAACTACCGCACGCTCAAGCCCGAGCGTGACGGCCTCTTCTGCGAGAAGATCTTCGGTCCCACCCGGGACTGGGAGTGCTACTGCGGCAAGTACAAGCGCGTGCGGTTCAAGGGCATCATCTGCGAGCGCTGCGGCGTCGAGGTGACCCGCTCCAAGGTGCGCCGCGAGCGGATGGGCCACATCGAGCTCGCCGCGCCGGTCACCCACATCTGGTACTTCAAGGGTGTCCCGAGCCGCCTGGGCTACCTGCTCGACCTGGCGCCGAAGGACCTCGAGAAGGTCATCTACTTCGCGGCGTACATGATCACCGCCGTCGACGAGGACGCCCGCCACCGCGACCTGTCCTCGCTCGAGAGCAAGGTGCAGCTCGAGCGCGAGCGTCTCGAGAAGCGCCGCGACCAGGCCGTCGAGGACCGCGCCAAGAAGCTGGAGGAGGACCTCGCCGCCCTGGAGGCGGAGGGTGCCAAGGCCGACCAGCGCCGCAAGGTCAAGGACGGCGCCGAGCGCGAGATGAAGCAGATCCGCGACCGGTCGCAGCGCGAGATCGACCGCCTCACCGAGGTCTGGGAGACCTTCAAGAGCCTCAAGGTCCAGGACCTCATGGGCGACGAGATGCTGTACCGGGAGATGAAGAACTGGTTCGGCAAGTACTTCGAGGGGCACATGGGCGCCACGGCGATCCAGAAGCGCCTGGAGTCCTTCGACATCGAGGCCGAGGTGGAGTCGCTGCGCGACACCATCGCCAACGGCAAGGGCCAGCGCAAGGTCCGCGCCCTCAAGCGCCTCAAGGTCGTCGACGCGTTCCGCAAGACCGGTAACAAGCCCCAGGGCATGGTGCTGGACGCCGTCCCGGTCATCCCGCCGGACCTGCGCCCGATGGTGCAGCTCGACGGTGGCCGCTTCGCGACCTCCGACCTCAACGACCTGTACCGCCGCGTCATCAACCGGAACAACCGCCTCAAGCGGCTGCTCGACCTCGGCGCGCCCGAGATCATCGTCAACAACGAGAAGCGGATGCTCCAGGAGGCCGTCGACTCGCTGTTCGACAACGGCCGTCGTGGCCGTCCGGTCACCGGCCCGGGCAACCGGCCGCTGAAGTCGCTGTCCGACATGCTCAAGGGCAAGCAGGGTCGGTTCCGTCAGAACCTGCTCGGCAAGCGCGTCGACTACTCGGGCCGTTCGGTCATCGTGTCCGGTCCGCAGCTGAAGCTGCACCAGTGCGGTCTGCCCAAGCAGATGGCGCTGGAGCTGTTCAAGCCGTTCGTGATGAAGCGCCTGGTCGACCTGTCGCACGCGCAGAACATCAAGTCCGCCAAGCGGATGGTCGAGCGCGCCCGTCCGGTCGTGTGGGACGTCCTCGAAGAGGTCATCACCGAGCACCCGGTGCTGCTGAACCGGGCGCCCACGCTGCACCGGCTCGGCATCCAGGCGTTCGAGCCCCAGCTGATCGAGGGCAAGGCCATCCAGATCCACCCGCTGGTCTGCTCGGCGTTCAACGCCGACTTCGACGGCGACCAGATGGCCGTTCACCTGCCGCTGTCGGCGGAGGCCCAGGCCGAGGCCCGGATCCTGATGCTGTCGACGAACAACATCCTGAAGCCGTCGGACGGTCGCCCCGTGACCATGCCGACCCAGGACATGATCATCGGCCTGTTCTTCCTGACGACCGACCGCCCCGACCAGCCCGGTACCGGCCGCGCGTTCTCGTCGCCGGCCGAGGCGATCATGGCGTTCGACCGCGGGGAGATCTCGCTGCAGAGCCCGGTCCAGATCCGCTTCGACGACCTCGTCCCGCCGCTGGAGATCGCCGGCGAGCTCGAGGGCCCGCAGCAGATGACGCTCGAGACCACGCTGGGTCGCGCGATCTTCAACGAGACCCTCCCGGCCGACTACCCGTACGTGAACTACGAGGTCGGCAAGAAGGCCCTCGGTGCGATCGTCAACGACCTCGCCGAGCGCTACACCAAGGTCGAGGTCGCCGCGTCGCTGGACGCGCTCAAGGACA
This sequence comes from Nocardioides aquiterrae, assembly GCF_039526625.1. Taxonomy (NCBI): domain Bacteria; kingdom Bacillati; phylum Actinomycetota; class Actinomycetes; order Propionibacteriales; family Nocardioidaceae; genus Nocardioides; species Nocardioides aquiterrae. Next base: position 328,271 of record NZ_BAAAJE010000006.1, read on the forward strand.
CCGGCTTCCACTGGGCCACCCGGTCGGGCGTCACCGTCTCCATCGACGACGTGACCACCCCGAGCGAGAAGGCCGAGATCCTCTCGGGCTACGAGGCCCAGGCGGCCAAGGTGCAGAAGCAGTTCGAGCGCGGTCTGGTCACCGACGAGGAGCGCCGCCAGGAGCTCATCGAGATCTGGACCCAGGCGGCCAACGAGGTCGGCAAGGCGATGGAGACGACGTTCGACCGCGCCAACCCGATCTACATGATGGTCGAGTCGGGTGCCTCCGGAAACATGAACCAGATCCGGCAGGTGGCCGCCATGCGTGGCCTGGTGGCGAACCCGAAGGGCGAGATCATCCCGCGGCCGATCAAGTCGAACTTCCGCGAGGGTCTGACCGTTCTCGAGTACTTCATCGCGACCCACGGCGCCCGCAAGGGTCTGGCGGACACCGCGCTGCGGACCGCCGACTCGGGCTACCTGACCCGTCGTCTGGTGGACGTGTCGCAGGACGTCATCATCCGCGAGGACGACTGCGGCACCGAGCGCGGCCTGCCCAAGCGGATCGGCGAGCGGCGCGAGGACGGCTCCGTGGTCAAGGCGGAGAACGCCGAGACCGCGGCGTACGCCCGCTCCGCGGCCGTCGACATCACCCACCCGGAGACGGGCGAGGTGCTGGCGGTCGCCGGCGAGGACCTCGGCGACGTCAAGATCGGCGAGCTCGTCGCGGCCGGCATCGAGGAGGTCAAGGTCCGCTCCGTGCTGACCTGTGACGCCAAGACCGGTACCTGCGCGAAGTGCTACGGCCGCTCGCTGGCCACCGGCAAGCTCGTCGACATCGGCGAGGCCGTCGGCATCATCGCGGCCCAGTCGATCGGTGAGCCCGGCACGCAGCTGACCATGCGTACCTTCCACACCGGTGGTGTGGCGTCGGCCGACGACATCACGCAGGGTCTGCCGCGTGTGGTCGAGCTCTTCGAGGCCCGGTCCCCGAAGGGTCGCTCCCCGATCGCCGAGGCTTCCGGCCGGGTGCAGATCGAGGAGACCGACAAGGCCCGCAAGGTGCTGATCACCCCCGACGACGGCTCGGAGGTCCAGGAGTACCCGGTCTCGAAGCGCTCGCGCCTGCTGGTCGCCGACGGCGACCACATCGAGGTCGGCCAGATGCTGACCCTCGGTACGCCGGACCCGCAGGACGTGCTGCGGATCCTCGGTGTGCGGCGCGCGCAGGAGCACCTGGTGGACGAGGTCCAGGCCGTGTACCGGTCGCAGGGTGTGTCGATCCACGACAAGCACATCGAGATCATCGTGCGGCAGATGCTGCGCCGGATCACGGTGATCGAGTCCGGTGACACCAACCTGCTCCCGTCCGACCTGGTCGACCGGGTCCGGTTCGAGGAGGAGAACCGGCGCGTGGTCTCCGAGGGCGGCAAGCCGGCCTCGGGTCGCCCGGTCCTCATGGGCATCACGAAGGCCTCGCTGGCGACCGAGTCGTGGCTCTCGGCGGCCTCCTTCCAGGAGACCACCCGCGTCCTCACCGACGCGGCGATCCACGGCCGCTCGGACTCGCTGCGCGGTCTGAAGGAGAACGTGATCATCGGCAAGCTGATCCCGGCGGGCACCGGCCTCGAGCGGTACCGCAACATCCGGGTGGAGCCCACCGAGGAGGCCCGCGCCGCGGCGTACTCCGTCACCGGTTACGACTCCTACGACTACGAGTTCGGCAACGGCTCGGGTCAGGCCGTCGCCCTGGACGACTTCGACTTCGGTTCGTACCAGAACTGAGGGCGGAGCCCTCAGTTCTGGTGTGACGAACCAGGTTGAGGAGCGTCGACGCGGACCGCGCGTAGCGGGGGACGCGTGACGCGTCTCGAAACCGAGTCGGAAGCGAACGAACCGAAGGCCCCATCTCCCGCCCGGGAGGTGGGGCCTTCGGCATCCCCGGACCCACCTCCCCGGAGCGGTCGGGGGCGGTTGTTAGGGTGGTGGACGTTCGAGGAACGTGTTGCGCAGTCGTCTCCGACGGCACCGCCACTCGACCACCGACTCGGGTGTTCTTGCGTTGCGCGTTTCGTTGTGGGGGTGCGACGAAGGGTGCGCGTGTGACGTCGAGGTTCTGGACGCTGGTGCTGGCGCTTGCGCTGGCGGGCTCGCTGCTGGCGGGGCCGACGGAGGGCGGCGCGTCAGCGGCGGCCGCGAAGAAGAGATGGGCGCCGGCCACCGGCGGCTTCTTCAACGACCCCTGGGGCGACACCGACGCGAAGTACCGGATCGAGCGGCAGATCGTGGCCGCGATCCGGCACGCGCACCAGGGCTCGTACATCCGGATCGCCGTCTACTCGTTCGACCGGACCAACGTGGCGAAGGCGCTGATCAACGCGCACCGGCGGGGCGTGCACGTGCAGGTTCTGCACAACGACCACCAGTACACCGAGGCGATGAAGATGCTGAAGCGCGCGCTCGGCACCAACCGCGGCAAGAAGAGCTGGGACTACACCTGCAAGACCGGCTGCCGGAGCGTCCAGGGGGTGCTGCACGACAAGATCTACCTGTTCGAGCACACCGGGTCGGCGCGGGACGTGGTGATGACCGGGTCGCACAACCTCACCCGGAACGCGACCGTGCACCAGTTCAACGACCTGCTGGTCCAGAAGGAGGCGCCGCAGCTCTACGCGATGATGCTGAAGCTGTTCCGGCACCTGAAGAAGGACCGCACCGACAAGCCGCTCTACTGGCACAAGGTGATCAACAAGACCTACCAGCTCTGGGTGATGCCGCACCCGCGCACCACCTCGAGGAACGACCCGATCATGAAGATCCTGCGGCCCGTGGAGTGCCGCGGTGTCCGGGGCGGGACCGGCATCAACGGGCGCACCAAGATCCGGGTGTCGATGCACGCCTGGAACGGCGACCGGGGCACCTACATCGCGCGACGGCTCCGACACCTGTACGCGGAGGGCTGCAACGTCAAGGTGATGTGGGCGCTCGCCGGCTCCGGGATGAAGAAGGTCATCGGCATGGACACCAAGCGCGGCAAGGTGCGGCGGCACGCGAACGGCTACAACACCGACTGCGACCCCGAGCGCGCCGTCGACATGTACAGCCACCAGAAGTACATGACGATCTCCGGCCACTACGGCAAGGACCGCTCCGCCTCGCTGGTGTTCACCGGGTCGAGCAACTGGACCCACTCCGGGATCAGCGGCGACGAGCTGATCCTGCGCGCTCGTGGCAAGAGCCTGGTGACGCAGTGGAACCGGAACTTCGACCACATCTGGACCAAGCGGTCGCGGCCGGTGGGCGCCGGCGGCGGCTTCCGTCCCGACCCGCCGGACTGCCCCTACCAGCGCCCGGCCACCGAGCGCCGCGCGACCGTCCACGGCCTGACCTTCGACGGGCCATACTGGGAAGAGGACTGAGGATCCTGCCGGACTCCTCGAGAACCTGCGGGCCTTCCCGCGCATCCCATGGGTGACGGGCCCGCCGGCGGTCCGGAAGGAGGACACCCATGAGGACGATCAGGTGGGGAGCCGCCGTGGCGGTCGCGGTGCTCGGTGTCATGAGCCTGCCGGCGGTCGCGGCGCCCCGGGGCATCCCGGAGTGCACGAACGCCGAGCTGGTCGCGTCGTACCACCGCACCGATGCGGGGATGAGCCACCGGTACGGCCGGATCGTGCTGACGAACCAGTCGGACCGGCTCTGCAGCATCCGGGGGTACGGCGGGCTGTCGTACGTCGGCCACGGTGACGGCACCCAGATCGGCGCGGCGGCGGACCGCACGCCGAGCCGGGTGCGCACCATCGTGCTCGAGCCCGGCGAGAAGGTGGTCAGCCCGGTGTCCGCCACCGTGGCGAGCGCCTACCCGCGGCGCGAGTGCCGGCCGGCCCACGTGGACGGGTTCCGCGTCTACCTGCCCGACGAGACGCGGTCGCAGTTCGTGAAGCATCCGACCACCGGCTGCCGCAACCACCGGGTTCACTTGCTCAGCCACAAGGCTTACCGTCAACCATGAGCGAATCTCGGGAAGACCAGGCGGGCGAAGGCCGGGCGGACGAGGCGGAGGTCGAGCGCGAGCGCGAGGAGCGACTCGCCCCGGAGAACCGGCCCGACGACGCCGAGGTCGACAACACCGACCGGGACTTCGACGAGACCAAGGGCAAGTTCACCGACACCGAGGGCTACGAGCAGGCCGAGGAGCGGTTCCCGCCGATGGGGGAGCAGGGAGCCTGATTCCGCTCCCGGGCGGCTCGCCTGCGAGAATCGTGGAGTGAGTACTCCCGCCCGGACCGACGTCCTCGTCGTGGGCGCCGGCCCCGCCGGGTCGGCGGCCGCGGCGTGGGCCGCGCGCGGCGGAGCGGACGTCGTGCTCGTCGACGCGGCGACGTTCCCGCGCGACAAGACGTGCGGCGACGGGCTCACGCCGCGCGCGATCGGCGAGCTCCAGCGGCTCGGCCTCGAGGACTGGTTGCGGGCGCACACCGTGAACCGGGGGCTGCGTGCCCACGGTTTCGGCCAGACCCTGCTGCTGCCCTGGCCCGGCCCTGGGAAGTCGGGCACTGGGCTGCCGGACTGGGGCTCCGCAGTCGCGCGCACCGAGCTCGACGACCACCTCCGCACCACCGCCATCAAGGCGGGCGCCGTTGCCGTCGACGGGCACAAGGCCGTCGACGTCCGGCGCGACGGTGACCGCGTCTCGGCCGTGGTCTTCCGGACCCCCGACGGCCCGGTCGAGATCGGCTGCCGCCGCCTGGTCGTGGCCGACGGCGTGCGGTCCCCGCTCGGCAAGGTGCTCGGCCGCGAGTGGCACCGGGAGACCGTGTACGGCGTCGCCGGCCGGTCGTACGTCGCGTCCGGGATGTCCGACGACCCGTGGATCAGCTCGCACCTCGAACTGCGCGGCCGCGACGGGGCGATCCTGTCCGGCTACGGCTGGATCTTCCCGCTCGGCACCGGCGAGGTGAACCTCGGCGTGGGCACGCTCGCCACCGCGAAGCGGCCCGCCGACGTCGCGATCAAACCGCTGATGGCCTACTACGCCGAGGAGCGGCGCGCGGACTTCCAGCTCACCGGCGAGCTGCGGATGCCGACGTCGGCCCTGCTGCCGATGGGCGGGGCGGTGTCGAACGTCGCCGGCCCGAACTGGGCGCTGATCGGCGACGCCGCGGCCTGCGTGAACCCGCTCAACGGCGAGGGCATCGACTACGGCCTGGAGACCGGCCGGCTGGTCGCGGAGGTGCTGGCGGAGCACGCCGACCTGGCGCAGGTCTGGCCGGCCCTGCTGCGCGACCACTACGGCGAGTCCTTCTCGATCGCCCGCCGGCTCGCCGGCCTGGTGACGGTCCCGCGGCTGCTGCCGACGCTCGGGCCGGCCGGCATGCGGTCCGACTGGCTGATGACCCTCGCGCTGCGGTGGATGGGCAACCTGGTCACCGACGAGGACCGCGACCGCGCCGCCCGCGTCTGGCGCTGGGCCGGCCGCCGGTCGATCGCCCGCGACCACCGGCCGCCCTTCAGCTGATGGGAGGGCTCCCCAAGCGGCAGCGGGTCGCGGCGTACGCCGTGATCCTCCGCGACGGCGAGATCCTGCTCAGCCGGCTGTCCGAGAGCGTGACCCCCGACGAGCTCTGGACGCTGCCGGGCGGCGGTCTCGACCACGGCGAGGACCCCCGCGACGCGGTCGTGCGCGAGGTCCACGAGGAGACCGGTCTCGACGCCGTCGTCGGCGAGACCGCGCGGGTCTACTCCGCGCACCTGCCGGGCGCGTGGCGCGAGGGCCGCCGGGTCGACGCCCACGCGCTGCGGATCGTGTACGACGGGTGGGTGCCGGTCGACGCACCGGAGCCGCGGGTCCTCGAGGTGGGGGGCTCCACGATGGCGGCGGCGTGGCACCCGGTCGCCGCCGTGCTGGACGGCACCGTGCCCGTCGCCCCGATGGTGCTGGAGGCGCTGGCCGACCACCGGCCGTTCCAGCGTCAGCGGCTCGCGGCGTATGCGTTCATCACCCGCGGCGACGAGCTGCTGCTGACCCGGATCTCCCCGCGGGGCCACCACAGCGGCTCGTGGACGCTGCCCGGGGGCGGGGTGGAGCACGGCGAGTCGCCGCGCACGGCGCTGGTGCGCGAGGTGCGGGAGGAGTGCGGCGTCGAGGCGACGATCGGCGACCTGCTGACCGTGCACGACGTGCACTTCGAGGGCACGGCGCCGTCCGGCCGCCGGGAGGACTTCCACGGCGTCCACCTGGTCTTCCGGGGCACGATCGACGACGACGCCGAGCCCCGGGTGGTCGAGACCGGCGGCACCACCGATGCGGTGGCGTGGGTGCCGCTCGCCGAGATCGCCTCGGGCGAGCGGCCGGTGCTCGACGTGGTCGTCGAGGCGCTCCGCACCTGACGCCTACGCGAAGATCCTCGCCAGCTCCCGGAACAGCTCCTGCCAGCCGACCGCGACCTCGCTCGCGCCCAGCGAGATCGCCTCGAACCGCTCGGTCGGCGTCACCGGGTGCTGGGACAGCACGACGACCGGCGCGCGGAGGTCCTCGCGGCGCATCGTGGTCAGCAGCGCCTCCGCCACGGGCACGCCGTCGGCGTCGCGGGCCAGGTCGGCGATGACGAGGTCCGCCCGATCATCGCGAAGCCACACGGTCGCCTCGGCGACCGAGCGCGCCTGGACCATCAGGGTCCGCCCGCCGGCGTCACGGGCGGCGTCGTCGAGCACCCGCCGTCCGAACGCGATGTCGTCGGTGCTCGAGTCCACCCACAGCACCGTCCGGTCGGCGAGCGCGGCGCCGAGCTGGGCCCGCGGGTTGGTCGCGTCGTGGATGGCCCGGAGCACCCGGTCGAAGCCCGACCAGTCGGTGCCACCAGCGGTGTCGTAGGAGATCGTGCCGAGCCCCTCGTGGCTGTGCAGGTACCGGGCCTGGTGCGGCGCCACGTCGGGCAGCACGGCGTAGGCGACCGGTGGGTCCTCGTCGCGCTGGTCGATCATCGCCAGCACCTCCGAGCGCAGCTCGTTGAGGTAGGCGTCGGTGAACGAGACGCCGAGGAACAGCACCGTGCTGGTCGCGAACAGCGAGCGGAGGAACGTCATGTAGGCCGGACTGCTGTAGAGCCGCTCTCGGTAGCCGCGCTGCGTGAACACCACCGAGTCGCCGAGCGGCCCGACCTCGCCGTGCAGCTTCACGACCGGTGCGCCGGGGGAGTCGTCGGTCCAGTACCGCGGTTCCCACCAGCGGTGCGGCGGGTCGCGCAGGATCTGCTGGTAGGTCTCCGGACCCGGCACCCGGCCGACGAGGAAGGGGTCGAAGTTGGTCGTCAGGATCGCGTCGAACGGGATGCCCGCGAGCAGCCGCCGTCGCTCCGCGATGGCGTCCGGGCGTCCTTGCGTGGCCAGGATGTCGGCCAGCGCGGGGTCGAACGCGTCGCCCATCGCGGTCTGCAGGACCTGTGCCGCCGCCTCGAGGTCGCGAGAGCCCCCGTTCTCGACGAGGTCCGCCACCCAACCCGACGTGTCGTCGTCGAGGCGGGCGCGCTCGGCCAACCCGCGGAGCAGCATCTTCCAGGCCGGTACGGCGGGCGCGGCGAAGCCCGCTCCCACGAACGCGACGCACCGGCCGTCGACGACCTGGTCGACGAGGTGCTGGGGGACGACGTCGCTGTCCGAGGCGGGGAGCATGCGCGCACGCTAGGCCAGTTTCGGAACCGGTGTCCCGGAAATGCTCAGGGCAGCCGGGCCGCCGCGACCTCGCACAGGTTGAGGTACGGCTTCGCCGTGTTGTTGACGACCATGTAGGACGACAGCACCCACAGCCTCTTCACCCCGCCGACCGACCACCAGATCCGCATCATCCCGTTCGTCGGCAGGTCCACCGGGCCGAGCAGGCCGGTGACCGGGTCCCACCCGAGGTCGGAGTAGTGGTCGACGTGGTCGCTCACCTGGCCCTCGCCCCGGATGTACTCGTAGTCCATGTAGGACTCGGGGTCGTCGGTCCGCAGCGCGACCGTCTGCGCGCCCTGCCGGCCGGTCTCGCAGCGCAGCTGCACCTCGCCGACGCCGGGCAGCTGGGTGTTCGTGGTGCTGCGGAACGCCGCCTCGTCGTCGCCGTGCCAGCTCAACCCGAACTGCTGGTCGGTGTCGGTGCGCAGTGCGAGCGTCATCTTGCAGTACTGGCTGCCGGGGTAGGCGAACCGCTCCCAGTACCACGTCAGCTTGAACGCCGTCGCCGGGAGCGCCACCGGCCCGCCCCCCGGCTGGTTGCGGCCCGGGCGCTGGCTGATCACGCCGTACGCCGAACCCTTCTCGAAGTCCTCGATCGGCGACTTCTGGTTCAGGCCCTCGTGGGCCTGCGGGCCGGTGCCGCCCTTCCCGTCGTCGGCGGCGGTGGCATAGGTGAAGATCCGGACGTTCTTGACCGCGACCCGGTCGCTGCCGTCCTTGGTCTCGAACTTCGCCAGCCACATCTGGGTCTCGGCCCGCCGGTCGTCGGCGTGCAGCCGGATCATCGTCATGTTCGGCTTGCAGACCAGGTCGACCCGGCCGATCCCGGGCACGTCGGCGGTCTTCTGGTACTTCGGCTTCTTCTGGTAGCCCTGCCACTTCACGACGATCCGCTTCTGCTGCTGGACCGACCGCTTCGCCGCAGCACCGCCGCCGGCGTACGTCGTCGGCGCGACGCCGAGCGTCGCGAGGACGAGTGCCAGCGACGCGACGAGCGCGCCGAGGCGGGTTCCGGTCATCGCGCCGGGTTCTCGCTCTGCACCGGCTGCGCCGGGGCGGTGCTCGTGTTGTCGGGCGCGTAGAGGACCGGCGCCTGCTCGCCCGTGAGCCACTTGAGCTCGTTGTTGACGGTGTCGTTCGGGAGCGCGACCAGCCGCGCCTGCTGGGCGAGGTCCTGGGCGCTGCTCAGGTAGTGCTTGAGGAAGTCCTGCACCTCCGACCGCGCGAGCGACCGGGTGGTCGTCGTGATCAGCAGCTGGCGGGCCAGCGGGTACTCGCCGCTGGTGATGGTCCGCTGGCTCGGGAAGATGCAGTTGACCCGGCCGTCGGGGCGGGTGATCTCGAACGGCCGCAGCTGGTCCTCGAACAGCTCGTAGTAGCTGAACCGGAAGTACGCGACGTGGCCGCGATAGGCGAGGAAGCGGTGCCGGGCCAGGTTGATGCCGCTGTACCGGTGGTTGATCTTGGTGTAGCGGTCGAGCGCCGCGTTGAGACGGATCCGGGCCTTGGTCCGGCGCTCGAACGCCGCGTCCACCCGCGCCTGGTCCTTCGCCTTGTCGGCCGCGCTGCGCTTGTCGCGGATGCCCTTGGCGCGCTCCTCGAGCGCGATGGCGAGCTCGTCGCGCGCCGCCTGCATCTCCTGGCGGGCGTCCTGCAGGGCCTGGTCGGCCTGGGCGCGCAGGCGCGCGGCGTCGTCGAAGCGCGCGGCCTTGACCTGCATCCACGGCTTGCCGACCACGAACAGCCGGGCGGCCTCGTCGCTGCTCGCCAGGTAGTAGTCCGAGCGCAGGTCGACCCGCGACGGCTCGGGCGCCCCGAGCACGTAGCGGCCGAAGAACGCGAACCCGCTGTTGTCCGGATTCGGGCCGCCCACCTTGAGCGGGACGTCGTCGTAGCCGAGTGGCTCCTGGCTCCAGTTCGTGAGCGGCGAGCCGGCGCGGTAGAGGTCCCGGACCTGGTCGGTGCTCAGGCAGTCCGCGCCCACGTCGGTCTCGGACTTGATCGCGACCACGATCGCCTCCGCGGCCACCTGGAACTGCACCACGTCGAGGCCGACCGCCTGGCAGGCCTCCCACTCCGCCCGGCTGATCGGGCGGGAGGAGTCGACCAGGTCGATCTGCCCGGCGCACAGCTCCTGGTAGGCCTGGTCGTCCCCGTTGTCGCCGACCCGGACCTCGGCGGCGTTGGAGGTGGCCTCGTAGGAGTCGACCGCCCGCCGGGTCAGCGAGTCCGCGGTCGTGCCGTCGATGTCCACGACGCCGGAGGGACGCTGGGGCAGCGCGGCGTACGCCTTGTCGATGTCGCGGAGCCGGGCCTGTTCGGCCCGGAAGTCGTCGGCCTGGCCCTGGCTGACCTTGTCGGTGGCGTCGTGGGACGGGTCGGAGCACGCGGCGAGCAGGGTCAGCGAGATCGCGGCGGCGGCGAGGCCGCCGGTGAGTCGGGTACGGCGGTTCATTCCGGGGCCCCCTGGTCCGGTGTGCTCGTGGGTGAGCTGCTCGGTGAGGAGCTCGGCGACGCGCTGGGGCTGCCCAGGGCCTGCAGCTCCTGCTCCTCCGGGGGGTAGTGGAACGGCTGGCCCAGCGGCAGCACCTCGAAGTCCTGGATCGTCAGGCCCTGGAGCTCGTTGCCGCGGATCAGGTTGTCCGTGACGTCGCGCTGCGCGTACAGCGTCGGCACGGCGGCCCGGTCGACGACGATCGCGCCGTACGTACGCAGGCAGGCGACGATCGCGTCGGCCAGCCGCTGCTGCTGCTTGGAGAGCTTGATCAGCTTGCCCGTGACCGGGTCGCGCGGCGGCGGCAGCACCACGTCGCGCTTGAGTCGGATTCGCGCGCCCTCCGGGATCGAGGTGCGCCGGCCGGTGCCGTCGGTCGACGACGCCGGCTGCACGAAGACGCCCGCGGCGGGGCCGGGCAGGCTGATCGCGAGCGCGTGCTGGATCTCGCCGGACTCCAGCTCGCCGGGACGGATCAGGCCGGCGAAGAGCGGCAGGCCGGAGCCGCGGGCCCCCTCGGTCCACGGCGGGCTGTACCCGGGACCGTTGAGGTCCCACTTGCGCATGTAGTTGTAGGAAATGGTGTTGTCGCTCTCCCGCCGGGCGCGCCACAGGTCGTAGGCGACCGATGCGGAGGTGTCGAACACGGTGTACCAGCCGTCGTAGCGCGGGTCCGGGTCGACGTCCTCGGGGATGTTCAGCGTGGTGGTGTTCGCGCCGTCCCCGCAGACCAGCTGGCGGCAGACCAGCGAGGTCGGCCGGCCGCCGGCCACCACGGGCACGGTCCAGCGGGTGGTGTTGATGTAGAGGCCGTCGTCCACCAGTGTCCGGTACCGGGTCTGGGCGCCGTTCGGACCCTCGATGACACCGACCCGCTCCTGGGCGTAGTCGATCATGTGCTGCGAGTTCGGGTCGACGCGCACGGTGTCGATCCGCTTGTTCCACGGCGAGCTGTCGTTGAAGAACCGGCGCTCGGGCACCACGACGGTGCCGTTCGCCGTCGGGTTCACGTCCACGACCACGTTGCCGCCGTCGCCGCCGTCGCCGCCGCCGGCGCCGGCGCCGCCGGCGCCGCCGTCGCTGTTGCCGCCGCAGCCGGCCAGCGCCAGGGCCGAGGCCACGGCGAGGACGGCGATCGAGCGGGTGCGGCGACGCACGGGGTTCCTGGTCGTGCCGGTCATCGGTGGTCCTCCCCACGGGTGCGGTTGAGGGAGGAGTCGGTGGCGTCGGCGACCCGGGAGACCGCGTCGCTGAGGACCGAGAGCCGGTGGCCGGTGTCGTCCGGGTCGGCGTCGGCGTCGTCGATCTCGCCGGCGCGCAGCCGCGCGGCCGTCACGATCGCGTGCGCCTCGCGGCGCGACTGGAGCCGGATCAGCTCGGCGTCGAGCTCCGCCTGGGCGGTGACCAGCTCGTAGCGGCGGGTCGCCTCGAGCTCCATCGCGTCGAGGTGCCGCAGGGTGGCCTCCTCGGCGCTGCGCATCCGGGCGATCACCTCGGCCGCGACCTCCTCGACCGCGCGGGCGACCTCGACGGCTCGCTCGCCGGCGACCGGCGCGAGGGCGACCACGGGGGCCGGCTCGGGCTCGGCCTCGGGCTCGGGCTCGACTTCGAGCTCGGGCTCCGGCTCCGGCTCCGGCTCCGGCTCCGGCTCCGGCTCCGGCTCCGGCTCGGTCTCGGCGACGGGCTCCGGCTCCGGCTTCTTGGCGCGGCGGGGCTTCTTCGCCTTGACCTTGGCGGGCTCGGGCTCGGCCTCGGCTTCCGGCTCGGGCTCGGTCTCGGCTTCCGGCTCGGCCTCGACCTCGGCTTCCGGCTTGGCCTCGGCCTCCGGCTCGGGCTCGGCCTCGGCCTCCGGCTCGGCCTCGGGCTCCGGCTCGGCCTCGGGCTCCGGCTCGGCCTCGGCGACCGGCTCGGGCTCCGGCGGCGGCGAGGGCACGTGACCCGTCCGACGCAGGACCGGCTTGGGCGCGGCCACCGGCGGCGCCGGCTCGGGAGCGAGGGCGGCGGTGAAGTCGACCTGCCCGATCCGGCTCTCGTCGGTGATCGCGGACAGCACGTCGTCCACCGACGGCGGCGGCGCGATGCGGGACTGGCGGTCGTCGGTCACGGCGAACCCTGGAGGTTCTGGATCTGCGTGGTCGTGGCGGTCGGCGAGTAGCCCTTCGGGACGCCGACCAGGACGTACCGCGGCGTGCGGTAGACGATCTGCAGCTGGGCGTCGTTGCCGGCGACGGCGTCGGCGTACAGCTTGTAGAGGAGGTCGCCGTTGTCCGAGGTGGAGATCAGCATGTAGTCGACGTACTTCGCCGGGTTGCGGGCGGCGATCTTCCACGGCCCGTCGGACTTGTCGACCCGGTCGAAGAACCGCTCGGGGTGACCGGTCAGCATCATCACCGCGTAGGTCTGGGCGTTGTCGGTGAGGATCGAGTTGTCCCGCGTGACGTTGTTCCGGATGTACTCCGCCATCGCCTGCTCCGAGACGATGCCGACCTTGTCGCCGCTGAGCGTCTCGGCCCCCTCCTGCGACTCGCCGGTCGTGATCGCGGCCGCGAACGGCGCCTCGAGGTTCTGGTACCGGTACGTCTTCATCTGCTCCAGCGTCCAGGGGATGCTGATCAGCAGGCCGACGATCACCAGGCCGGCGACGAGCGTGCTGCCCTCCTCGGCGGACCGGGCCAGCCAGATGGCCCCGACCACGGCGATGAGCAGGATCGGCACCGCGTTGCGCATGAGCATCGGGGAGTCGGTCAGCCGGAGCGCGACCGCCAGCGCCGGCGTCAGGATCGCGGCAGCGAGCAGCACGCCGAGCCAGGTCGCGAACGGGTTGCCGCGGGCGAGGCCGGAGAAGAGCAGCGCGGGCAGCACCACGATCGCCAGCGGCGCGCCGTACAGGACCAGCTCGCCGGTGCCGCGCAGCAGGTCCACCGCGGAGAACACCTCGAGACCGCCGGAGGAGGCGGCGTCGCTGCTGCGGGTGATCCAGGCCAGCGGGTCCAGCAGCAGGACCAGGTTGAGCACGGTCCAGAGCGCGATGACGTACGCCGTGGGCGCGGCGAAGCCCACGACGGTCCCCTCGACCTCGGTGCCGTCCGCACCGAGCCGGGCGAGGATCGCGCCGACCATGATGGCGCTCAGCACGAAGAACGTCAGGGAGGAGTAGCCGGCGAGCGCCGCGACGGCGTACGCGATGCCGGCGAGCATGATGAACCGGACGTCGGCGGTCACGTACCACGCGAACAGGGACCCGAGCGCGGTGACCGCGAACGCGATCCACACGAAGTGCCGGGTGCCGGTCGTCGCGTAGAGCAAGACCAGCGGGTTCGCGCCCAGGGCCAGCAGCAGGGCGTAGCGCAGCGGGCCCACGATCAGCGCCCGGCGCATCATCGTGTTGAGGGCGACCATCGTGATCCCCGCGAAGATCGCCGAGGCGACCGGCACGGCGGCCATCGAGGTCACGAAGCCGCGGAAGATCGCCAGCGGGGCGATCAGCAGCGTGGCGAGCGGCGGGTAGTCGAAGCCGATCGCCGACAGCTTCGCCGGCTCGTTGTGCCACACCATCAGCGCGCGGTTGAGCCGGTCGAGGGCCTCGAAGCCCACGACGTGCATGTCGACCACGACCCAGTAGCCGAACCAGCTGTAGGCGCCGGTGAAGAACAGGAAGACCAGCAGGCTCTCCCACCAGCGGCGCGGGACGTCGTCGGGGCGGCGGCCGACGAGCTGGACGACGCCGCTCAGGCGGTCCTTGGTGTGGACGACGGTGACCGTGCTCATGACGTGCCCGCCGATCCGTCGTCGAGGCCGTGGGTCGTCTTCTCCCAGTAGAACGGGTTCGTGAACAGCTGGATGAAGCCCTTCCAGGCCGCCCAGCTCATCAGGCCCCAGTAGAGCGGCGACAGCAGGGCGGTGCGGGTCAGGCTGAACTCACCGCGCTGCAGGCTGCCGGCCACGCTCAGGTAGACGAAGATGAAGTTGCCGACGAACAGCAGCGCGCTCGCGACGTAGAAGACGATGCCCGGGAACAGCTGCTGGATGAAGCCCGCCTGGGTGAACACGTAGAGCGTGGTCAGGGCCCAGAAGATCGGGTTCAGCAGCAGCACGAACGCCGTGCCCATGGTCAGGTTGAAGCTGAGGAAGCCGCGCAGGCCGGTCGCGGAGAGCAGGTGGAACGGGCGCCGCATGTGCACCAGCCAGGTCTGGATGTAGCCCTTGTTCCAGCGGCTGCGCTGACGGATCCAGTTCGGGACCTGGGAGTTGGCCTCCTCCAGCGTCGTCGAGTCGATCATCGCGGTGCGGTAGCCCTCGCGGTGCAGCCGGATGCCGAGGTCGGCGTCCTCGGTCACGTTGAACGGGTCCCAGGCGCCGAGCTCGCGGAGCTTGCTGGTGATGAAGTGGTTCGAGGTGCCGCCCAGCGGGATCGGCGACTCCGAGGCGCCCATCGCCGGGAGGATCAGCTCGAAGTGCATCGAGTACTCGTTGGCGAACCAGGCGGTCAGCAGGTTCTGGTCCTGGTTGAAGTGGTTGAGCTTGGCCTGGATGCAGACGACGTTCTGGTGGACCCGGCCGAAGGCGATCACGGCCTTCTTCAGCTGGTCGGGGTCGGGCCGGTCCTCGGCGTCGAAGATCACGCAGTAGTCGCCGGTCGCCAGCTGGAGCCCGTAGTTGCAGGCCTTCGGCTTCGTCTTGGGCTGGCTGTCCGGAACGACGACCAGGTGGAAGTGCGGCGGCAGGTCCATCGAGCGGATCTTGTCGACCGTCTCCTGGTCGTCCTCCTCGCACAGGAGCTTCACGTCGAGGCGGGTGCGCGGGTAGTCCAGCGCGTTGATGTCCCGGACCAGGCGCGGCACGATCGCCGCCTCCTTGTACAGCGGGACGAGGATCGTGTACACGGGCAGGTGCCGCTCGTCGACGGCCGCGATCTCCTCGTCGGTGACGTCGGTCTCGAGGTGGGTCCCAAGGGCCCGCAGGGTGAGGCGGAATTTGTAGATCGACACCACGAGGTACAGCAGGCTGCAGAGCGCGACCAGGCCGATGACCGTCTCGACCGGCCAGATCACCAGGCAGACCACGACGACGATCGCGGTGAAGACGAGCGCGGCCTTCTGCCCACCGGAGACGACGATGTGCGCCGACTCCTCCGGGCGGGTCTCCATGAGCAGCCGCGTCGAGACCTCGGCGTAGTGACGGGCGTGCACCCGCTGGATCAGCTGGTCGAGCTCGGTCCGGTTCGCCAGCAGCTGGCGGAACGGCGCCCCGAGCGCCTCCTCGACCTCCGCGGCCTGCTCGGCGTCGAGCGGGCGGGCGACGGCGAGCAGCACCAGGTCCTCCGTCGCCGCGACCGGGATCGCCTGGAACGCCTGGGCGAGCGGCTCGGGCAGCCGGCGGGCGACCTCCATCTCCGGCGCGAAGTCGGCCAGGCCGACCCGCTGCATCTGGTACATCTCGGACAGCGCCGCGACGAGGACGTCCTCGCTGATCGCCTCGTGGGAGACCAGGATGTCGCCCAGCGGGTCGCCGGTCCGGGAGTACTCGAGCATCGCGCGCTGGAGCTGGTCGTCGGTGATCAGCCCGCTCCGCGTCAGCATCTGGGCCATCTGCATCCGGGCGCGCCGCGCCTCGGGCGTCTCGACCTCGGTCTCCTGCGGCGGGTACACCGCGTCGATGGCCGAGACGATCTCGTTGACGGTGTGGCGGACCAGCAGGACCGGACGGTCGATGCGCTCCGCGACGACGTGGGCGGTGATGTTGTCGTCGGCGTCCGCGGCCGCCACCAGGACCGTCCCCTCGACCGCGGCGTACGGCATGACCCGGAACGTGCGGCAGATGCCCTCCGGGATGAGGTACCGCAGGTCCTGGTCGACGCCGTCGGTCAGCCGCGGGTGGCGGCGGGTCTGGGCCGAGCTCTGGGTGGTGGTCATGTCGAGGCGCCCGCCCCGAAGCCGTGGGCCGAACCGGTCCGTCCGGCCGGCGTGCCGGGCGCTGCGGCGGCCGCGGCCTTCTTCCTGCCGCGCGGCCGGATGACCACGTACGCGAGATAGGCGACGGCGAGCGCGACCAGCGGGGCGATGAGGAACGCCAGGAGGACGACGACGAAGACGACCAGCGTCAGCAGGATGTCCACGAAGGCAGCACCGACCGACTTCGTCGCCGGTCGAGATGGGCTCGCCTGCACCGACATCTTGCTCCCCCCTGCTTCGGCGTTTCTGGCACGCCGACCTCGACTCCTCCACCCCCATGGTGGACTCGATCAGAGTCACCGTAGTCGGGTTTGTTCGACTGCCCGGCCCGGTCTGGTCCACCGTTGATGGACTGTTGCCGAGTCGTTGACCGGCCGTGGATCACCTGTTGCCCAGAGCGTCAGCCGGCGTGCCCCGTGAGCCAGTTCCGGGCGGCCGTTCCGTACGCCGTCGGACGGCCACGCTCGTTGGTCACCAGCGCCATCGGATCGGCCGGGTGGTCGGCCCAGACCCAGAACAGCGCGCCGATGTTGTGGGCGTCGGCCCAGTCGAGGTACCGCCCGACGTACCCCTTCTCCGGGTGCTCGGCTCCGAGCTCGGTCGTGAGCACGGGGACGCTGTCGGCGAGCGGGTCGAGGATGCCGTTCCAGCAGTCCTGGTCGGCGCACCGCTTGAAGTCGTAGGAGTGGAACGCCGCGATCAGCTGGTCGTCGTCGGGCGCGAACTCCAGCCAGTGGCTGAGGTCGTTCGCGTAGTCGAGGCCGCCGAGCAGGACCGGCTGCTCGGCGCCGGCGTTGCGGATCGCCGCGACCACGGCGGCCATGCCCTGGACGGCGTACGTCACCTGTCCGGCGGACGCGGTCTGGTCGTCGACGGCGGGTGCCCGGCAGCCGCCGTCGCGCCAGCACTTCCAGGTGAGGTCGAACAGGTAGCGCGTGCCGCCGGCGTTGTAGCGCGAGTAGGGCTCGTTGAACGCGTCGAACAGCACCGACGGGTTGCCGGCGTACTCGTCCGCGACCGAGGTCCAGAACGCGATGGACTCCGAGTCCGGCATCGCGAGGTTGCCGAACTCGGGCTGTCCGATCCGCTTGCGGCTGTGCAGGTCCAGGACGGCGACGATGCCCTCGTCGTTCAGCGCGGCGACGAACTGGTGCACCTCGGAGCGGTAGCCCTCGACGCTGCGCTCCACGTGCTGGTCGCTCACCGGGGCGCCGCGGGTGCCGAGCCAGCAGTCCTGGTTCAGCGGCAGGCGGACGGTGTTCACGCCCCACTTGGCGATCATCTTCGCCTCGGTGGCGTACGGGTCGCGGGCGACCACGTTGTCGAGCGCCGAGTAGCCCCAGCCCTGGGCGCAGGCGTACTCGAAGCTGCTCCAGTTGACCCCGCGCGGCACGAACTCGCGGCCGCTGCGGGCGTCGACGATGCGGTTGCCCTCGACCACGGGATGCGGTGCACCCGTGTCCGGTGAGGCCAGGGAGGCGATCGGAGAGTTCAGCTGCGTGTAGAGCGCCCCGCAGGAGACGAGCACGACCACCACCGCCAGCACGATCCAGCGCGCGTGGCGCAGGACATGACGCATGGAAGCCCCCCCTCCTTCGCTCGGCCCAGCCTAATAGGTTGGTGGGGTGAGCGAGAAGGTATTCACCTATGCCGCCCCCGCGCTGAAGTTCGGCAGCGGCGCCTCGGCCGAGATCGGGCACGACCTCCTGGGGTACGGCGCCCGCCGGGTGCTGCTCGTGACCGATCCGGGCGTGGCCGCCACCGGGCACCCGACGCGGATCGCCGAGCAGGTCGCGGCGCGCGGGCTGGAGGTCACGACGTACGACGGCGTGCACGTCGAGCCGACCGACGAGTCGCTGCGGGAGGCGATCGGTTTCGCCCGGCAGGAGGGCCCGTTCGACGCGATCCTCGCGGTCGGCGGGGGCTCGTCGATCGACACCGCGAAGGCGGTGAACCTGCTGACCACCAACCCGGGCGAGCTGCTGGACTACGTGAACGCGCCGATCGGGAAGGCCCAGGCGCCGAGCGAGCCGCTGCTGCCGCTGGTCGCGGTGCCGACCACGACCGGCACCGGCGCCGAGAGCACCACGATCTGCGTGCTCGACGTGCTGTCCCTGCACGTGAAGACCGGGATCAGCCACCCCGCCCTGCGGCCGACGCTGGCGGTCGTCGACCCGGCCCTCACCGTCACCCAGCCGCCCGAGGTGACCGCCGCCGCCGGCATGGACATCCTGTGTCACGCGCTGGAGAGCTGGACCGCGCGCTGGTACGCCGACTTCGAGGCCAAGCGCCCCGAGCAGCGGGTGCCGTACTGCGGCGCGAACCCGATCGCGGACCTGTGGGCCGAGAGGGCGATGACGCTGCTCGCCGGGGTCTTCCGCGACGCCGTCCGCGACGGCACCGACCTGGCGGCGCGCGAGCAGATGGCGATGGCGGCGACGTTCGCCGGGCTCGGCTTCGGCAACGCCGGGGTGCACATCCCGCACGCCAACGCCTACCCGATCGCCGGCCGGGCGGACCACCTGGTGCCGCACGGGATGGCGGTCTCGCTGACCGCTCCCGAGGCGTTCCGGTTCACCTTCGACGCCGCACCCGAGCGGCACGTGCACGCCGCCCGGCTGCTCGACCCCTCCGTCGCGCCGGGGCCGGACGCGCTGCCGACGGTGCTGACCGCGCTGATGCGCGACATCGGCCTCCCCAACGGGCTGGCGGAGGTCGGCTTCGGCGACGCCGACGTGGACGACCTGGTGGCCGGCGCGGTCCAGCAGCAGCGGCTGCTCGCGACAGCACCGAAGAGTCCCACGGAGGAAGACCTCGCGTCGGTCTTCCGGCGCTCGATGGAACACTGGTGACGTGAGCTCAGCCCCCGACCTGGTCGCAGCCCTGCGCCGCCGGGGGGTCTCGGACGTCGACGACTCGACGCTGACCCGGGCGCTCTACTCCTCCGACGCGTCGCTCTACCGGGTGGTGCCGCAGGTCGTGGTCCGGCCCCGGCACGCCGACGAGCTGGACGCGATCCTCGACGCCTCCGCGGAGACGGGGGCACCGGTCACCATGCGCGGGGCGGGCACGTCGATCGCAGGCAACGCGGTCGGCACCGGCATCGTCGTCGACACGCTCCGCCACCTGAACGGCGTGGTCTCGGTCGACCCGGAGGAGCGCACGGCGGTCGTGCAGCCCGGGGTCGTGCACGCCGACCTCCAGCGGGCGGCGGCGCCGCACGGGCTGCGGTTCGGCCCGGACCCGTCGACGCACACCCGCTGCACGATCGGCGGGATGATCGGCAACAACGCCTGCGGCTCGCGGGCGCTCGGCTACGGCCGGACCGTCGACAACGTGGTCGGGCTGGACGTGGCGTACGGGCCGGGTGCGGTCGACGTGGAGTCGCGGCTGGGCGCGCTCGTGGACGGGCACCTCGCGCACGTGCGGACCAGCTTCGGGCGGTTCTCGCGGCAGGTCAGCGGCTACTCGCTGGAGCACCTGCTGCCGGAGAACGGCCGGTCGGTGGACCGCTTCCTCGTCGGCTCCGAGGGCACCCTGGCGCTGGTCAGATCGGCGACGGTGCGCCTGGTCGACGACCGGGTGGAGCGGCACCTGGTGGTGCTCGGCTACCCGTCGATGATCGACGCCGCCGACGCCGTGCCGGCCCTGCTCGCCGCCGTCCCGACGATGACGGCGTGCGAGGGCCTCGACTCGCGGATCGTCGACCTGGTCCCGGGCGCGCCGGAGCTGCCGCGCGGCGCCGGCTGGCTGTTCGTCGAGGTCCTCGACGCCGCGCTGGTGCCGGCGGTGATCGCCGCGTCGGGCGCCCTCGGGCACCGCGTCGTCGGCGACGGGCCCGAGGCGGCCGCGCTGTGGCGGATCCGCGAGGACGGCGCCGGCCTCGCCGCACGGTCGCTGTCGCGCCCGGCGTACTCGGGCTGGGAGGACGCCGCGGTGCCGCCCGAGCGGCTCGGGGCGTGGCTGCGCGACTTCGACGAGCTGCTGAAGGAGCACGGCCTGGACGGCGTGCCGTACGGCCACTTCGGCGACGGCTGCGTGCACGTCCGGATCGACTTCGAGTTCGCGGACGGTGGCGGGGCGTTCCGGGAGTTCCTGACCGCGTGCGCGGTGAAGCTGAAGGAGCACGGCGGGTCGCTCTCCGGTGAGCACGGTGACGGGCGGGCGCGTTCCGAGCTGCTGGCGACGATGTACGACGAGGAGTCGCTCGGGCTCTTCCGCGCGGTCAAGGACATCTGCGACCCGCGGAACCTGCTGAACCCCGGCAACATCGTCGACCCCGCGCCGCTCGACGCCGACCTCCGGCCGGCCCGGCCCCGGCCCGCGATCCCGCTCGCCGCCGAGGTGCACCGCTGCACCGGCGTCGGCAAGTGCGTCGCGCCGCGGACGGCCGGCGTGATGTGCCCGTCCTATCTCGCCACCCGCGAGGAGAAGGACTCCACCCGCGGCCGGTCCCGGGTGCTGCAGGAGGCGCTGGACGGCGAGCTGGTGCACGGTCTGGCCGACCCGGCCGTCCACGAGGCGCTCGACCTGTGCCTGTCCTGCAAGGGCTGCGCGTCGGACTGCCCGACCGGTGTGGACATGGCGACGTACAAGGCCGAGGCGCTGCACGCGACGTACTCGGGTCCCGGAGCCAAGCGGCGGCCGCGCAGCCACTACCTGCTCGGGCGGCTGCCCACGTGGGCCCGCCGGGCCGCGCCGGTCGCGCCGCTCGCCAACCGGATGATGCGGCTCGGCCCGGTCGCGCGGCTGGCGAAGGCGACGGCCGGCATCGACCAGCGCAGGTCGATCCCGTCGTTCGCGCCGCGCACGCTTCGTCGCACGCTCTACGGATCCCGGGGCGTTCCCGACGTGGTTCCGGACGTGTGGATCTGGGCGGACTCGTTCACCGACCACTTCTTCCCGGCCAGCGCGCTGGCCGCGATCCGTTACCTGGAGTCGGTCGGCGTGACCGCCCGGGTCATCGCGGACGACGCGTGCTGCGGGCTGACCTGGGTGACCACCGGGCAGCTCGACGAGGCGCGCGCGATCATGACGCGGACCGTGCGGACGCTGCGTCCGTACGTCGAGTCCGGCGTCCCGGTCGTCGGGCTGGAGCCGTCGTGCCTGGCGACGCTGCGCAGTGACGTCCCCGAGATGGTGGGGGAGCGCCTCGACGTGCTCACCTTCGCGGAGCTGCTGGAGCGACTCGACGTCCCGCTGCCGTCGCTGGCCGGTGTCGAGGTGGTCGCGCAGCCGCACTGCCACCACGCCTCGATCCTCGGGTGGGCCGCCGACAAGCGGCTGCTGGAGCGCGCCGGGGCGACCGTCACCCAGGTCGCGGGCTGCTGCGGCCTGGCCGGCAACTTCGGGATGGAGAAGGGGCACTACGAGGTGTCGGTCGCGGTGGCCGAGACGCACCTGATGCCGGCCGTCCGCGCCCACCCCGGCGCGGTCGTGCTCGCCGACGGCATGTCCTGCCGGGTGCAGCTCGACGACCTCGCGCAGGTCCCCACGATGCACCTGGCCGAGCTGCTCGCCTCTACGCTGGACGCGTGAACCCCCGCCACCGCCGACTCGTCATCCCGATCGCGCTGGCGGCCCTCCTGGTCATCGTCGTCATCGCGGCGGTGGTGAAGTAGCCATGGCCGAGCCGCTGCTGCGCGAGCTGAACCGGCTGCGCGGGCTGATCCTCGACCCCGACGTGCTGGTGAAGGCGGTGGCCTCCGGCCGGCAGAAGGGGGAGCAGCCGACCTGGCGTCGCGCCGAGCTGCGGTACGTCGACCTCAAGTCCGGCCGGCACCTGCAGATCACGACGTACGACGCCACGCAGGCGCACACGGCCAACCACGCGGAAGGCGACGCGTCCCGGGACGCGGTCGACGCGCTGCTCGACGAGCCGTTCGGCAACTGGCACGTCGACACGACCACCGAGACCCACCAGCTCCGGGTCACCAAGAAGCTCGAGGCGGTCGTGCACACCACCGAGCGCGCGGCGCCGGTCGAGGCCGACCGCGGGCACGACCGCGACAAGTCCCGGCTGCTGCCCGAGGACGACCCGGTGTTCGTCGCGCTCGGGATCTCCGACAAGGACGGGCGGCTCAAGCCGAGCCGGCAGGCCAAGTACCGGCAGGTGGAGGAGTTCCTGCGGCTGCTCGACGCCTCGATCACCGACGCGCTGGACAAGGGCCACCTGCGCCGGCCCACGGCCGAGGACCCGCTGCGGATCGTCGACCTCGGGTGCGGCAACGCCTACCTGACCTTCGCCGCCGAGCGGTACCTCTCGCAGAAGCTCCCGGTGCGGCTGACCGGGGTGGACGTCAAGGACCAGTCGCGCGAGCACAACAGCGCGGTCGCCCGCGACCTCGGCGTCGACGCTGAGTTCGTGGTCGGGACCATCGGCGGCGTCGAGCTCGACCCGGCGCCGGAGGTGGTGCTGGCGCTGCACGCCTGCGACACCGCGACCGACGAGGCGCTCGCCCGGGCGGTCGCGTGGGGCGCGCAGCTGGTGCTGGCCGCGCCGTGCTGCCACCACGACATCGCGGCCCAGCTGCGCAAGGCGCCGACGCCCGCGCCGTACGCCATGCTCACCCGGCACGGCATCCTCCGCGAGCGGCTCGCGGACACGCTGACCGACGGGCTGCGGGCGTCGCTGATGCGGCAGCAGGGCTACCGCGTCGACGTGGTGCAGTTCGTCGAGAGCCAGCACACGCCGCGCAACACCATGCTGCGCGCGGTCCGCACCGGCTCGCCCGTGAAGGGCGGCTCGGTGCGCAAGGAGTACGACGAGCTCGTCGGCACCTGGGGTCTGCACCCGAAGCTGGCCGAGCTGCTGGGCTGATGCTCGCGGACTTCACGTTCCAGGACCCGGCGATCGTCGAGTCCAGCGGCCTGGTCGTGAGCGACGGGCTGTTCGTGACGACCAACGACTCCGGCGACAGCGGACGGATCTTCACGGTCGACGCCACCGGGAGGACCGTGGGCGTGACCTCGTGGTCGCTGCCGCCGACCGACGTCGAGGCGCTCGCGCCCGCGAGCCCGAGCGAGGTGTGGGTCGGCGATCTCGGCGACAACACCGGGTCGCGGCCGTCGGTCACCGTGGTGCGGGTGCCGTTCGGGCCGGGGGACCGGACGGTCACGCCGCCGGCGTACCAGCTCGTCTACCCCGACGGTGCGCACGACGCCGAGGCGCTGCTCGCCGCCCCGGACGGGCGGCTGCTGGTCGCGACCAAGGACCTCTTCGGCGGCACGGTCTACGCGGCGCCGAAGCGGCTCTCGGCCGCGCACCCGAACGAGTTGGAGAAGGTCACCCGCACGATGGGCCTCGTCACCGACGGCGCGTTCTTCCCCGACGGGCGCCACTACGTGCTGCGGGACTACGGCACCGCCGCGGTCTACACCTACCCCGGGCACCGGAAGATCGCGTCCTTCCGCCTCCCGGACCAGCCGCAGGGCGAGGGGATCGCGGTGGACGGTGACGGCTGGGTGCACGTGAGCTCGGAGGGCGCGCACAGCCAGGTGCTGCGGTCGGTGGCCGTGTCGGTGTGGGGCTGGCTGGACGGGTTTGTCACGAGGGCCGCGCGGCTACTTGCCGGCCATGGTGCGGCTGCGTAGGACCTCTCCCGACCAGCCGGGGTGGACCCGGCGGCGGGCCGGGCGCGGCTTCGTCTACCTCGACCAGGACGGCAACCGGCTCCCGGAGGAGGACGCCCAGCGGATCCGGGACCTGGTGATCCCGCCCGCGTGGACCGACGTCTGGGTCACGCCGTACGACAACGGGCACCTGCAGGCCGTCGGCACCGACGACGCGGGCCGGCGGCAGTACCTCTACCACCCGGACTGGCGGGCCCGCCGGGACGCGGAGAAGTTCGACCGGATGCTGCTCTTCGGCCGCGCGTTGACCAAGGCGCGCGAGCTGGTCGTGGCCGACCTCGGGCGCGAGGGGATGCCGCTGGAGCGGGCGTGCGCGGCCGCCGTCCGGCTGCTGGACCTGGGGTACTTCCGGATCGGCAACGACGTGTACGCCGACACCAACGGCTCCTTCGGGCTCACGACGCTGGAGCGGCGGCACGTGCGGAAGCGCCAGAACGCGCTGGTGTTCACGTTCACGGGGAAGTCCGGCGTCGACCACCGGATCGAGATCGACGACATCACCGTGGTGGAGGCGATCGAGATCATGCGGCGTCGGCGCGGGGAGGATCTCCGGCTGCTCGCGTACAAGAACGGCCGCGGCTGGCGGTCGCTGCTCTCCGAGCTGGTCAACGAGTACGTCCGGGCGTCGACCGGTCTGGAGGCCACGGCGAAGGACTTCCGCACCTGGCACGCGACCGTGCTCGCGGCCGCCGCGCTCGCCGAGTCGCCCGAGCCGGGACACTCCGCGGCGTCGCAGAAGCGGGCGGTCGCCGGCGCGATGAAGGAGGTCTCCTCGTTCCTCGGCAACACGCCCACGCTGGCGCGCTCGTCGTACGTCGACCCGCGGGTGATCGACGCCTACACCGAGGGGAAGACGATCTCGCGGGCCACCGGGCGCGAGTACGCGAACCCCGACGAGCGGCAGGCCGCCCTGGAGCGTGCAACTCTCAAGCTGATCCGCGATTCTTGACCCCGTGGACATCACCGTCGTCCAGGGCGACATCACGGCGCAGGACGTCGACGCGGTGGTCAACGCCGCCAACCGGGGCATGCGCGGCGGTGGCGGCGTCGACGGGGCCATCCACCGGGCCGGCGGACCCGCCGTGCTCGCCGACTGCGTCTCCCGGTACCCGTCGGGGCTGGCCACCGGTGACGCCGGCTGGACGACGGCGGGCGACCTGGCCGCGCGCTGGGTGATCCACGTCGTCGGGCCGAACTACCGCGCCGGCGAGCGCGACCGCGCGCTCCTCCTCTCCTGCTACTCCCGCGCCCTCGAGGTGGCCGACTCGCTCGGCGCCGCCACCGTCGCGTTCCCCCTGGTCTCCGCCGGCATCTACGGCTGGCCGAAGCAGGACGCCATCGCCGCCCCCCTCGAGGTCTTCCGCTCCGCCACCACCTCCGTCACCGAGGCCCGCCTCGTCGCCTTCGACGCCGCGACCTACGAGCAGATCCGCGCCGCGCTGTGAGGCTCCTGCTCGCGGCGCTGCTGCTCGCCCTGGTCACCGGCTGCTCGTCCTCGTCGTCCGAACCGACGGATCCGGTGGTCGCTCCCGACTCGTGGCTGGGCCTGGCGCCCGGGAACGCCCGCGCCTTCCACGGCCCGGGCGGCAAGCTGATCCTGATCCCCGTCGACGAGACCTACGCCATCGACGGGGCCAACGCCTCGGCCGTCACCTGGGCGCTCGGCAACCGCTACACCACCGACTACTGGGTCCAGGACGACGACGGCACCCTCTGGTGGTACGGCCGCAAGGGCTCCTGGCGCGCGGGCCGGCACGGCGAGAAGCCGCGCGAGGTGCCGCTCGGCGACGGCACGGCGACGTTCGGCGATCGCACGATCACGCTCGGCGACGACGGCCCGACGCGGCTGGAGACGCCGGAGGGAACCTACGAGCCCGCGGGCCCCTGAGTCGGCACGGCCGCCGGCCAACGGTGCCGCGCCAGTCATCCCAGGTTGCGAGTGGGTGAAGGCCCTCTACGGAGAGGCGAACCCGCCCGAGGCGTCGGACGTCATCGAGGGCCGGCTCATCGCGATTGCGCTCCGCGCACTCCGGCTGGGCATCAACGTCGTCGTCGACTTCGGACTGTGGGCCCGCGACGAGCGGACCGCGCTGCGCCAGGCCGCCGCGGACGTCGGGGCGACCGTGGCGATGCGCTACCTCGAGCTCGACCGTGCCGAGCAGCGCAGGCGTCTGGACCGGCGACAGACCGAGGAGCCGCACACGACCTGGCACGTCCTTCGTGAGTCGCAGCGCCTGCTCCTCGGCTTCGAGGCGGCGTGCGTCCGTCGTCTTCCCGCTACCGGCAGCCCGACGGTGAGGAACAGGGTCGGTGGCGTCGGCATCCCCGCTCCTTTCGTCCGGCCATGCGTGTGACCCCAGCGACCCTAGTCGCTGGGGTCGTGGTCAGCCGATATGTCGGTGGCCGAGCGGTGAGGTCCACTCCCAGCCGAGGCCGGGGATGCGGCGGTAGGCCCAGGCGGTGAAGGTCTTGAGCCGGTGGTGCCCACGGCACGGCGGCGCCAGGTTCGAGGTGGTGGTGGCGCCGGCGGGCCACTCGACGATGTGGTCGTTGTCCGCGTTCGGACCTTGGCGCCACGAGGGGCGGTCGCAGTGCGGGAAGGGGCAGGTCGGCCACCGCAGCCGGGTCTGCTCCTTCTGTCGTTCGGTGGGCTGATAGGAGTCGGTGGTGATCTCCTCGTTGAGGTCGATCACCGGCTTCACGGTCACCGTGGTGCCCGCGGCCTGGCACCACTCCTTCAGGTGCTCGGGAGTGATCACCGACCGGGTGTTGTCCACGTCGACCATCGCCTGGTCGGGGCGCAGGTGGGCGTAGATGGTCACGTCGTGGCCCTGGTCGGTGTCGCCGAGCATCCCGGCGGCGGCCGCGCGGCGTACGTCCAGGGGTAGGGCGGGGTCCAGGGTGGCGGCCTTGGCGGCGATCCGTTCGTTCAGGGCGACCGCGTCGGCCAGGTCGAGCATCCCGGTGACCGGGACCAGCCCGCCGTGGGTCATGTCGCGCAGGTGCACGTCGAAGCGCCGCTTCTCCGCGGCCTTGCGGCGGCGTTCCTCGGCGGCCTCGGGGTCGAACTCGGCGCGGGCCTTGTCGACCTGCCGGTCGATCTCGGCGAACGAACACTTCTTCAGCACGAAGTACAGCGCCCGGTCCACGAACGCCGCACCCTCCTCGGGGAGGGAGCGGGTGGCCTGGGCGACCTTGCGGGCCTTCCACACCGGCACCACCCCGGCGGTGACCTTGGCCCAGATCCGTGGGAGCCGGTGCTTCAGCTCCACCGCGTCGCCGAGGTACAGCCGCCCGGAGTCGGTGGACACCCCGATCGCGAGCGCGAACTCCGCGACCGCGCCCTCGTCGATCGTGGGGGCGCCGTCGCCGGCGATCTCCAGGTCCCGCATCCCCCACGCGATGCTGGTGTCGACCTGGTCGCCGGGGTGCAGCTCCACCCACTCCACCGCCTGCCGCAGCTGCTGGATCTCCAGGTCGGTGATCGCCGCCCGGGTCGTGCGGGCGGCGTCGATCACCTGCTGTTCGCGGGTGACCGACGGGATGCTCATGGGTCTACTCAAGCACTGGCCACCGACAGTGGGATGCGGAGATTCCCCTGTATCCACAGGGAATGTGGCCCACTTCGGGAAATTCGTCAGGCAAAGTTTCGGGCGTTCTCGGGGTGGTGGTTTCATTTCGAGGCTCGGCGCTGGCGCGCCTCGCACCTCGACCACCGTGCGCCCGTTGCCTGGCCAGCCGCGGGACGCGGTGCTCGCGAGGATCCGCGCTACGCGCCGGGTCCCGCGTCCGCGGCCACCCGGAAGCCGGAGGGATACAGCTCGCCCGGATGCGGGCCGTGGCGGCGGGCGCACCGGGCGAGGTCGCCGAAGCGAGAGAAGCTCCCGCCTCGGGTGACGGGGTAGTCGCCGAGCAGCTCAGCCAGGTCGTCCGCGACCCGGACGCCACGGTCGTACGCGTGGTACATGGTGGAGGTGAGCTCCTCGACGTTGCCGGCGAGGTCCCACACCCCGCACCAGGACCGCCCAGCCGGGAACGATCCGATCGGGCTGGTCGTGGTGAGCCCGAACTCGCGCACGTTCGCCGCGTCGGCACGGAACTGCTGGCCCCAGGGGAACTCCCGGCCGTCCGTCCCACGCGCCGCGTACTCCCACTCCTCCTCCGACGGTAGGCGGATCGGGACACCTGTCTGCTCACCGAGCCAACGGCAGTAGGCCTCCGCGTCCGGCAGACTCACCCCGGCGACGGGGTGGTTCGACCGATCCCAGGGGTAGGCACCGAGAAGCCAGGTCGAGGGGCGCGCGCCAGCGTGTCCGGCCTCGTCCAGGAAGCACGCGTACTGGTAGTTCGTCACCGGGTAGGTTCCCAGCCAGAACGTCCCCACCTCCACGACGTGCGCCGGCGTCTCCTTGGCGATCCACGCCCGTTCGACCCCGACGTGTCGCCACGACTCCACGACCGAGTCGACCTCTGACTCGGGAGTCCCCATCCGCAACGACCCACCCGGCACTCGCGTGAGGTGCGGGATCCGAGGCGCTCGGCTGTCGCCGTGGAGGCCGAGCACCGACCCCGCGGCGATCCGCGACCCGGGCGGTCCCGCGTCCGACTCGAGCAGCGCGCGGCACCGGTCGAGCGATGGCGGAGGCCGGAGAACGGGCTGCAGAGCCAAGGGAAGCAGGACCGAGAAGTGGGCTTCACCGGCAGTACTGGTCACGCGGTCTCCCGTCCGAGGGCGAGGCTGTGACCAGCGATCGTCGCCTTCTGCTGCAGGTAGTCGGCGTTCTCCGGCGTGAGGTGGACCCCGGTGGAGCGGACCCTGGCGATGGTGATGCCGGATCGCCGCAGGGACTCGATCTTCGACGGGTTGTTGGTCATCAGCTCGATCTCGTCCAAGCCCAGGGCGCGCAGCATGGTCGCGCACTCCCCGTAGGTGCGCTCGTCGGCCCGACGTCCGAGCGCCTCGTTCGCGGAGAACGTGTCGGCACCGGCGTCCTGGATCAGGTACGCCTCCAGCTTCTTGTACAGCCCGATGCCTCGTCCCTCTTGTCGCATGTAGAGAATTACGCCACCCTTCTCGGCAATCAGCTCCAAGGACTCTCGCAACTGGTCGCCGCAGTCGCAACGGGTTGAACCGAAGACGTCCCCGGTCAGGCATTCCGAGTGCACGCGGACCAGGCACCCTGGTCGAAGGCCGCCGTGCACGATGGCGATGTGCTCGGCTCCGGAGGGCAGGTTGTCGAAGCTGACGATCTCAGCCTCCACGCACAGCCAGGGGCGAGGCTGCAACCGGCACGGGACGCGCGTCCGCACCCCGACTGGCGCCGTACTCACGTCTCGTACCCGAGTGTCGTGGCGGCGGCCACGTGGGGCATCCCGTCGGCCGATGTCTCGTAGCGGCGGATCTGTCGGTCCCATCCGGCCACGACGAACTGGTCGGGCCCGGCAGCCGCGATCGCGGAGACAGCCTGGTGCAGGCTGTCGAACCGGGTCCCTGTCGTGAGCTGGCCGGGCGGACCGCCGCCGAGATCGACCCGCCACACGTAGAGCCCGAAGTCGTAGGACCCAGCGACCACCACCGGTTCATCGGCGGAGCCGATGATCGCGACGGCTTTGATCGACTCGTCCGGGCCGAGCAGCACCTGCGGCCGCGCATCGACGCCCGAGGGCGGCAGCTCTCCGACCCGAACTGTTCGGTCGCGAGAGGCGCTGGCGACGAGGAAGCTGTCGAGCTGCGCCACCGCGTTGACGAGGTTGCCGTGCCGCCAGAGGTCCCGCCGGGTCGGGGCGCGACCGTCCGAGACGGAGACACAGTGATCGGTGGAGGCGGACAGGAGGCGACCGTCACGGAGTGCGGCCAACGACTTGATCGACCCCTCGTGCACAACCTCCCGTCCCACGACCTCCAGCGTGTCGGCGTCGAGGGAGATGAGCTCGCCCCCGTAGCTGCCGACGAACACCCGTCCGCCCACCGCGGCTGCCGACGGGAGAGGCGCGCCGAGTCTCTCGGGGATGACCGACAGCCCCGACGGGGAGAGCCGGAACACCAACCCCGAGTACGTCGTACCGAAGATGCGGTCGCCCTCCGCTGCCAGACCGAGGACGGGGCTGTCGCCGACCTTCACGACCGTCACCTCGGCGAGATCGGCCAACCTGAGGACGACCACCTCTCCGGAGTCGGTCCCGATGGCGACAATCTCCCCGGACACCACGACGGCGTTGGGACCCCGAACCCCTGTCCCCTGCGGGGTGATGGTGGCGGCCGCACCGGCCCGCGAGTAGAGCTGCGGACGAGAGGAGAAGCTGCCCACTGCGACGAGGTCGTCGTGCACGGCGACCGAGCGTGGCCACGCTCGGTCGTTCGAGCTACGTCGCACCGTGCCGGCCTCGCGGTCGATCTGGTAGACGCCGCCGTCGTAGGTTCCCGCGATCAGGTCTCGGTCGCCCGAGCCCCAGGCCACCGATCGCACGGCGCTCGTGGACAGCTCGTAACGCTCGACCGTTGCGAGATCACCCCTGCCGACGATCTCGAGCGAGCCGTCGTCGAGGGCCAGGCCGAGGAGCTCGCCGTCGGCAGACCAGGCACAGCCCTCGATGGAGGAGTCGAAGCTGCGCGCGATCGATCCGCTCCCATCTCCTCCGAGGTCGGCGGGATCGGGCGTGACCCGCACGAGACCGTCCTCCCCGACGCTGGCGATGTCGCCGTAGCAGTTGACGGAGGCGGCCATGCAATGGGCTCGGTGTGCGCCCAGGTTCCCGATCAGCCTGGACGTCGTCGTGTCCCACATCGTGACGTGACCGTCCTCCGACACGCACACCAGACGCCGGCCGTCGGGCATCCAGCTCACGCTGTTGACGTCGTCCGTGTGGCGCGAGAGCACGGCCAGCAGAGGGGTCGACGGCGCAGAGACGTCCCAGATGGCCACGGTCTTGTCGGCGGAGCCCGAAGCCAGGATGCTGGCGGAGATCGGGTTCCAGGCCACCGAGTTCACCAGCCGCCGGTGCCTCAGGACGAGGCGGGACGACCCCGCCGAGGTGGCGTCCGGCCACACGACCACGGTGCCGTCGTAGGACCCGGTGGCCAGGCGGCCGTCGAACCCGAGGGCGACACTCGTGATGGGGGCAGTGTGTCCTACTGCCGGAAGATCAAGCTCGATCGACTTCATGCGAGGTGGGCTCCCTTCCTTGCGACGGGTTCTTGCTCGACGGGCGCGCGAGGAGCATCGCGGCGGCGCTCGTGACGGCCATCAGTGCCAAGATCACGAAGACCGCCGTGGTGCCCAGCCACGGCACGAGGGCCGCTACCGCCAGCGGCCCGAGCACAGCGGGGACACCGTGGATCAGGCGCAGCACCCCGGAAGACCGACCGAACACCTCCTGAGGCACGAAGTGCACGACCATCATCGACTGGGCAGAGCCCGCCGCGCCGCTCAGGAGCATGAGGATGGTCAGGGCGGCCACGACGACCGCCACGACCGGCACGGAAGCGCCCACGAGTGCCAAGGCGGACGCCACCGTGATGATGCTGACCACGCGTACGGGATCGAAGACGCGCCGCTCGGACACGGCCAACGAGCCGACCAGCGCCGCGACGTTCATCACCGCGAAGAGCGTCGCCACCGCGCTCGCGGACACCTGGAGCGTGTCGCGCAGGTGGTACAGGGCAAGCGCGGGGACGGCTGCCGACTCGACGAAGTCGAACGGAAGCATGAGCACGGTGAGTCTGCGCAACCTGGCGTCACCGCGGAGGGTGGCGAACCCCACCCTCATGCCATCGAGGACGATCCCCTTGACCCCTGACTGCCAGGGGCGTGGAGCTGGGCGGATACCGGACGCCTGCACGAGGAGGGGGGCCACGAAGGTCAGGCAGTTGATCCACAGCAGGCCGGAGTAGCCGACCAGGGGCAGCAGGACAGCGACGAGGAGAGGCCCCACGATCGTGGTGGCGATGAACAGGCTGGACAAGGAGCCGCGTGCTCGCACCGGTGACTCCGGGAACATCTCGGGGACACCGGTCATCCAGCCGACGCGATAGACGGCGCCGGCCACCTGGAGGACGACGGCGAGCGCGAGGAACGGGCCCAGGCCCAGGTGGTGCGTCGAGACCAGAGTGCTGAGGACGACGGCGGCTGCCAGCTGGACCACCAGCCCCACCACCAGAAGTCGTCCGGCGCCGCCCTTGTCCGCCAGTGCCCCCAGGGCCGGCCCCAGGAGCAAGGTGCCCGGCGTGAGCGCCGCGACGATGCCCATGACGACGACAGACCCCGTCTGGCCGTAGACGAGGAGGGGTAGGGCGATGTCGTAGATGCCCTCCCCGACGTTGTTGATCGTGTTGCCGGCGGCGAACCAGCGGAACCGCGGGATGCGCCACGGGCTGGGCGCGGCCAGGCCGGTGTCCCGTGCGGGTGCGTCGTCAGGAGGCATGACGCCTGACGGGGTAGCTCGTCGGAACAGACGCGCCGACGTCGCGAAGCCAGGTCGTGGACGTCGGCACCGGAGTCCCGTCCTCCGAGAGTCGGAACGTGGACAGGTAGCCCCCACGGCCCCCGACCACGAGGTGGTCGACCCCCGAGGGGTGGGGAAGGATCGTGAGGGCCTTGGGGAAGTCCGGCAACACTCCCTCGAGGACGCCCAGGAACTCCCCCTCCTCGCGGAACACCGCCAGCTGCGAGTCGTAGGTGACGACGTAGACGAACCCGTGATGGAAGATCGCGTTCTCCGCGGTGTTGGAGAGCGACTCCCTGAAGTGGGCGATCAGCTCGCCGGTCGTGAGGTCGAACTGCCGGATGCCGCCTCCCCCGGTCACCGTGAGCGTCCGCTCGGAGTGCTGCCACATCCGCTTCGGGAAGTCCCCGATCTCGAAGCGGAGACGGACCTGTCGGTCGGGCGTCAGGACGACCGACCTGCCCGCTCTCGTGCTGAGCACGAGGTCCCCGCCGTCGAGGTAGGAGCAGGCCCAGACCGGGGAACCGTCGATGTCGTGGCGCGCGAGCTGCCCACCGTCGGCGGCCCGGAGCTCGAACGCGCCGCAGTTGGCCGCGATGGCAACCCGCGCCTCATCGGCCGACACCGACAGGTCGTGGACGATCCCGCCGACCGGGTGCGCCCACCTGATGCCGCCGTCGCCGTAGCGCGCGACCGTGCCGCTACGGCCGATGACCACCCCGTCGCCGTCGGAGAACGTCCTGACCCGGCGACTGAATCCCAGTCCGGTCTGGAGAGTCGACACGACCGACAAGGTCGGCGGCCCCACCTTGCACGACGTCGGAACGGCGGACACGACGCCGTGGTCGGAGGCGAAGTGCAGGACGGCGTGCTGGTCGGGCCCCGTGGTGATGCGGTCGACGTCCCACAGGCAGTGCGGCGTGAAGTCCAGCTGAGCCAGGACCCTGCCGGCGCCGTCGATCCTGGTGAGGACGCCGTTCTGGCACAGCACGTAGATGCTGCCGTCGTCCGCGAGGGCCAGGTCGGAGACCTGGTGCGAGAACGGACCGATGCATCGCGTCCGTCGTAGCTCGGGCCCGCTGTTGTCGAACTCCTCGATGACGCCGTCGAACCCGGCGGCGTACACCCTCGTGCCGTCCCCAGAGATCTCGAGGCACTCGATGTCGTCGAGCGCGAAACGCTCCTCCTGGTCGACGCGGCCGTCTGGGGTGACGGTGACGACGCCGTTGGAGATCAGGGCGGTCTCGCCACTGCCCTCGTCCTGGATCACCCAGAACCGATGGTGCAGTCGGTCGTAGCGGACCCGATGGAGGTTGGCGTCCTCGTCGAGGCTGAGGGTCGTCGGGAAGCTGTTGGTGCGCAGGTCCCCGAGGTAGAGATTGCCCTGCTTGTCGGTCACCGCATGGACGTCGGGAAGGTCCACGCACATCCACTCGATGGGAACGTCGCCACTGGGTGAGGAACGTACGTCGACGACAGAGAACGACTCGAGGTCCAGGACCACCACCTGCATGAAGCCGTTGTTCGCGTAGATGTTGCCGTCGAGCTCGACGATCCCCCGGGAGATGGTGAGCGATGGCTCCTCGTCCTCCCAGAGCCCCGCCTCGTCACTGGCCGACCTCGTCTCGATCCAGTGCGTCATCTCCAGGGTGCGCACGTCCCAGCGCGCGATGTTCCCGAGCTTGTCGCGTCCGACGACCCAGTCGCCCGCCAGCAGCACGGCGTAGAACGGCGTCGTCGACCGGTTCACCGGCGAGCTCCGCAGCACGTTCAGGTCGGGGTCGAGAAGGTGGATCCTGCCGACCGCATCGGAAGCGACGACATCGCCGCCGGGCGTGCGGAGGATCCGACAGATTCGCTCTGTTACCAGCATGGTGACCACCTCGTGTGTCGCGGCTGGAGGTATCGGAGTGGGGGGTGGCGACGCACCAGGGCGCCGCCACCCCGTGGTTCACCGGGTAGATGTCACGAAGCGGCGCTTCGGCTTGCGCATGGCGATCCCTCCTTCCGCTACTCGTCGGTGACGGTGTTGATCGCGGCGGCGGGGGGTGACCGGGACTAGCCCGACGGGAGCGTCGCGAATCCGGTGTCGTAGCCGGCGCGGCTCACCGCGACGCGGCGGACTGGGCCGGGACCGACCGGAGGCACGGGCAAGAAGCAGTCGAGATCGCCGTACTCGTCCGGGAGGATCGACTGCTTCGCCACCACCTCCCCTCTGTCTCCGAGCAGAGCCACCTCGTACGGAGCCTCGCGGGAGGCGTGGGGGTCGCAGACGGCGCACACCCGCAGGCCGTGGTCCAGCTGCGCGGCGCCGACGGTGACCTGTCGTCGGGATATCGCGTCTCCGAGGGAGTACATCGCGTCGTGCTTGACGAGCGGGGGCGCAGACTCCCGGACACCGTGGACGTGTTCCGCCCGCCCGATGACCATGGTGTAGTGGGGAAGCCCGACCCGCCGCTCGATGGTGCACTCGAGCGCCATCACCCCATCGGCGACCCAGGGCGTGGAGATGACGACCGGGTCCCTGAGCGACAGGTCCTCCGAGGACGTCTTGCGAACGTCCGCCCCGGAGAAGCTCCCGCAGAAGTCGGCCACCCCCGCTTGAGCCTCACTGCACAGCGTGACGCTGAACTCCGAGAGCCCGGCGATCCGCGCGGTGGTCCAGTTCGACTCGTGCAGGACGACGGCGACCATGATCGGGTCCTTGGCGACGAAGTAGGTCCACTCCGCCGCCATCACGTTGACCAGCGATCCGTCGGTGGTGACCACCAGTCCGACGGTGGACGTGGACTTCTTCCAGAGCGGGTCGGCTAACGAAAGATCTGCCATTGTCATCCCCGAGACAGCCGTGACGACCAGATGGTCCCACTGGCCGCGATGCTAAGTCCGCCGGTTCGTCGGTGACAAGGGTCGGGCCGGCGGGCGACCACGTGAGCCCAGGGCGAGGAGCGGGTACCCCGACCCCATGACCCGCGAGCCGTACGGACACGACCAGGACTCCGAGCCGCCGACGCCGGACGGGAAGGAGCCGGACACCGAGCAGCTCGACCCGGACTCGGAGCCGGCGAGCGACCCCGACCCCGATCCCGGTGACGACTGACTACAGGTTCTCGACGACCCAGTCGATGCAGTGCGTGAGCGCCTCGACGTCCGAGGGCTCGACGGCGGGGTACATCGCGATGCGGAGCTGGTTGCGGCCGAGCTTGCGGTAGGGCTCGGTGTCGACGATGCCGTTGGCGCGCAGGGTCGCCGCGACGGCCGCCGCGTCCACCGACTCCTCGAAGTCGATCGTCCCGATCACCAGCGAGCGGTGCGCGGGGTCGGTGACGTACGGGAAGGCGTACGGCGACTTCTCGGCCCAGGTGTAGAGGATGTCGGACGACGAGGTGGTCCGCTCGACCATCGCGGGCAGCCCGCCGGACTGGTTCATCCAGTCCAGCTGCTCGGCCATGAGGAACAGCGTGGCGAGCGCGGGGGTGTTGTAGGTCTGGTTGAGCGCGGAGTTCGAGATCGCCGTCGGCAGGTCGAAGAACGCCGGGATGTGCCGGTCGGACCCGGCGATCTCAGCGGCCCGGTCGAGCGCCGCCGGCGAGAACAGCCCGATCCACAGCCCGCCGTCGGAGGCGAAGCACTTCTGCGGCGCGAAGTAGTAGACGTCGGCCTCGTGCACGTCGACCGGCAGGCCGCCGGCGCCCGAGGTGGCGTCGATCAGCACCAGCGAGTCCGGCCCGGCGCCCGCAGGGCGCACCACCGGCGCCATCACCGCGGTCGAGGTCTCGTTGTGCGCCCAGGCGTAGACGTCGACGCCGTCCTCGGCGACGGCGACCGGGGCGGACCCCGGCTCGGACGCGATCACCGACGGGGCCGCGAGCCACGGGGCCGCGGCTGCGGCCGCGGCGAACTTCGACGAGAACTCCCCGAACGACAGGTGCTGCGACCGCTCCCGGATCAGCCCGAACGTCGCGATGTCCCAGAACGCCGTCGCGCCGCCGTTCCCCAGGACGACCTCGTAGCCGTCCGGGAGCGAGAAGAGCGAGGCCAGCCCCGAACGGACCCGGCCCACGAGTGACCGCACCGGCGCCTGGCGGTGCGACGTGCCCATCAGTGACGTGCCGGTCGCGGCCAGGGCGTCGAGGTGCGACACCTGGATCTTCGAGGGGCCGGCGCCGAAGCGGCCGTCGGCGGGGAGGAGGTCGCGGGGGATCTGCGGTGCGTCGGTCATGACAACCTTCCGTGAGAGCGAGGCGGTGCTTCTGACCACGCTGTCAGTGTGCCTAGTGTGTCATCCACAGCATCGACGACCTCGGGGGATTCGAACCATGACCAATCGCACGACCGGACAGACGCTGCTGATCGTCCTGGGATCGCTGGTCCTACTGGCCGGACTGGTCTGCGTGGCCGTCGGCTTCGCGCAGTTCGCCGACACCGACCCGATGTCCGACGACAACGGCCCGATGTTCCTCTTCGCCGGCGGCGGCCTCGCCGCGGTGATCGGGTTCGGCATCGTCGTCTTCACCCGGGTCGCGACCCTGCGGGCGAACGGCGGCTACCGGGTCACCATCGAGTCGGGACGGCGGCAGGACGGGCCGCCGGTTGGCTGAGCTCGAGATCCGCCGGGTCGGCTACGGGCACCCGGACGCGCTGCTGCTGATCGAGGAGGTCCAGGCCGAGTACGTCGTCCGCTACGGCGGCCGCGACGAGACCCCGCTCGACCCGCTCATGTTCGAGCCGCCCGCGGGCAGCTTCTTCGTCGCGTACGACGGCGGCCGGCCGGTCGCCACCGGCGCCTGGCGGCGGTCCGACGTCGCGGCCCTCGGCAGCGCCGAGGCCGCTGAGGTCAAGCGCATGTACGTCTCGCCGTCGGCTCGGGGTCGCGGCCTCGCCCGCCGGATGCTCGCGCACCTCGAGGCCGACGTGGCGGCGTACGGCGTCGACGTGGTCGTCCTGGAAACCGGCCTCGCCCAGCCGGAGGCCATCGCGCTGTACGAGTCCAGCGGCTACGTGCCGATCCCCGCGTTCGGCTTCTACCAGGACGCGCCGCTCTCGCGGTGCTACGCCCGGCGCCTGCCGACCACGACGTAGCGCTCGTCGTCGATCCGCCCGCCCCAGTAGGCCTCGTCCGGCAACGGCTGCAGTGTCGCCTCCAGCCCGGCGCCCTCGACCAGCGCGACCGTCTCCGCCCCGGTCAGCCCGGCGCCGGTCGACCACGACCCCTCGACGAGGATCATCCGGCCGTCGGGCACCAGCAGGTCCACCCACCGCGACAGCGCGGTCGCGGGGGAGGGCAGCGCCCAGAGCACGTGCCGGCACAGGACCACGTCATACGTCGCGGCCGGGAGCGCGGGTGCGGACGCGTCGCCGATCGCGAACGTGACACCCGGGAAGGTGCCGGCCTTGGCCTGCGCCCGCCGGACCATCTCGGCGGAGAAGTCGACGCCGTCGACCCGGTGCGCGTCCTCCGCCAGCAGCAGGGACAGGCTGCCGGTGCCGCAGCCCAGGTCGGCCACGCGCGACGGGATGGGCGGCAGCAGCGACCGCAGCAGGCTCCGCCAGGCGTCGCGGACGACGGGGTCGTGCAGGCCGTGGTCGGGCTCCTCGTCGAAGGCCGGGGCCTCGGCGTCCCACATGTCACTGTCCCGAGAGCTCACAACCCGACCCTATGTTGGTGTTCGTGCTGCTGCCCCGAAAGTCGCCCACGGCGTCGCCGACGGCTCGGTGACGCTCGCGTTCCGGCGCTGGCGCAGGCAGGACGTGCAGCCCGGCTCGGAGTTCCGCACGGTCGCCGGCGTGGTCCGCGTCGAGGCCGTCGAGGTCGTCGAGGTCGTCACGGACATCACCGACGAGGAGGCCCGGCAGGCCGGCTGGCCGGACGCCGCGCGGCTCCGCACGCAGCTGGACAAGACCCCTCCCGACGAGCGGGGCGGGGAGCTCCCGACGTACCGGGTGACGCTGTCCTGGGCCGGGCCGGACCCGCGGGTCGCCCTCCGCGAGAGCGCCGACCTCACCGACGACGACGTCGCCGCGATCGACGCGAGGCTCGAGCGGCTCGACCGCGCCAGCAGCCACGGCCCGTGGACGATGGCCACCCTCGACCTCATCCGGCGTCGCCCGCACACCCGGGCGCCGGACCTGGCCGCCGAGATGGGTCGCGAGCGCGACCCGTTCAAGGTCGACGTCCGCAAGCTCAAGAACCTCGGGCTGACCCGCAGCTTCGACGTCGGCTACGAGGTGTCCCCGCGGGGGATGAGCTATCTGGAAAAGACCACGCGGGGACTGGTCTAGACCTACGATCTCTTCTCGTGCGTCTCGGAATCCTGACCCTGCTCACCGTCCTGCTCCTCGCCACGCCCGCCACCGCGCAGGCGCCGATCGAGGACTACGCGTCCTACGACCCGTCCTCGACCTGCCACGAGCAGCCCAAGCCCGGTACGGCGTACCTCGCGCACTGGGTCGTGCGCCGGTACGGCAGCTCGGTCGTGAGCACGGGCCGCGCCTGCCACCGGCGGGCGACGTCGGAGCACCAGAACGGCCGGGCCTTCGACTGGAGCGTGGACGCGCGGACGAAGTCGGGCCGCGAGCTGGCCCGCGATTTCCTCGACCGGATCTTCGCCACCGACGCCCGCGGCAACACCGACGCCTGGGCGCGGCGGATGGGCGTCATGTACGTGATCTGGAACGACAAGATGTTCCCGGCGTGGACCGGGTTCGAGCCCGAGCCCTACCTCTCGTCGAGCTGCCGGACGAGGAAGAAGTGCTCACCGACCCTGCGGCACCGCGACCACGTGCACGTCTCGCTGAGCCGGCGCGGCGCCCGCGGCGTCACCAGCTGGTACGACGGCCGCCTCTGAGCGCCGAGTCGCTCAGCCCGCCCACTCGTCGCGCCAGCCGTCGATCTCCGCCGCCGGGCGCGCGGGCGGGCCGGTGTAGACGGCGGACGGCCGGATCAGCCGGCCGGTGCGCTTCTGCTCGAGGATGTGCGCCGACCAGCCGCCGGTGCGCGCGCAGGTGAACATCGAGGTGAACATGTTCGCCGGCACCTCCGCGAAGTCCAGCACGATCGCCGCCCAGAACTCGACGTTCGTCTCCAGCACCCGGTCCGGGCGCCGCTCGCGCAGCTCGGCCAGCGCCGCCTGCTCGAGGGCTTCGGCGACCTCGTAGCGCGGGGCGTCCAGCTCCTTCGCCGTCCGGCGGAGCACCCGCGCCCGCGGGTCCTCGGCCCGGTAGACCCGGTGCCCGAAGCCCATCAGCCGCTCGCCGTTGTCGAGGAGCTCCTTGACGTACGACGTCGCGTCGCCGTCGCGCCGCTCGACCTCCTC
Source organism: Nocardioides aquiterrae (assembly GCF_039526625.1). NCBI lineage: Bacteria > Bacillati > Actinomycetota > Actinomycetes > Propionibacteriales > Nocardioidaceae > Nocardioides > Nocardioides aquiterrae. The sequence goes on from NZ_BAAAJE010000006.1 coordinate 367,800, forward strand.
GATCATGCCCAGGACCCGCGAGGGGGCGCCGCCGTGCAGCGGCCCGCTCATCGCGCCGATCGCGCCGGAGAAGGCGGCCGCGACGTCGGCGCCGGTCGAGGTGATCACCCGGGCGGTGAACGTCGAGGCGTTCATGCCGTGCTCGGCGGCCGAGCTCCAGTAGGCGTCGATCGCGTGCGCGTGCTTGGGGTCCGCCTCGCCCTTCCAGCGGATCAGGAACTTCTCCGCGAGCGTCTTCCCCTCGTCGACGACCTTCTGCGGCACGACCGGCTGGTTCAGCCCGCGCGCCGACTGGGCGGCGTACGACAGCACCATCACGGCCAGCCGGCCGATGTCCTCGCGCGCCTGCTCGTCGCTGATGTCGTAGGTCTGGCCGAAGCCGAACGCCGGCGCCAGCATCGCCACGGCCGCCTGCACGTCGACGCGGACGTCGCCGGTGTGCACCGGGAGGTTGTACGGCTCCGCCGGCGCGAGGCCCGGGGTGTAGGAGCCGTCGATGAGGAGGCCCCAGACGTTCTCGAACGGCACCCGGCCGACGATCTCCTCGATGTCGACGCCGCGGTACCGCAGCGCCGAGCCTTCCTTGTCCGGCTCGGCGATCTCCGTCTCGAAGGCGACGACGCCTTCCAATCCATGGTGTACGTCAGTCACGCAGGGGAGTCTAGGGCTGCCGGTGGGGAGTCTCGCCGGCCGGGCGTGCTCTGGGACCGCGCAGCGAGGCGGGTGCCCGGGGTGTGCCGGGCCGGCACGGCCTCCTCGCCGGCGGCACTAAGGTCGGGGCGTGGATCTTGCGGCGTTGAGGCTGGAGTACGGCCGGGCCGGGCTCGACGAGGAGGACCTCGCTCCCGACCCGATCACGATGTTCGAGCGATGGATGGGTGAGGCCGTCGACGCCGGCGTGCACGAGCCGAACGGCATGGTGGTCGCCACCGCCGACGCGTCGGGTACGCCGTCGGCGCGGATGGTGCTGCTCAAGGGCGTCGGTCCGGCGGGGTTCGTGTTTTTCACCAACACCGCCTCCCGCAAGGGCGCCGAGCTCGCCGAGAACCCGCGTTGCGCGCTGCTGTTCCCCTGGCACGTGCTCGAGCGGCAGGTGCGGGTCGACGGGGTCGCCACGCCGCTGCCGCGCGCGGACGTCGAGGCGTACTTCGCCTCCCGGCCCCGGGGGTCGAAGCTGGGGGCCTGGGCCTCGCACCAGTCGCAGGTGACCACGCGCGAGGAGCTCGCGGGGGCCCTCGACGAGGCGGAGATCCGGTTCGCCGACCCCGACGTGCCGGTGCCGCCGCCGGAGGAGTGGGGCGGGTACGCCGTCCGCCCGGACGCCGTGGAGTTCTGGCAGGGCCGGCCCGGGCGGCTGCACGACCGGCTGCGCTACCGGCGTACGCCGGACGGCTGGACCACGGAGCGGCTGGCTCCGTAGCGAGGCCGCGACCGGCGTGCCGAAACCCGGTTGTGAGTGAGTGCTCACTCACTTACGCTGGCCGCATGCCACCCCGCGCCCGGCCGATGTCCCCGGAGGACCGCCGCTCCGAGCTGACCGACGTGACCCTGCGCCTGATGCGGGTGCACGGTCGGGACGTGACGACCCGCCAGATCGCCGAGGCGGCGGGGATCGCCGAGGGCACGGTCTTCCGGGCCTTCGGCTCCAAGGACGAGCTCATGGACGCGGCGCTGATCCGTGCCTTCGAGCCCGGGGACGTCGTGACGCGGATCGAGGAGATCGATCCCGGCCTGCCGCTGCGCGAGCGCCTCGTCCTCCTGGTCTCCATCCTCCAGCAGCGGTTCCGTGCGACCTTCGGGCTGATGCAGAAGGTCGGCCTGATGGGGCCGCCGGCCCACCTCCACGACGCCGAGGCGGCCGTGGCCTGGCGGGCCCGCCTCGCCGACCTGCTGGTCGGGGTCGTCGCGGACGACGCCGACCAGCTCGCCGTCCCGGTGGACGAGTTCGTCCACGTGCTCCGCCTGCTCACCTTCGCCGGGAGCCACGAGCACGTGGCGGACGGTCGCCTGCTCACGCCCGACCGGATCGTCGACACCGTCCTGCACGGTCTCGGGAAGAAGGAAGCCTGATGCTGCTCCGACTGCTGCGCGAGCGACTCGCGCCGTACCGGAACTGGATCGCCCTCGTGGTGCTGTTCCAGTTCGTCGCCGTCGTGGCGATGCTCTACCTGCCCAGCCTGAACGCCGACATCATCGACCGGGGCATCGTCACCGGCGACACGGGCTACATCCTGCGCACCGGCGGGGTGATGCTCGCGATCTCGTTCGGCCAGATCGTCTGCTCGGTGCTCGCCGTGTGGTTCGGTGCCCGCACCTCGATGGCGTTCGGGCAGGACGTGCGCGCGGCGCTGTTCCACCGGGTCGGCACGTTCTCCACCCGCGAGGTGCAGGACTTCGGCGCGCCGTCGCTGATCACCCGCAGCACCAACGACGTGCAGCAGGTGCAGATGCTGGTGCTGATGGCCTGCAACATCGCGGTCCAGTCGCCGATCATGATGGTCGGCGGCGTGCTGATGGCGCTGCACGTCGACTCCGGTCTCGGCTGGATCCTCGCGGTCGTCGTCCCGGCGCTGTTCCTCTGCGTCGGCTTCGTGGTCAGCCGGATGGTGCCGAGCTTCCGGGCCATGCAGGCCCGCATCGACGAGGTGAACCGGGTGCTGCGCGAGCAGATCACCGGCATCCGCGTGGTGCGGGCGTTCGTGCGGGAGCCGCACGAGGCGAAGCGGTTCGGCACCGCGAACGACGACCTCACCGAGGTCGCCGTGCGCGCCGGCCGGTGGATGGCGACGATGTTCCCGCTCGTGATGCTCGTGGTGAACGTGTCGAGCGTCGCCGTGATCTGGTTCGGGGGTCACCGCATCGACAGTGGACAGATGGAGCCCGGCGCGATGACGGCGTTCCTCTCCTACCTGATGCAGATCCTGATGTCGGTGATGATGGCGACCTTCATGCTGATGATGGTGCCCCGCGCGGCCGTCTGCGGCGACCGGATCGCGGAGGTGCTCGACACCGAGACGTCCGTCGCGCCACCGGCCGCGGCGGCCGCGCCCGACCCGGCGCTGCGCGGCCACCTGCGGTTCGACGGCGTCACCTTCGCCTACCCGGGCGCCGACGAGCCCGTCCTCAGCGACGTGTCCTTCGAGGCGCGGCCCGGCCGGACCGTCGCGGTCATCGGCTCGACCGGCGCCGGCAAGAGCACCCTGGTCAACCTGGTGCCCCGGCTCTTCGACGCGAGCGACGGTTCGGTGCAGGTCGCGGGCCGGGACGTGCGCGACCTGGAGCCCGACCTGCTGTGGGCGCAGCTCGGCCTGGTGCCGCAGAAGGCGTACCTGTTCAGCGGCACGGTGCGCAGCAACCTGCAGTACGGCAAGCCGGACGCGACCGACGAGGAGATGTGGGCCGCGCTCGAGGTCGCGCAGGGGCGCGACTTCGTCGAGGCGCTCCCCGAGGGCCTCGACGCCCCGGTGACGCAGGGCGGCACGAACTTCTCCGGTGGCCAGCGGCAACGGCTGGCGATCGCGCGGGCGCTGGTGCGCAAGCCGGGCATCTACCTGTTCGACGACTCGTTCTCCGCGCTCGACCTCGCCACCGACGCCCGGCTGCGCGCCGCGCTGCGGCCCGTGACCCGCGCCGCGACGGTCCTGATCGTCGCCCAGCGGGTCAGCACCATCAAGGACGCCGACCTGATCCTCGTGCTCGAGGACGGCCGGGTGGTGGGCCGCGGCACGCACCACGAGCTGCTCGCGGACAACCCGACGTACCAGGAGATCGTCACCTCCCAGATGACCGCGGAGGAGGCGGCATGAGCACCCAGCCGTCGAGCAAGCCGCAGGGCTTCGCGAAGACCGAGCGCATCGAGGCGCCGATGGGCGGGCCCGGCCGCGGCCCGATGGGCGGCGGCATGGTCGGCCAGAAGGCGATGGACTTCGGGCCGTCCGCCCGGCGCCTGGTCGCCCGGATGCGCCCCGACCGGGGCAAGGCCGCGCTGGTCGTGCTGCTCGGCGTCGCCAGCGTCGCGCTGATGTCGGTCGGCCCGCGGATCCTCGGGCACGCCACCGACCTGGTGTTCAACGGGTTCGTCGGGGCGAGGATCCCGCCCGGCACGCCGGAGTCGCGGTGGCCCGACGCGGTCCGGGGCATGGACGTGGTCCCCGGGCAGGGCGTCGACTTCACCGCGGTCGCGCACGTGCTGCAGGTCGTGCTGGCGATCTACGCCGCCGCGTCGCTGCTCGGCTGGCTGCAGGGGTTCATCCTCAACACCGTCGTGCAGAACACCGTGCGCACGCTGCGCCAGGACGTCGAGGTGAAGATCAACCGGCTGCCGCTCGGGTACTTCGACCGGTCGCCGCGCGGGGAGCTCCTGTCGCGGGTCACGAACGACATCGACAACGTCAGCCAGACGCTCCAGCAGACGATGAGCCAGCTGCTGACGTCGCTGATGACCGTCGTCGCGGTGCTGGCGATGATGTTCTGGATCTCGCCGCTGCTCGCGCTCGTCGCGCTGATCACCGTGCCGCTGTCGCTGGTCGTCACCGCCCAGATCATGAAGCGCTCGCAGGGCCAGTTCGTCGCGCAGTGGCGGCGTACCGGCGCCCTCAACGCCCAGGTCGAGGAGGCGTTCTCCGGGCACGCGCTGGTCAAGGTGTTCGGCCGCCAGGCCGAGGTCGAGCGCCGCTTCGCCGAGGAGAACGACGAGCTCGCGAAGGTCAGCTTCGGCGCGCAGTTCGTCAGCGGCCTGATCATGCCGTCGATGATGTTCATCGGGAACCTCAACTACGTGCTCGTCGCGGTGATCGGCGGGCTGCGGGTCGCAAGCGGCCAGCTGTCGCTGGGCGAGGTGCAGGCGTTCATCCAGTACAGCCGGCAGTTCACCCAGCCGCTGACGACCGTCGCCTCGATGGCGAACCTGCTGCAGTCCGGGGTCGCGTCCGCCGAGCGGGTCTTCGAGCTGCTGGACGCCGACGAGGAGCCGGCGGACGCCGGCCTCGCGCCGGCGCCCGGCCGGCGGGGCGAGGTCGCGTTCGAGCACGTGTCGTTCCGGTACGACGAGGACCGGCCGCTCATCGACGACCTGTCCCTCGTGGCCCGGCCCGGGCAGACGGTGGCGATCGTCGGGCCGACCGGCGCCGGCAAGACCACGCTGGTCAACCTCGTGATGCGGTTCTACGACGTCGACGCCGGACGGATCACGCTGGACGGCGTCGACATCGCGGGCCTGCCGCGGGCCGCCCTGCGGGGGCAGATCGGGATGGTGCTCCAGGACACCTGGCTGTTCGCCGGGACGATCCGCGACAACATCGCCTACGGGCGGCCGGACGCGACCGAGGAGGAGATCCTCGCGGCCGCGCGGGCGACGTTCGTGGACCGGTTCGTGCACTCGCTGCCGGACGGCTACGACACGCTCATCGACGAGGAGGGGTCGAACCTGTCGGCGGGCGAGCGCCAGCTCGTCACGATCGCGCGGGCGTTCCTGACCGACCCGGCGCTGCTGATCCTGGACGAGGCGACGTCGTCGGTCGACACCCGCACCGAGCTGCTGGTCCAGCACGCGATGGCGGCGCTGCGGACCGACCGCACGTCGTTCGTGATCGCGCACCGGCTCAGCACGATCCGCGACGCCGACCTGATCCTCGTGATGGAGGACGGCGCGATCGTCGAGCAGGGCACCCACGAGGAGCTGGTCGAGCGGGGCGGCGCGTACGCGCGGCTCTACCGGGCGCAGTTCACGGCCGCGGTCGTCGACGAGGTGCCCGTCGTTTAATCCCTTGAAGCCCACGGGGCGGCGACCTACGGTTGCCGCACACGGGAAAGGAGGTGGTCCGAAGAATGATTTCTTCAAGGACGCGTGAGGTGGCTGCCCGCTAGCAGCCCACTGGCATCACCCGGGGCTGCGATGCCCCGGGACGGCTGCTGGTGAATCCACTGCAGTCACCCGACCCGCAGGCGATCCGGTCATCACGTCCACCGGAGCGGGCTCCGTCAGGAGTCCACGCCTGCGGGTCGCTGCATGTCCGGGGTCGTGCGAGTCGCGGTACGCGCGGGACGTCATACGGATGGTGCAGGGGGACGCACTGTCCGTATGACGTCCCGGCGAGTGCGAGCGTCAGGCGGCGTCGGCGGGCTGCTCCACCTCGACCTCGGCCGGCGCGGCCGCCTCGTTGGCCGCGACCGCGTCGTTGGCGAGCGAGGCCACCACGGAGCAGACCGCCCACACGCCGAAGGCGCAGAGCAGCAGGCGCACCAGGGCGACGTCGGGGGAGAGGGTGTCGGCGACCTGCGCGGCGTACAGCGCGGGGGACCCGACGAGCAGGGTGCCGACGAGGACGGGCCAGGAGAAGGGGTTCATCTCACGCTCCTACGGGGGACAGGCGCTGCTCGGTGCCGACCGTGCCCTCGGACCGGATCTGCTCCGCTCCGACGAGCTCCTGGTAGGACAGCACCGCGAGACGCGGGACGATCGGGTGGATCAGCCGGTGCACGGCGGCGCGCAGCTGCGGCGCGCAGACGAGGACCGGACGCAGGTTGCGGTTCTCGACCTCGGTGACCAGCCCGGCGAGGTTGGTGAGGAGCGCCTGGCTGGACTCGGGGTCGAGCGCGATCGAGTGGCCGAGCTCCGAGGGGCGCAGCGACTCGAGGATCCGCTGCTCGAGCGGCGGGTCGAGGGTGAGGACGTGCAGGACCTTGTCGACGAGGTACGGCGCGGCGATGGCCGGCCCCAGCGCCAGCCGGGCCGCCTCGACCAGCGGGTCGAGCTCCTTCGTACGGGTCGCGCGCAGCGACAGCGCCTCGAAGATGCGGACCAGGTCGCGGATGGAGACGCCCTCGTCGAGCAGCTGCTGCAGCACCCGTTGGATCTCGCCGAGGCTGAGCTGGGCGGGGGTGAGCTCCTCCACGACGACGGGGTGCGTGCGCTTGACGACGTCGGTGAGCATCCGGACGTCCTCGCGGCCGAGCAGCCGCGCGGCGTGCTGGGTGACGACCTCGGCGAGGTGCGTGGTGATCACCGACGCCCGGTCCACGACGGTCGCGCCGGAGAGCTCGGCCTGGCTGCGCAGCTCGGCCGGGATCCACTTCGCGTCGAGCCCGAACACCGGCTCCTGGGTCGGCTCGCCGGGCAGGGAGCCCAGGAACTCGCCGATCGCGAGCACGGTGCCCGGCGGCGCCACGCCGCGGGCGACCTCGATGCCGAACAGCATGATCGCGTAGGTGCGGCTGGGGAGCTGGAGGTTGTCACGGGTGCGGACCGGCGGCGCGACGATGCCGAGGTCGGACGCGATCTTGCGGCGCAGGGACTTCACCCGCTCCAGCAGGTCTCCGCCGCTGCTCGGGTCGACCAGGTCGATCAGGTCGGCGGACAGCTCGAGGCCGAGCGGGTCGACCTGGATCTCGGCGGCGAGCAGCTCCGGGGTGTCGGCCGGCGCCGCCACCCCGCCCGCCACGGCCTCCGCCTCCGGCGCCGCCTCGTCGGAGGTCACGCGGGTCGAGGCGAGCAGCATCGCGCCGCCCGCCAGGATGAACGGGAGCTTCGGCATGCCCGGGATCACGCACAGGCCCAGGGCGGCGAAGCCGGCGACCCGCAGCGGGGTGCGGTACGAGGTGATCTGCTTGAGGATGTCCGAGCCCATGTCGGCCTCGCCGACCGAGCGGGTGACGATCAGGCCGGTGCCGACGGACAGCAGCAGGGCGGGGATCTGCGAGACCAGGCCGTCGCCGATCGAGAGCAGGCTGTAGTGCGTGATCGCCTCGCCGAACGACATGCCCTTCTGGCCCACGCCGACGGCGAAGCCGCCGAGCAGGTTGACCAGCGTGATGATGACGGCCGCGATCGCGTCGCCCTTGACGAACTTCGAGGCGCCGTCCATCGCACCGTAGAAGTCCGCCTCGGCGTGCACCTCGGTGCGCCGGATCCGCGCCTGCTCCTCGGTGATCAGCCCGGAGTTCAGGTCGGCGTCGATGGCCATCTGCTTGCCGGGCATCGCGTCGAGGGTGAAGCGGGCGCCGACCTCGGCCACGCGGCCGGCGCCGTTGGTGATGACCACGAACTGGATGACGAGCAGGATCGCGAAGACGATCAACCCGACGATCAGCGAGCCGCCGACCACGAAGTGGCCGAACGTGTCGATCACCTTCCCGGCGTACCCGTCGAGCAGCACCAGCCGGGTGGCGCTGACGTTCAGCGCGAGCCGGAACAGCGTGAGCACCAGCACGACGGCGGGGAACGACGCGAAGTCCAGGGGTCGGTGCACGAACATGGTGACCATCAGGACCAGCAGTGCCACCGTGATGTTGGTGGCGATGAGCAGGTCCAGCACCATTGCGGGCAGGGGGACCACCAGCATCACGACGATCATCACGATGCCGACGGGGACGCCGAGCTGCGTCAGCCGCTTGAGGGCCACGGTTCTCCTATCGGCCGGCCGCGAGGGCACTTGAGGGGGCGGCGCGCCGGCGTCGGCCGGCGGCGGGGACGTCGGGCAGCTCGGACTCGAGCCGGGGGCTGCGGTGGGCGCCGCCGTGCTGACCGGAGCCGCGCCTGCTGATGACGAACGCGAGCACCTGGGCGACCGCCGCGAACAGCTCCGGCGGGATCTCGTGGCCGACCTGGGTCGACGTGTAGAGCGCGCGGGCGAGCGGCACGTCGCGGACGATCGACACGCGCGCCTCCTCGGCCCGCTCGCGGATGGCCGCGGCGATCACGCCCGCGCCGCGCGCCACGACCCGCGGGGCGCCGCGCTCGGGGTCGTACCGGAGCGCGACCGCGACGTGGGTCGGGTTCACGAGGACGACGTCCGCCTGCGGGACGTCCTGCATCATCCGGTTGCGGGCGGCGGCGAGCTGGCGGGAGCGGATCGCGCCCTTGAGCAGGGGGTCGCCCTCGGACTGCTTGTGCTCCTGCTTGATCTCGTCCTTGCTCATCCGGGTCTTCTTGCCGATCCGGCGGCGCTGGACGGCGTAGTCGACGACGGCGAGCCCGAGGCCGGCCACGGCGACGTCGCGGATCAGGCCGGCGGCGTCGTCGCTGAACGCCGCGATCACGACGGGCAGCGGCACGAGCCCGCCGATCATCGGGACCAGGCCGCGCACCGCGGCGTACGCGAGCCCGGCGACGACCGCGCTGCGGAGCAGCATCTTCAGGCCCTCCCACAGCGCGTGGGGGCCGAAGATGCGCTTGACCCCGCTGATCGGGTTGAGCTTCTTGAACGACGGCTTCACCGCCTTGGTCGCGACGTAGAAGCCGCCCTGGGCGACCGTGCCGACCACGCCGACGACCAGCACGCCGGCGCCGAGCACGAGCACCGCGGTCATCGCGTGCCGCAGCCCGTCACCCAGCAGCTGCACCGCGAGGGGGATGCTGGCGTGGCTCCCGGCGGACAAGCAGCGGACCATCGCCTCCTGCAGGGCGGTCAGCTCCCGGCCGAGGAGTGCGGGCAGGAACGACGCGACCAGGACCAGCGCCGACCACGCCCCGATCTCCGGCGTGCGCGCGACCTGGCCCTCCTTGCGGTTCTCCTTGCGCCGCTTGGGGGTCGGCTTCTCGGTCTTCTCCTCGCTCACCGGACGATCACCCCGCGCCCGAGAGCGCGGACATCGCCTGGGTGGAGAGGTCGACCAGCCGGTCGAGGGCCTGCGGCAGCACCGGGAACGACAGCCCGACGAGCAGCAGCGTGAGCCCGATCTTCGCCGGGAACATCACGTTGATCGCGCTCAGCTGCGGAGCGACCTTGGTGAGCAGCGCGAGCCCGATGTCGGTGAGGAACAGCACCGCGATCATCGGCAGCGCGATCTGCACGGCGGTCACGAAGAACAGGTCGAAGGCCCGCATGAACACGTCCGGTGCGCCGGACAGGTCCGGCGACGTCCCGAGCGGGAGGAAGTGGAAGGTCCGGAGCAGCCCGCCGATCACGATCAGGTAGCCGCCGCTGGCGAACAGCAGCACGGTGGCCAGCATCTGGTGGAACTTGCCGAACACGGTGCTGGAGTTCATGCCGAGGGGGTCGAAGCCCTGGGCCAGCGAGAAGCCGCCGAAGACGTCGATCAGGCTGCCTGCGGCGGCGACCGCGGCGAGCAGCAGGTAGGTCACGAAGCCCATGCCGAGGCCGATCAGCACCTGGGTGCCGACGTTCAGGATCAGCGCGACGGTGCCGAGCGGGATGTGCTGGCCCTCGGGGACGACGGCGAACGCCAGGCCCAGCGAGAGCACCACCTTCACCATCGTCGGCAGGGTGCGCCCGGAGAACGGCGGGACGACGGCCAGCCAGGCGATGATGCGCACCGAGGCCAGCAGGTACGCCACGAGCGGCTCGCCGGCGATCGTCAGGGTCATGGCGGCGGGGTCCTCAGCCGAGCATTCCGGGGAGGCCCGCGAAGAGGTCCTGGGTGAACGAGACCAGCGTGTGCATCATCCAGTTGCCGCAGACCAGCAGGGCGACGCCGACGCCGACCACCTTCGGGACGAACGAGAGCGTGACCTCCTGGATCTGGGTGATCGACTGGAACAGCGACACGGCGAAGCCGATCACCAGCGCGGTGACCAGGATCGGTGCCGAGAGCTTGAGCGCCACGACCATGGTCTGCAGCGCGATCTCGATGATGGCGGTGTCGTTCATCCGTAGCTCCCGATGAGCGACTTCACGACGAGCGCCCAGCCGTCGACCATCACGAACAACAGCAGCTTGAAGGGCAGCGACACCATGACCGGCGGCATCATCATCATGCCCAGCGCCATCAGCGCCCCGCTCACGACGATGTCGATGACGAGGAACGGGATGAAGATGATGAAGCCGATGATGAAGGCCTGCTTCAGCTCGCTCAGGATGAACGCCGGGATCAGCGTCGCCGTCGAGACGTCGTCGCGGTTCGCGGGCAGCTCGCGGTCGGCGACGCTGGTGAGCAGCTCGAGCTCGGAGTCGTCGGTGTTGTCGAGCATGAAGTCGCGCAGCGGCTGCATGCCCTCGGGGATCGCGACGCTCGCGGTCTTGTCGCCGTTCAGGTAGGGCTGGAGCGCGACCTCGTTGATCGTCGACAGCGTCGGCGCCATCACGAACAGGCTGAGGAACAGCGCGAGGCCCGCGAGCACCTGGTTCGGCGGGGTCTGCTGGAGGCCGAGGGCGTTCCGGGTCAGGCCGAGCACGACGAGGATCTTCGTGAACGCCGTGCAGCTGAGCAGGATCGCCGGCAGCAGGGAGATGAGCGTGAGCCCGAGGAGCATGGTCACCGAGCTGCTCGGTGAGTCGGTGAGGCCGCCGAGGTCGATCGTCACCGACCCGCCACCACCGTGGGGGCCGTGCGGTCCGGAGGGGCCGCCGGGCTCGAGGAACGCGGCGACGGCGAGGGCGTGGATCACGACGCCCGCCCGGTGGCGGCCGAGAGCGCCTGGCGCCACGTTGCGGGGGAGAGCACCGAGCCGGTGAGCGGGCCCTGGGACGGGGCGCTGGTGATCACGGGGGCCTCGGCCCGGTGGGCGCCGCGCGGGCGTGCGGCGGGCAGGGCGGCGATCTCCGCCGTCTCCTCCAGCTCCTCGGGATCGAGCTCCGTGAGCACCCGCACCTCGTGCTCCGTGGTGCCGAGGACGAGGACGCGGGAGCCGACCGAGACGACGGTGACCGCGTTGTGGCGACTGATCGGCTGGCGGTGCAGGACGCGCACCATGGCGTCGGACCCACCGCGGAAGCGGCGCGAGCTGATCCGGGCGATGAGCAGCAGCAGGCCGATGACGACGGCCAGTGAGAACACCAGCCGGAGAGTCAGCTCGAGCATGGTCAGCCCGCCGCGGCGTCGACCGCGATCTCCGTGATGCGCAGGCCGAAGTCCTCGTCGACCACGACGACCTCGCCGCGCGCGATCAGCCGGCCGTTGACCAGCAGGTCGGCCGGGCTGCCCGCGGCGCGGTCCAGCTCGAGCACGGCACCGGGCGCGAGGTCGAGCAGCTCGCGGACGGTCATCCGGGTACGGCCGATCTCGACCGTCACCTCCATGTCGACGCCGTGCAGCAGCTCGATGCCGCGCCGCTGCCGGTCCCCGCCGACGGTGGGGTTCGCGTCGGCCACCGGGGCGAGGCCGCGGGCGGCGGCCGGCTCGGCCGGCGGCTCTCCGTGGTCCGAGCGGGCGACCGCGTCACCGAGCAGGGCGTCGGGCAGCAGCAGGAGGGCGGTCGGGGCGGCGCCCTCGAGCGGGACGGCCGTGAACGGGCCGCCGAGGTCGGCGACCACGAGGCCGAGCTCGACCTGGCGTGCGGCACCGGCGCCGCCACCGAGGACGCTCGCGGCGTTGTCGAGCGTGGGCTGGAGCGCGGCCGCCAGGTCGAGGCCGCCGAGCGGGCTGGCGGCCAGCGCGCCGACCAGCTCCGGGCCGACGAGGACCGCGATCCGACCGGAGAGGGGCGCCTCGAGGTCGGCCAGCACGGCGCCCGCGAAGCCCTCGACGGCCGTGTCGGTCCCGGCGACGGGCGTTCCCGCGGCCAGCGGCTCGCCGGAGGGCAGGACTCCTGCCGCCGCGGTCCCGGCCGCGCGGGCCAGCTGGTGCTCGTCGTTCGGCGTGTTGCTCATGCGTTCTCCTTCGGGGTGCCCACGATGAGGGCGGCGAGCCGAGGCCCGCGGGTCCCGGCCGTGGCGTGCGCGAACGTGGTGCCGTCGACGACGACCTCCAGGGGCGCGGCGGCGGGGTGGTCGAGGCGGATGACGTCGCCGACCCCGAGCGTCGCGAGGTCGACGGGGCCGAGCGCGGTGGGTCGGGCCCGGACGGCGACGTCGACCGGCACCCGCTGGAACCCCTCGTTGAGCTGGGCGGCGGCCCGCGCCTGCTGGGCGCGCTCGCCGTCGGAGACCGCCGCCGGGGCCGAGGCGCGCACCAGGTGGGGGAGCAGGCCGCCGAAGGGCAGGCAGACCGTGGTCCGCCACTCGCGCTCGCCGATCTTCAGGTCGAGGACGGCCACGACCATGACGTCGGCGGCGCTCGCGACCTGGGCGAACTGCGGGCTGTACTCCACGCCGGTGACGACCGGCTCGAGCGGGACGACGCCGGCCATCGAGTACCGCATCTCGCCGAGCAGCCGCTCGATCAGGCTGCGGGCGACGGTGGACTCGATGTCGCTGAGCGGGCGCTCGGGCTGGGTGGCGGCCCCGGACCCGCCGAGCATGTGGTCGATGCTGGTCATCACCGCGACCAGCGGGATCTCGAGGACCCCGCGAGCGTGCATCGGCTCGGCCGAGAACAAGGTGAGGTACGTCGAGCTGTCCAGCGAGTCGACGTACTCGGCGTAGGTGCGCTGCTCGACCGACACCAGGGTCACCGAGCAGACCGTGCGCAGCGCGGACGTGAACACGGTGGTCGCCTGCCGGGCGAACCCGTCGAACGCGACCTGCAGCATCCGGGCGTGCTCGCGGGACAGCTGGATCGGCCGCCGGAAGTCGTACGGGACCGGGTTCAGGGCGCGCCGACGCTCCCGACCGGCCGGGGCCGGGTCGGGACGCGAGGGGGCCGCCGCCGAGGAGAGCACGAAGGGGGTATCGGCTCCCAGCGGGCTGACTTGAGGGCTCCGACGTGATTCGTCGGAATCAGCCCGTGGTCACTGGGTCACGAACTCGGTGAAGTACACCCCCATCACCTCGCCGTGGTACCGCTCCTCGAGCTCGCTGCCGAGCTTGCGCTTGAGCGCCTTGCGCGTCTCCTCCTGCGAGATCTCCGTGACGTCCTGCCCGCTGAACAGGTCGATCGTGGCGTCCAGGGCCTTGCTGCCGTCGATCTCGTGAGCGCCCTCGACCATCTGGAGCGCGATCCCGATCTTCAGGTAGTGGCCGTCGGCCAGGTTGATCTGGGTGGACTCCAGCGGCAGCATCTCGCCGGGCTTCGGCTCCTCGGGCGGCGTCGGCCGCAGCACGAACCACCAGGCCGCGGCGCCGACCAGCAGCACGGCGACCAGCACGATCAGCAGCTTCTTCTTGCTGCGCTTCGGCTTGTCGTCGGAGTCCGCCTCGCCCTCGGCGCCCTTGATCTCGGCCACGACGGTCATGACCCTCCCTCCCTTCCGCTACCTGCCCGGCCGGATGTGCCGAGCAGGGCACGTGCCTCCTCCGAGACGGGGGAGAGCACGACGATGTCGACCCGCTTGTTCACCTGCTGCGAACCGGGCTCGTCCGGGTCCACCAGGGGCATCTCGTGCCCGAACGCCGCCACCGAGAGCCGGTCCGCCGGCACGCCGCCGGCCTCGTTGAGGCGGCGCAGGACCGTCACGGCGCGGGCGGCCGAGAGGTCCCAGTCGGTGGCGTAGTACTTGGGGCGCACCTGCACCTGGTTCGTGTGCCCGTCGATGCGGAGGTCGTCGGGGATGGCGCGCAGCACGGGGGCGAGCACGTCGACCACGTGCTGGCCGCGGGGGCTGAGCTCGGCCACGTCCGCCTGGAAGACCACGTGCCGCGACACCAGGCTGATCACCAGGCCGCGGTCGTCGATGTTCATCCGGACGTCCTGGCTCAGCCCGTGCCGCCGGAGCACCTCCTCGACGTGCTTCTGGATCGCCTCGAGCCGGTTGCCCTCGCGGGCCGCCTCGTCCGCCACCGCCTGGTCGGGCGGCGTCGGGGCACGGAAGTCCATGCTCGCGACGACCTCGGGGCTGGTCTGCTCCGGCTGGTCCTGGAGGAAGGAGTCCGAGCCGGCCATGAACGAGCTGGAGGCGCCGAACCCCTCGGCCAGACCCGCCCGGAGGGCGTTGAACTTGGCCTCGTCAACCTGGCTCATCGCGAACATGACGATGAACAGGACCATGAGGAGCGTGAGCATGTCGGCGTACGTCACGAGCCAGCGCTCGTGGGTCTCGGGCTCTTCTTCGTGACGACGGTTGCGCGCCATCCTCAGGCCGCCTCCTCGCGCTGCTCGACGGGCAGCCGGGACCGCAGCCGCTGGGCGACGATGCGCGGGTTCGAGCCGGCCTGCAGCGCCGAGATGCCCTCGACGATCAGCTCCATCCGCTCGACCTCGAGCTCGCCGAGCCGCTTCAGGCGGGCCGCGATCGGCAGGAAGACGACGTTCGCGGACATCACGCCCCAGAGGGTCGCGACGAAGGCGCCGGCGATCAGGTGCCCGAGCTCCTCGGGGTTGGCGAGCTGCTCGAGCACGTGCACCAGGCCCATCACGGTGCCGACGATGCCGATCGTGGGTGCGTAGCCGCCGGCCGCGGTGAAGAACTTGGCCGCCTGCTTGTCCTCGCTGCGTTGGGCGTCGATCTCGGCCTCGAGGATCTCGCGGAGCTCCTCGGGGTCGGTGCCGTCGATGGCGAGCGTCAGCGCCCGGACCAGGAACGGGTCGTCGAGGTCCTTGAGGGAGTCCTCGAGCGACAGCAGCCCGTCCCGCCGTGCCTTCTCGGCGAGCGTGACGATCGGGGGCACCAGGTCGGCAGGCGACTGGCCACCGCCGGTGAACGCGCGCTTGAGGCCGTTGAAGGCTCGCTTGCCGTCGGCGACCGTGCCGCCCGCGAAGGAGATGAGCAGGGTCACGCCGAACACCAGGAGCATCGGCGGGAACAGGAGGAGCGCCATCGGGTCGCCGCCCTCGAGGACGTTGGCGACGACGACGATGACCAGCGCCACGAGGACGCCGATCAGGGTTGCCGGATCCATCAGGACTCCGGCCTGGCCAGCTCGCTGACGGACCCGAGCTTCGACGGACCGCGTGGCGGCCACGGCTCGACGTCGAGGTACGAGCTCAGGGCGAGCACCTCGCCGCGGTGGCGGCGCACCAGCTCGATGATCGCGTCGAGGCTCTCGGTGACGACGTACTTCTTCCCGTCGACGAGCGTGACCACGGTGTCCGGCGTGGCGTCGACGCGCTCGATCAGGTCGGAGTTCAGGGCGAACTCCGAACCCGAGAGTCGCGTGAGTCTGATCATGGGGTGCACCGTCCTTGTGCGTTCCGAGCCGCCGTCCATGGCTGCTCACCGGACCTCATCGGCCGTGCGGCGGAGGACCTTAACTTTTCGGGGAGTCCGGGGCGCCCCCGGCGCACGACAGCCCCCGGCCGGGCGGCCGGGGGCTGTCGACGGAGGGAGCAGGCGTCAGCGCTTGATGTTGACGAGGTCCTCGAGGACCTGGTCGGAGGTGGTGATCACCCGCGAGCTGGCCTGGAAGCCGCGCTGGGCGAGGATCAGGTTGGTGAACTCGGCGGCGAGGTCGACGTTCGACATCTCCACGGAGCCGGGGCTCAGGGTCCCGCGGTTGCCCTCGCCGGAGACGCCCAGTTCCGCGACGCCGGAGTTGGCGGTCGTGGTGAAGCTGGTCTCGCCGGCCCGGGCCAGGCCCATCGGGTTGTTGAAGTCGGCGAGCACGACCTGGGCGACGGTCTGCTTGCTGCCGTCCTCGAACGTGCAGGTGACCTTGCCGTCGCGGCCGATCTCGTAGGACGCCAGGTCGTAGGTGGTCGCGGGGACGGGGGGCGGTCCCGCGGATGCGGGCTTGGTGTAGTTCTCGGGCAGCTGGATGTCGGCCACGGTCAGGGGCGTGGCCAGCGTGCCGTCGGGGTTGGTCTGGTACCCCTGGACCCGACCGCCGCCGGGCGAGACCAGCGTGCCGTTCTCGTCCCAGCTGAACGCACCGGCGCGGGTGTAGGTCGTCTCGTTGCCGCGCTGGATGACGAACATGCCGTCGCCGTTGATCATCATGTCCGTGGGCCGGCCGGTGGTCTGGTTGGAGCCCTGGTTGAAGTTCGTGTTGGTCGCGGCGACCTGGACGCCGAGGCCGACCTGGATCGGGTTGGTGCCACCGAGGCCGGCGCCGGCCGCCGAGCCGGTGGTCAGCATCTGGCTCAGGGTGTCCTGGAACACCGTGCTGCTCGACTTGAAGCCGATGGTGTTCGCGTTGGCGATGTTGTTGCCGGTGACGTCGAGCATGGTCTGGTTCACGCGCAGGCCACTGATGCCGGCGAAGAGGGATCGGAGCATGGGGGTGTCTTCCGTTCAGGAGGTGGGTGCGTTGGCGGAGTCGGGGTTGGAGCCGGGGTCGGTGTCGGTGCCGGGGTCGGTGGGCGCGCCGGACTCGGGCTCGATGGGCGTCGCCGAGACGGTCGCGACCTGGCCGAGTGCGACGGACTGGCCGTCGACGACGAGCATCGGGCCGCTCTGGTCGTAGGTGACCGAGCCGACCTGCCCGGTGTGGCTGGCGCCGTGCTCGTCCAGGTAGCTGACGTAGCGGCCGACCAGGCCGGTGGCACCGAACGACACCTGGGCCGCGAGCAGCCCGGCGGTCTGGTCGGCGACGGCCTGCATCTTCTCGAGAGCCGTGAACTGCGCGGACTGGGCCAGGAACTCACCGGAGTCGGCGGGGTTCATCGGGTCCTGGTAGCGCAGCTGGGCCACGAGCAGGTTGAGGAACATCTCCTTGTCGGCGCTGGTGCCGGTCGCCTGGCTCGGCGGCTGGTAGAAGCCGGTGGGCGAGGTCACGCCCTCGGTGGCGGAGACGGACACGCGTTACCTCCTCACATCATCACGTCGAGGCCGCTGGCACGGGTGGGCCGGCCGGGCTCGACGGGTCGGTCGGGGAGGCCGTCCGTGGCCGTGGGGGGCGCGTCCTGCTGCGGCTGGTCCCGGCGTTCGCCGTGGGCCGTGCCGCCCGCCGTACCGGCCCCCACGTCCACGGACATGCCGGGGACAGGGGTGGGGGTGTCGGTACGGACGGGAGTCGGGGAGGTCGCCGGGGCGACCGGGGCGGCGGCCGGGGCGTCGGAGAGGTGCCGGACCAGGATCCGCGCGTCCGGGCTGCCGGCCGCCTCGAGCATCCGGCGTAGCTCGGGCGCGCCCTCGCGGATCGCGGCCCGGGCGTCGCTGCCGGCGGCGAGGCTGACCTCGAGGCCCGCCTTGCCGGTCCGGAGCACGACCCGGACCTCGCCGAGGTGCTCGGGCTCGAGGCGCACCACGACCCGCGACGGCGTCGCGCCGGTGACGGCCACGCGGACCACCTCGGGGAACACCTGGTGCGCCACCGGGGCGGGTGCCGCGGCGGGTGCGGGTGCGTTGACGTGGGCGACCGGAGCGACGGCCGGTGTGGCCGTGACCGGGAGCGGGGCGGCGGGTGTGGTCGCCTGCGGCTGGACCGGAGCCTGCTGCTGGGCGGCCGGGGACGATCCGTCGCCGGCGGTCGCCTCGGCCGGCAGGTCGGGAACGGCCGTCAGCGCCGGCGGGGCCGCAGCCGCCG
>NZ_BAAAJE010000006.1:386061-488096 GCF_039526625.1 Nocardioides aquiterrae
CCAGCGTGCGGTCGTTGAGGTCGAGCAGCGCGGTCGCGATCCCGTGCGGGTCCGGCCCGGCGGGCGCCGCGCCGCTGATGGCGGTGGTCGCAGCGGTCGGCGCGGGGGCTGGCGCGAGGGCCGGCGTCCTGGCCTCCGCCGGCATGGACGTCGGCGCCTGCGGCGGAGCGGCCAGCACGGCGACGAGCTGGGGGAGCACCGGCAGCACGGGCAGCACCGGCAGCACGGGCGCCTCGGCGTCCCGCGTGTCGCCGTCCTCGGGCTCGGCCGCGGCCTCGGCGGTGACCTCGGGCGCCTTCCCGGGCTGCTCGCCCGGGATCACCGGGGCCCCGACCAGCTCCGCCAGCAGGGCGAGGAACGGGTTGCTCCCGGCAGTGGGCGCGCTCGCCTGGTCCGGCGGCGCCGGCATCGGCAGCAGGGGCACCATGCCCGGCAGGAGAAGAGGGATCTGGGTCATGCGGCCACCACCTGGGAGAGGACGGAGCGGACATAGGCCTGCGTCTCGGGGTACGGCGGGATCCCGCCGTACCGCAGCACCGCGCCCGGGCCGGCGTTGTACGCCGCGAGCGCGAGCTCGGTGCCGCCGAAGCGGTCGAGCAGGGTGCGCAGCAGCCGGGCGGCGCCGTCGACCGCCTGCGCGGGGTCGAACGGGTCGCGGACCCCGAGCCCGTCGGCCGTGCCCGGCATCAGCTGCATCAGCCCCTGGGCGCCGGCGGGGCTGACGGCGGTCGGGTCGAAGCCGGACTCCTGCTTGGCGACGGCCGCCAGCAGCCGGGGGCTGACCCCGTGCGCGGCGCCGGCGGTCTCGAAGAGCCGGGCGTACGGCGTCCCGAGCGGGACGACGGCGGGGGTCCCGTCGGCGGAGGCGCTGACGGGGGAGGAGGAGACGCTGTCGGGCACGATGCGCCGGATCGCGGTCGGGGTCTCGTACACCGGCCCGATCCGCACGTCCAGGCCGGGCCGCGGCGCCTCGATCATCTGGCCGTCGCCGACGTAGATGCCGACGTGGTGCACCGGGGAGCCGAAGGCGAGGATGTCGCCGGGCTGCGCCTCCGCCAGGCTGGACACCGGTCGCCCGGCGCGGGCCTGCTCGTAGGAGACGCGCGGCAGGTCGTAGCCGAGGTCGGCGTACGCCCGCTGCACGAGGCCGGAGCAGTCCAGGCCCTTCGACGGGTCGGTCCCGCCCCACACGTAGGGGACGCCCAGGTACTTCTTGGCGCGCTCGACCACGGCCTCGCCCGCGGCGCTGCCGGTCGAGGGCGTCGTGGTCGTCGTGGGCGTGGCGGCCCGCAGGGCGGCGGAGAACGCCGGCGCGGACGTGCCGCTCGTGGGAACCGGCGCGAGGACGGCGAGCTGGGCCTGGATCTGGGCGATCCGGGCGGTGACGTCGGAGACACTCATCCTGCTGCCTCGCCTTCGTGCGTGCGACGCCAGATGTCACCGGCGATCTCGTCCATCTCCTTGCCGTCGCGGCGCCGCTGCTCGGCGCGCCGCGCCTCGGCCCGGCGCTCGACCAGCGACTCCACCGCCGCCAGCCGGCTGCGGTCGGAGCGCCACCGGTCGCGGGCGGCGAGGGTGATCCGGCGGGTCGCCTCGAGCTCGGCTCGGGCGGCGGCCAGGGCCGCACCGAGCGCGGCCGCGACGTGCTGGCGGGCCGCGAACGACGCGACGTCCTCGAGCCCCGGCTCGGGCAGCGTGGCGAGCTGCTCCTCGATCCGGGTCACCCGTGCGGCGGCGTCGTGCTCCTCGGTCAGGGCCGCGGTCAGTCCGGTGCGGCTGTCGCGCTCGCGGATCCGCCGGACCCGCACCACGCCGCCGAGCTGCGGCTCCTTGCTCATGCCGCACCGCCCACGAGCTCGCGGAGCGCGGCCCACGTCGCCTCGACCTGCGAGGTGTCCTCGAGGTCCTGGCGCAGGAAGGCGTCGATGTGCGGCATCAGGGCCAGCGCGTCGTCCGCGTCCGCGTCGCTGCCGCTGACGTACGCGCCGATCTCGACCAGCTCCTTCACCGACCGGTACGCCGCGAGCAGCCGGCGCAGCCGGGTCGCGTCGGCGCGGCGGTCGGGACCGGTGACGGCGGTCGCGACGCGGGAGATCGACTCGAGCACGTCGATGCTCGGGAAGTGACCGCTGGTCGCCAGGTCGCGGGAGAGGACGACGTGGCCGTCGAGGATCGAGCGCGCGGAGTCGCCGACCGGGTCCTGGAGGTCGTCGCCCTCGACGAGGACGGTGTAGAGGCCGGTGATGCTGCCCTCGGGGGAGGTGCCGGCCCGCTCGAGCAGCTTCGGGAGCAGGGCGAACACGCTCGGCGGGAAGCCGCGGGTCGCCGGGGGCTCGCCCGCGGACAGCCCGATCTCGCGCTGCGCGAGCGCCACCCGGGTGAGGCTGTCCATCATCAGCACGACGTGCCGGCCGGAGTCGCGGAACCACTCCGCGATCCGGGTCGCCACGAAGGCGGCGCGCAGCCGGACCACGGACGGCTGGTCGGAGGTGGCGACCACGACCACCGAGCGACTGAGACCCTCGGGCCCGAGGTCGTTCTCGAGGAACTCCCGGACCTCGCGGCCGCGCTCGCCGATCAGCGCGATCACCGAGATCTCGGCGTCGGTGCCGCGGGCGATCATCGAGAGCAGGCTGGACTTGCCGACGCCGGAGCCGGCCATGATGCCCAGGCGCTGGCCGCGGCCGCACGGCGTGAGCGCGTCGAGGGCGCGGACGCCGAGACCGAGCTGCTGCTCGATCCGCGGGCGGCTGAGGGCGTGCGGCGCCGGGAGGTCGACGGTGACCTCGTCGAGGCCGGCGAGCTCCGGGCCGCCGTCCATCGGGCGGCCCAGGCCGTCGAGCACGCGGCCGCGGAGCGCCTCGCCGACGCCGATCCGCAGGCCGGTGCCGCACGGGCGGACGTGGTCCCCGGCGCGCAGGCCGGTCGTGTCGCCGAGCGGCAGGCAGGTGAGCTGGCCGGGCTCGCTCGCGACGACCTCGACCGGCACGACGCCGTCCGGACCCTGGATCTCGAGCAGCTCGCCCACCGCAGCCGGGATTCCGGTGACGGTCACGCGGATGCCGAGCAGGCCCGCCACCCGGCCCAGGCGCAGCGGACGGACCGCCGCCAGGGCGGCGTCCCGGCGCTCGGCGGTCAGGGCGCCCATCAGCGACACCTCATCGCAGGGCCTGCCGGAGACGGTCGAGCGCGGACTCCACGCGCAGGTCGATCGCGGCGTCGTCGACCTCGACGATCGCGCCGCCGGGGGCGAGCGCGGCGTCGGGCTGGAGCGACACGCCCTGCTCGGCGAGTGCGTGCGCCGCGGGCGCCTCCGCGACGGAGGGGTGGACCCGGACGGTGACCAGGGGAGCGGTCGGCAGCGCCGCCAGCACGCGGCGGACGACACCGGCGCCGGGGTCCTCCTGCACCGTCAGCTCGTGGCCGACCAGCTCGCGGGTGAGCTCGAAGGCGAGGTCGGTGGCCTGCGCGGCGATCCGGTCGCAGGTGTCGGCGACCGTGCCGCGGAGCTCGGTGGCGGCGGCGCGGAGCGCGTCGAGCGCGCGCCGGTGCTCGGCCTCCCGCTCGCGCTCGCGCTCGGCGGCCTGCGCGGCGACGAGCGCCGCCGCCTCCTCGGCGCGGGCCAGTGCCTCGGTACGGCCCTCGGCCCAGCCGACGGCGTACCCCTGCGCGCGGGCGGCGTCCCGGGTCCGCTGGGCCAGCCGGCCCAGCGCCTGCTCGGTGACGTCGTCGCCCAGCACGCTCGGGTCGCCGAGGCGGGTCCACACGCCGGTGCGCAGGTCGGGCCGCTCGGCGGGGCGCCAGGACCGGACGGCGGCCGACTCGGGGCTAGACGACGAGCTCATCGTCGCCTCCGCGCCGGACCATGATCTGGCCCTGCTCCTCGAGCAGCCGGATCGTGCGGATGATCGCCTGCTGCGCCTCCTCGACCTGGGTGAGGCGGACGGCGCCGAGCAGCTCGACCTCCTCGAGCAGCGTCTCCCCGGCGCGCTCGGACATGTTCGAGGTGATCTTGGTGCGGACCGTGTCGCTGACGCCCTTGAGGGCGAGGGCGAGCTCGGGGGTGTTGACCTGGCGCAGCACCAGCTGCACCGAGCGGTCCTCGAGCTCCACGATGTCCTCGAACATGAACATCCGGCTGCGCACCTCGTCGGCCAGCTCGGCGTCGAGCGCGTCGAGTCCCTCCACGATCTGCCGCTCGGTGGCCCGGTCGGAGCGGTTGATGATCTCGACCAGCGGGTCGATGCCGCCGACGCGGGACATGTCGGCGGGCTGGAGCACCGAGGACAGCTTGCGCTCGAGGCTCGCCTCCACGGCCCGGATGATGTCGGGGGAGGTGCGGTCCATGACCGCGATCCGGTGGGCGACCTCGGCCTGCAGCGACGACGGCAGCCCGGACAGCACCAGCGACGCCTTGTCCGGCGTCATGTGCGCGAGCACGAGGGCGATCACCTGCGGGTGCTCGTCGGCGATGAAGGTGCGCAGCTGGGTCGGGTCGGCCCGGAGCAGGAACTGGAACGGCAGCTGGACGGCCGCCGCCTGCAACCGGTCGATGATCTCGTTGGCGCGGTCCTGACCGAGCGACTCGACCAGCAGGTTCCGGGCGTACGACAGTCCGCCCTGGTTGATGTTCGCGCGGGCGACCATCATCTGGTTGAACTCGGCCAGGACGGCCTCGCTCTCGGACGCCTCGATGTCGTCGAGCCGGGCGATCTCGGCGGAGATCGCCTCGACCTCGGGGTCGGAGAGGTGGCTCAGCACGGACGCCGCGTGCTCGCGGCCGAGCTGGATCAGCACGATCGCGGCCTTGCGCACGCCGAAGGTGGCCAGGGCGGAGGACATCATCAGCGGTCCACCAGCCAACCGCGCAGGAGGGCCGCGACGTCCTCGGGCTGCTTCTCGACGAGCGAGGCCAGCTCGGTGCGCAGCTCCTCGTTCGCGGCGTTGTCGGCGCGCTCGAGCGCGGCGACGGCCGGCACCTTCTGGGCCTCGGCCGCGGCGGCCAGCGCGGCGCGCTCGGCCGCGTCGGTGCGCAGCTGCTCGACGATGTAGGTCGTCGCGTTCTCGCGGGCCTTCGAGCGCTTCCTGCTCCGCAGCCAGGCCAGGAGGAGCGCGGCGATGACCGCGAGGGCGATCCCCGCGTCGCGCGCCCACCGCCACATCTGGGCCTGCTTCTCGGCCTTCGCGGCGGCGGCCAGCTCGGCGGCCGCGGCGTCGTCGGCGGTGCGGTCGAACTGGAGCGACGTGACCTGGATCGTGTCGCCGCGCTTGGTGCTGATCCCGTTGCCGGCCGAGATCAGGTCCTGGATGTCGGTGGTGCTGCGGCCCTGGAGCGACGCGGTGTCGATGGCCACGGCGACGTGCATCGAGTTCACGCTGCCGGGCGCGGTCTCGCGGTGCTCGATGACGGTGTCGACCGCGTTGTCCTCGGTCTTCTGCTTCTTGGTGTACTTCGACGGGTTCGAGCCGCCCGTGGTGAGCGGGTCCATCTGGCCGTCGGGTCCGACCACGCCGTTCGCCGCGCCGGCGCCACCGGGCCCGGCGTACTGCTCGCTGCTCTCGCTCGACGAGAGCGGCGCCTGGGTCGGGTCGTTCTGGTACGTCGTCGACTCCGACACGGACTTGTCGAAGTCGAGGTCCGCGGTCACCTGGACCGTCGAGTTGCCGGGGCCGACGATCCGGTCGAGGACGGACTGGATCTGCGCGGTCTTCTTCTGCTCGAACTCCGAGACCTGCTGGTCGCGGGTGCTGGCGCCGAGCGCGCCGCCGTCGGACGTCGAGAGCACCTGGCCCTGCCCGTCGGTGACGGTGACGTTCTCGGGCTGGAGGCCGTCGATGCTCGCGGCGACGAGGTGGACGACCCCCTGCACCTGCTGCGGGTCGAGCGTCGTGCCGGCGGAGGTGTCGACCAGCACCGACGCGGTGGGCGGGTCCTGCTCGTCGGCGAACACCTTCTGCGGCGGCAGCGCGAGGTGGACGATCGCGGTGTTCACGCCGTCGATCGCCTCGATGGTCTTGGCGAGCTCGCCCTCCATCGCCCGCTTGAAGTCGGTCTGCTCCTGGAACTCCGAGGTGGAGATGCCCTGCCCGTCGAGCAGGCTGTAGCCGTCGCCGCCCGACGAGGCGGGCAGCCCCTTGCCGCTGAGCGCGATCCGGGTGTCGTAGACCTGGCTCTGCGGCACCATCACGGTGGCGCCGCCGTTGGTGAGCTGGTACGGCACGCCCTCGGCGTTGAGCTCGTCGACGACCGCCGAGGCGTCCTCGGCGGCGAGGTTGCTGTACAGCGGTGCGTAGTTGGGCGTGGCGACCCAGCGGAAGACCATGACCGCCGCGAGCAGCACGGCGGCCGTGCCGATGACCGCCACGACCTTCTGGCCGGTCGTGAACGAGAGGAACGTGGTGCGCAGTCGTGCGAACGACCGCGAGAGCTGCTGCTTCATCCGATCGGCATCCGCATGATCTCGTTGAACGCCTCGAGCGCCCGGTTACGGACCGCGACCGTCAGCTGCGTCGTGACCGAGGCCTCGGTCGCCGCGAGCGTGTAGTCGTGGATGTTCTGGAGGTCGCCGGTCGCGGCCTGGACGGCGAGCTGGTCGCTCTTGTCCTGGACCGCCTCGAGGCGGTCCAGGCCGTCGAGCACCAGGTCGCCGAACGCCTGTCCGGACTGCTGGGTGGCCTGCGGCGCGGCCGGTGCCGTCGGCGCGACGGTCGGGGGGACGTACGGCGTGAAGCCGATGCTCTCGATGCCGGAGACGCTCATCGGGGTCCCCTCGCCGTTGTCGGACGGAGGAGCGGAGCGGGGGAGGCCGAGAACGGCGTGGGGTGGTTCATCACGCACGACCGATCTGCAGCGCGGCGGAGTAGGTGTCCTGGGCGTCCTTGGTCACCTGGACCGAGGCCTGGAAGCCGCGCTGGGCCATCACCAGCTGGGTCATCTGGCTGGCCAGGTCGGTGTCGGGGGCACGGACGTAGCCGTCGGCGTCGGCGAGCGGGTTCTCCGGGTCGCTGACGAGCCGGCCCTGCGGGTCGCTCTCCGCGATGCCGGCGACCTCGACCCCGCCGCCGGGCACCGCGCGCACGATCGGCATCTGCGCCTGGAAGGCCGACTGGCTGGTGCTGGTGACCGTGTTGATGTTCGCGATGTTGTTCGCGAGCGTGTCCAGCCAGGTCTGGTGCGCGCCCATCGATGATCCCGCGATGCGCAGCATGTCGAAGGCGCCCATCACTGGCCGCCCGCCACGGTGCGGAGCAGCGCGAAGCGGTCGCTCGTCGCCCGGGTGATCATCTGGTACTGGAACTGCGACTGCACCGCCGCGAGCGTCTCCTTGCGGAGGTCGACGTTGTTGTCGTTCGCGCCGACCGGGGTGTCGGTCGGCAGCGTCTCGATGTCGAGGGCCGACGGGTCACCGGCGGCGATCGCGGCGCGCAGGCTGGACTCGAAGTCGACGCTCGTGGCCCGGAAGCCGGGAGTGTCGACGTTCGCGATGTTGTCCGCGATGACGCGCTGTCGCATGGCGATGCCGTCGAGCGCCGCGTGCAGGGCGACGTCGACGCCGTCGGGTCCACCGAGGGAAAAGCCGGTGCTGGACACGCCTGGCCTCCGAGTAAGACGAGGGCGGTGCCGATCCGTCGGCGGGGGGTGAGCATTCCTTGCTCACCGAGTTATTCGGCGCGTCGCGGCGCCACTTGAGGGCTTTTTCGGACTGATGTGTACGCCGGGCGGCCCCCCAGCGCCCGGCGCACGTCCCGAGGGGGCGCTCAGGCCTCCATGTCCAGGTAGACCGGCTGCGCGCCGCGGGCGGTGGCCCGGTCGACCCGGCTCGCGAAGTCCTGGTGCCGGCGCAGGCCCTGGGCCGTGGCCGCGAGCCGCGCCTCCACCGCGCGCTGACGGGCCAGGATCGCGAGCGCCCGATCCACCAGGTCGAGGGGGACCGGCCCGGCCAGGTTGGGCTCGTCCCACGGCTCGAGGTCCGGCGCGGTGGGGTCGTCCAGCTTGCGCTCGGCCAGGATGACGTCGAGCTCGAGCCGGTCGAGGGTGGTCTCCCAGTGCAGGTGGTGACGGTCGGTGTTGACGTGGATGGGGTAGTCGATCGCGCGGTTCATGCGCTCGCCGATGTCAGTTGGAGAGCCGCCTCGCGCCAGGTGTCGCGGAGCTCGCTCGCGGCGGTGAGGCAGAACTCGGCGGCCGCGAGGTCCTTCTGCATGTTCGCCCGGACCAGCTCCCGGTAGAGGTAGTCGTAGAGCGCGGCCAGCCCGGGAGCGCCGTCCCAGGCGTCGACGCGGAGGCTCGAGACGAGCTCGAGCACGATGTCCTGCGCGTGCAGGAGCGGTGCGTTCGCCTGGCCGGGCTCGTCGCTGCGCAGCGCGTCCGTGGCGCGCTGGAGGTCGAGCACCAGCCGCTCGAGGAGCATGACGAGCAGCTGGCCCGGGCTGGCCGTGGTCACGGAGGCGGCGAGGTAGGCCTCTCGCGGGTTCTGCGCGGAGAAGGTCATCGAGGGTTCCTTTCGCTGCCTCAGGAGCCGTGCGAGGGCAGGCTGTTGATCTGGCCGGCGAGCCAGCTGCTCTGGCTCTGCAGGCTGGAGAGCGCCGTCTCCAGGGCGGTGTACTGCCGTTCGAGCGTCGAACGCCGCAGCTCGAGCCGGCCGTCCCAGTCGGTGATGCTCTTGGAGAGCCGGTCGACGGTGGTCGTGTGGCCGGTGATGGCGTTGGTGATCGTGCCGGTGTAGGTGTCGGTCGCGCTCTTGGTCACCGTCGCGACGCGGGCCGCCCAGCCGTCGGTGGCGGAGGTGGCGCCGCTGGTGAACTTCGCGGCCACGCCGGCGGGGTCCGCGGCGTACGCCGCGGCGAACTTGTCGGCGTCGAAGACCAGCTTGCCGTAGCGGTCGGTCTGGATGCCGTACGGGGCCAACGACGTGGTGTCGTCGCCGAACACGGTGTTCAGCAACGCGGTGCGGAGGCTGCGGGCGGTCGGGTCGCCGGCCAGCACACCGGCGGGTGACGTGCTGGTCTTGGCGGCCGTCTGGGTGTCGATGCTGGTGAGGAGGGCGTTGACCTGGTCGACGAGGGCCTTGACCGAGGTCTTCACCCCCGAGGAGTCCTGGGCGACCGAGACCGTCGAGGTGTCGCCGTTCTTCGCCGTGGCGGCGAGCGTGACGGTCACGCCCGGGACCAGGTCGGTGAAGGTGTTGGACTTCGACGACGCGGCGATCCCGCCGATGGTGAGCTGAGCGTCCTGGCCGGCGTCGGTCGTGGCGGTGCCCAGGTCGACGTTGGTGAGGCTGATCGCCGACCCCGCGCCGGTGGCGTCGGCGGTGAGCAGGAGCCGGTAGGTGGTGGCGCCGGTCCTGACGGTCGTCGCGGTCACGCCGGCCTTGGCGGCGTTGATGCCGGCCGCGAGGTCCTTCAGGCTCCCGGTGCCCACGTCGATCGTGCGGGTGGTGCCGTCCGCGGCGGTGAGGACGACCGGGTCGCCGGCCACCGTCCGCACATCGGTGTTGAGCGCGACGTCCTTGCCGTAGGTCGTCTGGGCGGCCTTGGCGAGCTGGCCGACGACGACCGTGAACGAGGAGGCCGAGGCGGTCGGCGAGGCGGTCGCGGTGACGGCGGAGCTCGACGAGGTGGCCTTGAGGGTCTGCCAGGTGTCGGTCTTGGCGAGCTTCGCCGCGTTGCTGGCCAGCAGCGCGGTGTCGGTGTTGAGCTGGCGGAGCGCCTTGATGACGTTGTTCTCGGCGGTCTGCTGGTCCCGGAGCTTGGTCTGCGGGACCGACTCCAGCTTCATGAGCTGGTCGATGATGCCGGCAGTGTCCAGGCCGCTGGCCAGGCCGCTGATGCTGCTGGTCGCCACGGGCTCCTCCTGCTCGGGTCATCGGACCGGAGCCGGCGCGGCCCCGGGGTGCCCCCGGGAGAGTGAGCGCTCTCCCGGGGGCCGGGTTCCTCCGCGGTGGGTCGGTCTCCGACCGACCCACCGCCGGGATCAGCGCAGGAGCGAGAGAACGCCCTGCGGGGCCTGGTTCGCCTGCGCGAGCATGGCGGTACCGGCCTGCGACAGGATCTGCGAGCGAGTGAAGTTCATCATCTCCGACGCCATGTCGGTGTCGCGGATCCGGCTCTCGGAGGCCGTCAGGTTCTCCTGGGTCACATTGAGGTTGTTGATGGTGTGCTCGAACCGGTTCTGCATGGCACCGAGCTTCGCGCGAGCGGTCGAGACGCCCTTGATCGCGTTGTCGATCGCGTTGGTCGCGGCCTTCGCGTTGGTGGCGCTGTTCAGGACGAGCGAGCCGACGCCGAGGTCGGTCGAGCTGAAGCCGGCGTTCGCGCCCGGAGCCGCGTTCGTGGTGGCCGCGGTCAGACCGCCACCGACGGTGATCGCGCCCGGCAGGCCGTCCTTGGACGACACGACCAGCCCACCGTTGTCGTCGACCGACGCGGTGTAGTTGGCCTTGAAGTTCGTGTCGCCGTTCAGCGCGGTGGCGATGGCGTTCGCGTCCGTCTCGGCGGCGAGCACGGCCGTGGTCGTGACGACACCGTTGTGGGTGAACGTCGCGGCGGTGCCGTCGAGCTCGGCCGCACCGTTGGTCCACGTCGACTTCGCGCCACCGGTGCCCGTCGAGGTGATGTCCACCGCGATCGAGTCCGTGGCCTGGGTCCCGTAGCCGACCTGGAAGTTCTTGCCGACGTAGGAGCCGTCCAGCAGGGCGACGTTGTTGAACGTCGTCGAGGTGGCGATCCGGTCGAGCTCCTTGGTGAGGGCGTCGTTCTCGGACTGGATGGCCGCACGCGAGCTGGAGTCGTTGCTGTCGTTCGCAGCCTGGACCGACAGGTCGCGCATGCGCTGGAGGATGGAGTGCGTCTCGGTGAGCGCGCCTTCAGCGGTCTGCACGACGCTGACGCCGTCCTGGGCGTTGCGGACCGCGACCTTGATGCCGCCGACCTGCGAGCGCAGGCCCTCGGAGATCGCGAGACCGGCCGCGTCGTCGGCGGCCCGGTTGATGCGGTAACCGCTGGACAGCTTCTCCAGCGACTTGCTCATCTGGCCCTGGGTGACCGACAGGTTGCGGTACGAGTTCAGGGCGTCGATGTTCTGGTTGATGCGGAGACTCATGGGGGTTCCCTCCTGGAATCGAGTCAGTGGCCGGAGCCCGTCCGTGGGCTTCCGAGACCACCGATCGGTTCGTGGTGAGAGGACCTGAGGAATTCAGCGGAAGAAATGCCGACAGGTCACCGCCCGCCGGCGGTGACCTGTCGAAGAAGCAGGAGAGCGGAGCTCAGGCGGTCGCGTTGACCGGCGCCTCGCCCTCGCGCCGCCGGGTGCCGGCGGCGTGGCGGGCCGCGACCGCGGCGAAGTACGCCTCGCGGCGGCGGGCGGCGGCGCCCTGCGGGCGAGCGTGGGCGGAGACCAGGTCCGGATCGAGCTCGTGGTTGAGCGCGTCGCGGAGGAGGATCAGCGCCTCGGCCCGCATCTGCGAGACGCGGGACTCGCTGACCCCGAGCGTCGCCGCGATCTCGGCCATCGGTCGCTCGGCGAGGAAGTACTGTTCGACCACGACGCGCAGCCGCTCCGGCAGCTCGGCGACGGCCTCCGTGAGGTAGGTCAGCCGCTCGCGGTGCTCGGCCAGGCTCTCCGGGCTCGGCGTGGAGCTGACCAGCAGGTCGCCGAGGTCGGCGTCCTCGGACGCGTGCAGCGACAGCACCTGGGCGCGGGCGACGTCGTCGTCGTTGGCGCTGACCTCGTCGACGCTGAGGCCGGCCGCGGACGCCACCTCGGCGTCGGACGCGGTCCGGCCCAGCGCGGCGGCGAGCCGCGCGCGGGTCGCGTCCAGCTCGCGGGCCCGTCGGCGCACCGACCGGGAGGCCCAGTCGATGCTGCGCAGCTCGTCGACGAGCGCCCCGCGGATCCGCGTGGCGGCGTACCGGGGGAAGGGGACGCCGCGGTCGGGGTCGTACGCGTGGGCCGCCTGCACGAGCGCAGCCAGTCCGGCCGAGGTCAGGTCGTCGCGGTCGACGTGCGAGGGCACGCGGCTGGCGGTCTCGCGGACGATGTGTCCGACGAGAGCCATGTGCCGCTCGATCAGCTCCGTGGAGCCCGGCGGGACGTCGTTGTGGGGGGTCACGCGGAGCATCCTGCACGCTCGTGGAGCGGTCTGTCCGTAAAATCTGGGGGGTACGCGGGAGTGACAAAGATCTGCCTAGTCGACCCTCAAGTCGGCTGATTTCGGCACCGATACCAGACCAATCGACCCCTCCCGTCCGCATTGCCGCTCCGAAACTCCTCAGCATCCGCGAACACCGCCCGATGGTGGTGCTCGAGGGACATCAGGTCAATGCGAACGAGGGAGCGGAAGGAGTCGATGGACGTGGAGAAGCTCTCTCTGGTGCTGTGGCGGGAGCGCGAGCTCCTGGAAGCCCTCCAGTACCGGCTCGCGGTCGAGCAGCTCGTGATGGCCGGCGGCCAGACCCGCTGGCTCGCGAACGCCGCCCGCGACGTGGAGCAGGCCGTGGAGGAGCTGCGGAGCATGGAGCTGCTGCGCGCCGTGGCCGCCGACGAGGCCGCCTCGGCCGCCGGGCTGGCGCCCAACCCCAGCCTCTCGGCGCTGATCGCGGCGGCCGACGAGCCGTGGCGCTCGATCCTGGCCGACCATCGTGAGGCATTCGCCGCGATGACCGAGGAGATCGAGCGGATCGCGGCCACCAACCGGGCGCTCATCGCCAACGGCCTGCGCGCCGCCCACGAGACCCTGCTCGGGGCCGACGACGGCGGCCGCATCTACACCGCGGCCGGGGCGACCGTGAGCGACGGCGCCCGCACGGCCGTGGTCGACAGGAGCCTGTGAGCATGGCGAGCTTCTCGTCGCTGAACACGGCGCTGAGCGCGATGCGCTACCAGCAGGTCGTGCTCGACGTCTCCAGCACGAACATCGCCAACGGCGGCACGGACGGCTACGTACGCCGCCGTGTGGTCGGCGAGACCGTCGGCGCCCCCGCGACCCCGGCGATCTGGTCGCGCACCAACGAGATCGGAGCCGGCGTCCGGGCGAGCGGCGTCGACCGGATGGTCGACCAGTACCTCGACAACCGCGGTCGCGCCGAGCACGCGAAGCAGTCCTACCTCGACGTGCAGGCCGACGCGCTGGCCCGGGTCGAGACGGGTCTCGCGGAGCCCGGTGGCAACGGCGTCTCCGGTGCTCTCGCGGACTTCCGATCCACCCTGCACGACCTGGTGAACGCGCCCGGCAGCGACGCCGCCCGCAGCCAGGTGCTGTCCTCGGCCAACACGCTGGCCGACGCGATCCGGCTCCAGGCCCGCAACCTCGCCGACGAGGCCGGCGACCAGCGTTCCCGCCTGATCGCGACCGTCCAGGAGGTCAACGACACCGCGACCCAGCTCGCGGCGACCAACCACAGCATCGCCGCTGCCAGCCTGACCGAGGGCGACACGGCCAGCCTGCTCGACGAGCGCGACCGGCTGTCGATGAAGCTCGCGGAGCTCACCGGCGGCACCGCGAAGATCCGCGACGACGGCGGCATGGACGTCGAGGTCCGCGGCGTCTCGCTGGTGGCCGGCACCACGACCCAGCAGCTCCAGATCGCCGCGGGGGTCAACCCCGACGGGACCGCCGACGGCAACCCGACCGCGTACACGATCGGCGCGACAGCGGTGACCGGTCTCTCCGGGGACGTGGGTGGCATCAGCGACCTGCTCGACCACAAGCTGCCCGACCACCTCGCCGGCCTCAACGCGATCGCGAAGCAGCTCGCCGACGACATCAACCTGCAGCACACCCAGGGCTACGACGCGACCGGCGCCGCCGGAACCGCCACGTTCTTCGACTACACCGACCCCGACGTGGCTGCGAGCCTCACGGTGGGCATCACCGACCCCAAGCAGCTCGCCGCCTCCAGTCAACCCAAGGACCCGGCGAGCCCGGTCATGGTGCTGGACACCGGCAACGCCGACGCGCTGATCGGCGCGATCAAGGTCGACGACGGCTACCAGCGGCTGGTGAACCAGTTCGGCACGGTCGTGGCGTCGACGAAGCGGCTCGCCGCCAACCAGCAGGCGCTGACCTCCCAGATCGACTCCTCCCGCGAGCAGCTCGCGGGTGTCAGCCTGGACGAGGAGACCGTGAACATGCTCAGCGCCCAGCGCGCGTACGAGGCCGCGGCACGGGTCATGACCACCATCGACTCGATGCTCGACACGCTGATCAACCGGACGGGGATGACTCGCTGATGGCCATCTCCCGCATGACCCAGAAGATGATGAGCGACCGGGCGCTGCTCGGCATGCAGGCCGGCCTGGACCGGCTCTCGAAGGTCCAGGAGCAGCTGACCACCGGCCGGGTGATCAACCGGCCGTCCGACGACCCGACCGCTACGACCAGCGCGATGCGGATCCGCGGGTCGGTCGCGGCCCAGAAGCAGTACGCGCGCAACGCCAACGACGCGCTGGCCTGGCTGAACCAGACCGACGCGACGCTGGCGTCGATGACCGACCAGGTGCGCCGGGCCAAGGACATCGCGCTCCAGGGCGCGAACGACGGCGCGATGGGACCGGAGGCCCGCGAGGCGCTCGCGACCGAGGTCGACCAGATCCGCAAGGGGCTGATCGCCACCGCCAACGGGACCTACCTCGGGCGGCCGCTCTTCGGCGGCGTGACCGGTGGCAGCGCGGCGTACGCCGCCGACGGCACCTGGATCGGGGTCCCGGCCGCGGCCGGCCAGGGCGTCACGCGCACGGTGGGTGAGGGTGTGCAGATCCGCGTGGACGTCGAGGGGCCGACCGCTCTGGGCCCGGACGGCGACTCGCTCTTCGACCACCTGGACGCGCTCGCGACGGCGCTCCGGTCCGGGAGCTCGGCCGGCATGGCGACCGCCATCGGGAAGCTCGGCTCCGACTCGGCGCGGATCACCGACGTCCAGTCCTCGGTCGGCGCCCGGACCAACCGGGTCGAGCAGGCCCAGACGGCCGCCGGCGACGCGCAGCTGTCCCTGACCAACTCCCTCTCGGAGATCGAGAACGCCGACATCGCGAAGGCGACTGTCGACCTCCAGCTCCAGGAGGTCGCTTACCAGGCGGCCCTGTCCGCCACTGCCCGCGTGATGCAGCCCAGCCTGCTCGACTTCCTGCGATGAGCCCCAGGTGAAAACCCGATGACGACTGCGATGATGGCCCCGATGCCCACCACCGACTCCGACCTCCCGATCATCGAGATGGTCCGGCCGATGCCGGGCTTCCCGGACCGGCGCCGGTTCGCGCTGGTGCGTCTCGACCCGGCCGGGGACCTGTGCAGCATGACCTCGCTCGACGAGCCCGACCTGCGGTTCCTCGTGGTGCCGCCGGCGCGCTTCTTCCCCGACTACGCTCCCGAGGTCGAGGACGACGTCCTGGCCGACCTCGAGATCGAGTCGGAGGAGGACGTGCTGCTGCTCGTCGTGCTGAGGGCCGGGAGCTCGCTCGCGTCGACGACCGCCAACCTCGCCGCGCCGGTGCTCGTGAACACCGCGACCCGGCGGGGCGGCCAGATCGTGCTCGACCAGCCCGGACTCCCGATCGCCGCGCCGCTGACCGCGTAGCGCCTCGCTACGGGTAGCGTGGCGTCATGCTGGTTCTGAGTCGTCGCGCGGGTGAGAGCGTCGTCCTCGGCGAGGACATCACCATCACCGTCCTCGAGGTGCGCGGCGACGTGGTGCGCGTCGGTATCGACGCGCCGCGGTCGCTGAAGGTGCACCGGGCCGAGCTGCTCGAGCAGCTCGAACAGGAGAACCGCCAGGCCGCCTCGCCGAGCGAGGACGTGGTCGCGAACCTGACGCGTGCGCTGGGGGACGAACCCGAGGGGTGAGTCCGGCTCGCACAAGTTGTCGATGTCAACGATCGGGAATATGGTTGACGTTGACAACCTTGTACTCCCCGTGAATCGAGCTTCCGTGTCCCAGGCGCCCGCCGCCCCCCTGTCCGCCGAAGAGTCGGGTCAGATGACCCACCGCCAGATCCTGGAGGCCCTGAGCGGCCTGCTGCTGGCGATGTTCGTCGCGATGCTGTCCAGCACGGTCGTCACCAACGCGCTGCCGCGGATCGTGAGCGACCTGCACGGCAGCCAGACCGGCTACACCTGGGTCGTGGTCGCGACCATGCTCGCGATGACGGCGACCACCCCGATCTGGGGCAAGCTCTCCGACCTGTTCAGCAAGAAGCTGCTGGTCCAGCTGGCCCTGGTGATCTACATCGCCGGCTCGCTGATCGCCGCGTTCGCGCCGTCCATGGGGGTGCTCATCGGGGCCCGCGTCGTCCAGGGCCTCGGCGTCGGCGGCCTCACCGCGCTCGTCCAGGTCGTGATCGCCACGATGATCTCGCCGCGCGAGCGCGGCCGGTACTCCGGCTACCTCGGCGCGACGTTCGCGCTGGCGACGGTCAGCGGCCCGCTGATCGGCGGGGTGGTCGTCGACTCGGCGCTGGGCTGGCGGGGCTGCTTCTTCGTCGGGCTGCCGTTCGCGGTCGTCGCGTTCTTCCTGCTCCAGAAGACCCTCCACCTGCCGGTCGTCAAGCGCCCGGTGCACATCGACTACCTCGGCGCGACGCTGCTGGTCGCCGGCGTCTCGGTGTTGCTGGTGTGGGTCAGCCTGGCCGGCAACGACTTCGCCTGGGTGTCGGCCACGACCGCCGTCCTGGTCGCGCTCGGTGTCGTCCTGCTGGCCGGGGCGGTGTACGTCGAGGGCCGGGTCGCCGTCGAGCCGGTCATCCCGCTGCGCCTCTTCAAGGACCGCACCACGACGCTCGCCACCATCGCCTCGGTGCTGATCGGCGTCGCGATGTTCGGCTCGACCGTGTACCTGAGCCAGTACTTCCAGACCTCGCGCGGGATGACCCCGACGGAGGCGGGCCTGATGTCGATGGCGATGGTCGGCGGCCTGTTCGTCTCCAGCCTCGTCAGCGGCCGCGTCATCAGCGACACCGGCCGCTGGAAGGGCTGGCTGGTCGGCGGGATGGTCCTGGTCGTCGTCGGCCTCGCGCTGCTCGGCACCATCGACGAGACCACCGACCTGGTCGTGGTCGGCGGGTTCATGGCGATCCTCGGCGTCGGGCTGGGCGCCACCATGCAGAACCTGGTGCTTTCCGTGCAGAACAACGTCACCATGTCCGACATGGGTGCCGCCAGCTCGGTCGTCGCGTTCTTCCGCACCATGGGCGGGTCGATCGGCGTGTCCGTGCTCGGTGCGCTGCTGAGCCACCAGGTCGCCCAGCAGGTCACCGACGGGTACGTCGCCGCGCAGCGCCCGCCGTCGTTCTCGGCCGACAGCCACGCGGTGCCGGACGTCGCCTCGCTCCCCGGGTGGGAGCAGTCGATCTGGGAGCACGCGTTCGGCACGTCGTTCGGCCACATCTTCCTGGTGGCGACGCCCTTCGCCCTGCTCGCCCTGGGCTGCGTGCTGCTGATCCGCGAGGTGCCGCTGCGGACCTCGAACCTCGAGGCCGAGGCCACCGCGGCGCCGGAGACCGCCGCCGAGCTGCACCGCGCCGTCGTCCGGAACGAGGCCTGACGTGGCGAGCCGGACCGCCCGCGCCGACCTCCTGACGGGGCTGGAGCAGCAGGTCGGCGTGATGATCCGCCGGATCCGGCGGATCATCCGGGAGCGGGCCCAGGCGGTGCACCCCGACCTGCAGTCCTCGTCGTACCTGATGCTCTCCTGGCTGGCCGAGCACGGCCCGCAGCGGGCGTCGGCGATGGCCGAGACGTTCTGCATCGACAAGGGAGCGATCAGCCGGCAGATCCAGCACCTCGTCGACCTCGGCCTGGTCGAGCGGGCCCCCGACCCGGCCGACGGGCGCGCCACGCTGGTCTCGGTCAGCCCGGAGGCGAGGTCGCGGATGGTGGCGGTCGCCGAGGAGCGCCGGCGCTGGCTCGACGACCGGCTCCGCGACTGGACCGAGGAGGACCTCACCGGCATGGTCGCCCTGCTGGGCCGCTACAACGCCGCGCTCGACGAGCGGGTCGCCGCCGACTGACCGTTTTCGCCGGTCCGCCGTGGGTACCGCCCGAGCATGTCGGACGGAGAGCAGCAGCCGGTCCGGACCGCGCGGAAGGTCACGCTGATCGCGATCGGCGGGATCCTCGTGGTGCTGGTCATCATGCTCGCCATCGTGCTGTGGCTCGGCGACCCGACGAACGACATCGGCGAGAACCAGCCGACCCCGTCGCCCGGATCCTCGGGGTACTAGCGCTCCTGGCCCAGCCAGACCGCGGTGTCCGGCGGCAGCGTGCGGTCCACCGGCCCGCTGGCCAGCAGCACCTCGCCGTCGGGGAGCTCGACCGGCTCCGTGCCGCAGTTCAGCAGCACGGTGACCGGCCCGCGGCGGAACGCGAGCACGTCCGCGCCGAGGCGGTGTCCCGAGCCTGTCGACGGGTCCAGCAGCTCCACGTCGTCGCCGGCGGTCGTCGCGAACGTGCGCCGGGTGGCGAGCGCCGCGCGGTAGAAGCTCAGCGTCGAGTCCGGGTCGTCCTCCTGCGCCTCGACCGTGAGCGCGGCCCACGCGGCCGGCTGCGGGATCCAGGGCTGGCCGGTGCCCGGCCCGAAGCCGAACGGCGGCGCCTCGCCGCTCCACGGGATCGGCACCCGGCAGCCGTCGCGGCCGGGCTCGCCGGTGCGGAACCAGGACGGGTCCTGGCGGAACTCCGGCGCCACGTCGACCTGCTCCAGGCCGAGCTCCTCGCCCTGGTAGACGTACGCCGACCCGGGCAGCGCCAGCATCGTGAGCGTCGCCGCCTTCGCTCGGGCGAGGCCGACCGCGCCGCCGCCGTACCGGGTCGCGTGCCGCTCCACGTCGTGGTTGGAGAGCACCCACGTGGGCGAGCCGTCGACCAGGCCGACCGCGTCCAGGGTGCCGGTGATGACGTCGGCGAACCCCCGGGCCGACCAGGGCGTCAGCAGCCAGGCGAAGTTGAACGCCTGGCTCATCTCGTCCTGCCGGATGTAGCGCGCCATCGACTCGGGCGTCGCGGTCCAGGCCTCGGCCACCAGCATCCGGTCGCCGTTGTACTTGGCGAGCACGTCGTGCCAGCGGCGGTAGACCTCGTGCACCTCGGGCTGGTCCCACATCGGGCCGTGGGTGGCGGGCGCCTCGACCATCGAGTCGGTGGGCTTGCGCGGCGTGAGGTCGTCGGGCAGGCCCTCCTCCTTGAAGAGCCCGTGCGCGACGTCCACGCGGAAGCCGTCGACGCCCCGGTCGAGCCAGAAGCGCAGCACGTCGACGAACATGTCGCCGACCTCGGGGTTGCGCCAGTTGAGGTCCGGCTGGGCGGTGTCGAAGAGGTGGAGGTACCACTGGCCGTCGTCGACCTGCGTCCACGCGGGGCCGCCGAACACCGACCGCCAGTTGTTCGGCGGACCGTCCGGGCTGTCGCGGAAGACGTAGCGCTCCCGCTCCGGGCTGCCCGGGCCGGCGGCGAGCGCGGCCTGGAACCACGCGTGCTGGTCCGAGGTGTGGTTGGGCACCAGGTCCACGATCACCTTGAG
Organism: Nocardioides aquiterrae; assembly: GCF_039526625.1. Taxonomy (NCBI): domain Bacteria; kingdom Bacillati; phylum Actinomycetota; class Actinomycetes; order Propionibacteriales; family Nocardioidaceae; genus Nocardioides; species Nocardioides aquiterrae. The sequence goes on from NZ_BAAAJE010000006.1 coordinate 405,571, forward strand.
GCCGACCTCGTGCGCGCGCTCGACCAGCGTGTCGGCGTCGGCGAGGGTGCCGAACAGCGGGTCGACGTCGCAGTAGTCGGCGACGTCGTACCCGTGGTCCTTCTGCGGCGACGTGTAGAACGGCGAGATCCAGACGGCGTCGACGCCGAGGTCGCGCAGGTACGGCAGCCGCGAGGTGATGCCCGGCAGGTCGCCGATGCCGTCGCCGTTCGCGTCCGCGAAGCTGCGCGGGTAGATCTGGTAGGTCACCGCGTGCCGCCACCACTCCTGGTGCGGGACGGTCGTTGGATCGTTCAAAGACACGGTCTCCATGGTACGGGGGCGGCTCAGTCGAAGTCCGAGGGGTTCACCGCGACCCAGGTGTGCTCGGCGCGGCCGACCACCCGGCCGTCGGAGTCGTAGAGGGTCGAGGACGTCCAGGTCCGGCGGCCCTCGGAGCCCCGGGTCGCCCCGACCACCACGTGCTCCTCGCCGACGGCCGGCAGCGCGTCGACGCAGGCGGTCATGGTGGCGAGCACCATCAGCCGCTCCTCCAGGTCGCCGGCCCAACCGCCCACGCAGTCGAGCGCCGCCCACGTGACCGGCAGCGTCGCCCGGCCGTCGGCGTCACCGACGCTCTCGTCGGGCGTCCACGTGGCCGCTGTGCGCCCGTCGCCCACCTGGCCCGGGAAGATCCGCAGGCCGTCGCCGGCTGCCCGGCCGACGCCGCAGGAGAAGCAGGTGGGGAAGGGGTGGAAGGAGTGCCCGGCGTACACCGCCTCCGCGGCCCGGGCCTCCTCGGCGGACACGGGGTCGACGATGCCCGGGTCGGCGTCGGCCAGCGATGCCCGGGCGACGACGTGCTCCCCGTGCACCGCCTCGGTCACGCCGTCCTGGGTGGTGACCGGCATCGGGACGTCGAGCGGGGGCGGCCGGCGCAGCGACACCGTGATGGCCGGCCAGGGCTCGTGCGCGCCGACGAGCGCGGCGAGCGCTCCGGACGTCCAGCCACCGTTCCCCGTCGACGGCGGGCCGCAGTAGCGGCGCGGCACCAGCAGTTCCCCCATGGTCGGACCGACTCCCCTCGTGTGCTCGAAGGCATCACGCTGACACGGAGAGCCGCTCAGGTCCACCCTGCCGGGCGCCCACGCTGGCACACCATGGGACGCCCCGAGCAGGGCGCAACCGCGCAATTGAACGCCCAGCCTCGGTCTACGCGCGAGTAACCCAGGCCTGTCGTTCAATTGCGACGGAGCCGGCCCCGACCCGACGGCGGTCAGCGGATCTCCTCCCACCGGTCCAGCGCCTCGCGCCGCTCGGCAGCGTGGTCGACGACCGGCTCGGGGTAGCCGGTCGCCAGCCGGTCCTCGGGGCTCGGGTCGTGGGGGTCGCCGACCTCGGTGAGCTCCGGCACCCAGCGGCGCAGGTACTCGCCGCGGGGGTCGAACTTCCGGCCCTGGCTGGTCGGGTTGAAGACGCGGAAGTACGGCGCCGCGTCGACGCCGCTGCCCGCGGCCCACTGCCAGTTCTGCTGGTTCGAGGCGAGGTCGCCGTCCACGAGCCAGCGCATGAAGTGCCGCGCGCCGTGCTGCCACTCCAGGTGCAGGTCCTTGACCAGGAAGCTGGCGACGACCATCCGCACCCGGTTGTGCATCCACCCGGTGGCCCGCAGCTGCCGCATCCCGGCGTCGACGATCGGGAAGCCGGTCCGCCCCTCCTGCCAGGCGGTCAGCGCGGCACCGGGCTCGTCGTAGCGCATCCGCGCGTACTCCGGGCGCAGGTACTCCCGCGCGGTCGCGGGCCGCGCGAAGAGCACGTCGGCGAAGAACTCCCGCCACGCCAGCTCCTTGCGGTACGCCGCCGCGCCCGCGCTCCGCCGGCGCGCCAGGTCCGCGAGCATCGTCCGCGGATGGATCTCCCCCCAGCGCAGGTGCACCGACATCCGGGAGGTGGTGTCCAGGTCGGGGCGGTCACGCTCGTCGTCGTACCGGTCGATCCGGTCGAGGAACTCCGCCCACTGCCGGCGCGCCGCCGCCTCCCCGGCCGCGGGGAGCGCCAGCCCGTCGGGGAGGTCGGGGTCCGGGATCTCCGTCGTGTCGTCCAGCGCGAGCCAGTCGACGCCGTCGGGTGTCTCGGCCGGCGCCCGCCAGCCGTGCTCGGCCCAGGCGCGGGAGAACGGCGTGTAGACCCGGTAGGGCCGGCCGCTGCCGTTGGCCACCCGCCCCGGGGACACCGCGTACGGCGAGCCGGTGCGGACCAGCTCCAGGCCGTGCTCGGCCAGGGCCTGCTCGACCGCGGCGTCGCGGCGGGCGCCGTACGGGCCGAAGTCCGCGGCGACGTGCACGCGCGACGCCCCGACCGCGCGGGCGGCGTCGACCACGCGCCGTACCGGGTCTCCCTCGACGACCGCGACCGGCGCGTCCAGCGCCCGCAGCGAGGCCGTGAGGTAGCCGCGCCGGGCGGGTCCCGCCGGCCGCCACAGCGCGGGGTCCAGCACGAACAGCGGGAGCACCGGGCCGTCGGCGGCGGCCTCCACGAGCGCCGGGTTGTCGTCGAGGCGCAGGTCACGGCGGAACCACAGGACGGAGGGCATCGCCTGCCAGCCTGCCAGCCCGCTGGTGGATGGGAGAGAATGTGCGGGTGAGCGACCTGATCGACACGACCGAGATGTACCTCCGGACCATCTACGAGCTGGTCGAGGAGGGCATCGTGCCGCTGCGTGCCCGGATCGCCGAGCGGCTCCACCAGAGCGGCCCGACGGTCTCGCAGACCGTGGCCCGGATGGAGCGGGACGGCCTGCTCACCGTCGAGGGCGACCGGCACCTCGAGCTCACCGACGAGGGCCTGCGGCTGGCCACCCGGGTGATGCGCAAGCACCGGCTCGCGGAGCGGCTGCTCACCGACGTGATCGGCCTGGACTGGGAGCTCGTGCACGAGGAGGCGTGCCGGTGGGAGCACGTGATCTCGGAGACCGTCGAGCGCCGGCTGCTGGAGCTGCTCGACCACCCGACCGAGTCGCCGTACGGCAACCCGATCCCCGGCCTGGACGAGCTCGGCGAGAGCGAGGTCGGCGAGGAGTTCATGGACGGCGTCGAGCCGCTGTCCCGCGCCGCGAGCCCCCTGGAGGGCCGCGTCCTGGTCCGCCGCATCTCGGAGGAGATGCAGAAGGACGAGGTGCTGATGAGCGCGATGCGCCGGGTGGGCGCGCTCCCCGACAAGACCGTGACCGTCGTCGCCACCGCCGAGGGCATCCTGCTCGGCTCCGGCGGCGAGAGCGCCGAGATCGTGCTCGAGGCGGCCGACCACATCTTCGTCCGCAAGCTCTGAACGTCCCCGGGGGCAGCTGAGTGTCACCGGGCCCCGGTCCGGGTACGGCCGGGGACATGCCACCGGAGATCATCGCGGGGCGCTACCACGTCGAGCGCCCCATCGGCCGGGGCGGGATGGGCACGGTCTGGCTGTGCCGGGACGAGGTGCTGGGCCGCCAGGTCGCGGTCAAGCAGGTCGGCCTGATGCCGGGCGAGTCGGCCCCGGACCTCGCCCGAGCCCTGCGCGAGGCGCGCTCGTCGGCCGCGCTCCACCATCCACACGTCGTGTCGGTGTTCGACGCCGTCGAGGCCGATCGCCACATCTGGCTGGTCATGGAGTACGTCCCCGGCTCGACGCTCTCGGAGCTGATCGACCGGGAGGGGCGGCTCGACCCGGCGCGGGTCGCGTCCATCGGCGCCCAGGTCGCCGACGGGCTGGCCGCCGCGCACGAGCGCGGGACCATCCACCGCGACGTCAAGCCCGGCAACGTCCTCATCGACGGGGACGTCGCCAAGATCAGCGACTTCGGGATCGCGCGCACCGACGGCGACGCCCAGCTGACCCAGTCGGGGCTGCTCACCGGCACCCCGCTCTACTTCTCGCCCCAGCTGGCGCGCGGCGAGAGCCCGACGCCGGCCGACGACGTGTGGGCGCTGGGCGCCACGCTGTACGCCGCCGTCGAGGGCGCGGCGCCCGCCGAGGACCGCGGCAACGCGATCGCCACCCTGACCGCGATCGCGGAGACCCGGCCCGCCCCGCCGGCCCACGCCGGCTTCCTGGCCGACGCCATCGGCCGGATGCTCGACCCCGATCCCGTCTCGCGGTGGTCGATGGCCGACGCCGCCCACGCCCTGGCGCGCCTGCACGAGCAGCACCGGGCCCCTGGGACCCTCGAGACCGCAGCGCCGTCCCCGGAGCCGACGCCGGAGCCGGCGCCGTCCCCGGAGCCGACGGCCACGACCGCCACGACCGCCGCAGCGCCGCCGCCCGGGCCCGAGCGCCACCGCTCCCGGTGGCCGCTGGCGGTCGGTCTCGTGCTCCTGCTGCTCGTGGCCGGGATCGCGGCCGCGGTCGCGCTGCGGCCCGACGACCCGTCGGGGACCCCGGCCGCGGGGCGGTCGCCCTCGGCGGCCCGCTCGCCGTCGGGGACGCCGTCCACCGCCACCGCGACGGCGACCGTCACCACGACCGCGACGCCGTCGGCCGAGGAGTCGCCGCCCGCGGCCGAGCCCGCCGCCGGCGGCCCCGAGCAGGCCGTGGAGACCTACTACGGCCTCCTGCCCGACGACACCGAAGGGGCGTGGCGGATGCTCGGCCCGACCGCGCGGGACAGCTCCGGGGGCTACGACGACTACGCCGCGTTCTGGGACGGCATCGACTCCGTCGAGGTCGGCCCGACCTCCCTGGACGGCGACATCGTGACCGTCGAGCTCACCTACGACGGCGCGGACTCCGAGACCCGGCGGCTGCGCATGGAGCAGCGTGGCTCCGGCTGGATCATCGCCGAGGATCTCCGCACCGGCTGAGCACGCTCCCACCTGTCTGGACGTCTGTCCCGCAATGGGGGGAGTTCTGAGATTGCCCTGTCCGGCGGGGTCGGTGTCGGTAGATTTCACCTCGGTCCGGGGGACCGAGGCGCGGGGGAGCGCCGACGAGGGGGACATTTTCATGGAGATGATCGACGCGGGCGCGCTGGTGCCCGGTCCGGCCGAGCGCACCGTGCTGGTCGCGCACTCGCGCACGGGACTGCGACGCGGGCTGGACCTCGGTGAGGCCGTCCTGCTGCGGGCGCCCGACGGCGAGTACCACGTCGCCCGGGTCGTCGACCTGACCTTCGAGCTCGACGACACCGTCTACACGTGCGAGCTCGGCGGCCGGATCCCGGAGGAGCTGGCCCGCGAGCGGGCGGCCGGCCTCGACCCGGACCGCGACGACCTCGAGCTGCACGAGATCGTCGACCTGCTGCACGAGCTGCGGGACGAGGGTCACCGGCCGCCGGACGCTCAGGCGTTCACGCGGCAGCTCGCGATGCGCTGAGCTCGGCCAGGAACTCGCTGCACCCGACCTCGAGCTTCACGGTCGCCAGCTCGTCGCCGCGGGTCGCCCCGCGGTTGACGATCACCACGGGTACGCCGGACTTCGCCGCCCGGCGCACGAACCGGAAGCCGGACATCACGGTGAGGCTCGACCCGGCGACCAGCAGCGTGCCGCCGGTCTCCGCGAGCGCGTCGACGGCCGCGTAGCACCGCTCGACCCGCGGTGCGGGGACGTTCTCCCCGAAGAACACCACGTGCGGCTTCAGCACACCGCCGCACGCCGCGCAGCCCGGGACGACGAACCCGGCGGTCTCGTCGAGGTCGACGTCGCCGTCCGGGCGCACCGCCACGTCGGCGTACCGCTCGGCGAACCCGGGGTTCAACGCCGCCAGTCGCGCCTGCAGGGCCGCCCGCGCCGACGTCCGGCGGCAGCCCAGGCAGACCACGTCGGCGATCCGTCCGTGCAGCGCCACCAGCCGCTCGGTGCCCGCCCGCTCGTGGAGGCCGTCGACGTTCTGGGTGATGAGCAGCTCCGGGGCGATCGCGGCCAGCGCGTGGTGGCCCGGGTTGGGGTCGGCGCCGCGCATCCGCCCCCAGCCGAGGTGGCTGCGCGCCCAGTACCGCTGCTGCGCGGCCGGGCCGGACACGAACTCCTGGTAGGTCATGGGCAGCCGCGCCGGCGAGTTCGGGCCGCGGTAGTCCGGGATGCCCGAGTCCGTGGACAGACCCGCGCCCGTGAGGACCACCAGCGGGCGGTCCGCCAGCAGGTCGAGCGCCTGCGTCGCCAGGGTCAACGGGCGTACCGGAGCTCGGCCCGGGCGCGGGCCTTGGCGGCCTCCACCTCGCGGTCCTTGGGCGGCGCGCTGGTGACCAGGTCGTCGAGCAGGTGCTGGGTGAGGTGGGCGATCTCGCGCACGGCGCGGTCGAACGCCGCCTGGTTGGCCTGGCTGGGCTTGGTCGTCCCGCTCACCTTGCGGACGTACTGCAGGGCCGCCGCCGACACCTCGTCGGAGGTCGCGGGCGGCTCGAAGTTGTGGAGCGGGCGGATGTTCCGGCACATGGGCACGAGCCTACGTCGCCCAGGCACCTGCCAGCATGGCCTTCATGAGCCCAGCTACCCGCGAGTACGACATCGTCCTGGTCGGCGCGACCGGCTTCACCGGCGGCCTGACCGCCGAGTACCTCGCCCGCCACGCCCCGGCCGGGCTCCGGTGGGCGCTGGCCGGGCGCAACCAGCAGAAGCTGGCGGCGGTCCGCGACCGGATCGGGGTGGACGTCCCGCTGCTGACGGCCGACGTGACCGACCCGGCGTCGCTGGCCGACCTCGCCGCGAGCACCCGGGTGGTGATCACCACCGTGGGGCCGTACCTCGAGCACGGCGAGCCGCTGGTCGCCGCATGCGCGGAGGCGGGCACCGACTACGTCGACCTCACCGGTGAGCCGGAGTTCGTCGACCGGGTCTATCTGCGCCACCACGCCACCGCCGAGCGCACCGGGGCGCGGATCGTGCACGCGTGCGGGTTCGACTCGGTGCCGCACGACCTCGGCGCGATGTACTGCGTCCAGCAGCTCGCCGCGACCGGGCCGGTGCGGGTCCGGGGCGTGGTCCGTTCCGGCGCGACGGCCTCGGGCGGCACCATCCACTCCGCGCTCGGCCAGTTCGCGCGGGCCCGCCAGATGCGCTCGGCGATGCAGGAGCGCCGGCGGGCCGAGCCGCGTCCCGAGGGACGCCGGTCGCGCGCGGTCGCGGGCAAGCCGCACCGGGACCCGGTCCTCGGCTACTGGCTGGTCCCGCTGCCCACGATCGACCCGTTCGTCGTCGCGCGCAGCGGCGCCGCGCTGCCGGCGTACGGCCCGGACTTCTCCTACTCCCACTACGCGGGGACCAAGACCCTGCGGTACGCCGTGGGCGGTGCGGCCGGCGCGGTCGCGCTGTTCGGCGCCGCACAGCTGCCGCCGCTGCGCAAGCTCCTGCTCAGCCGGGTCCGCCAGGGCGAGGGACCGGACGAGCAGCGCCGCGCGAAGTCGTGGTTCCGCGTCGACTTCGTCGGCGAGGGCGACGGCCGCACCGTGCACACCCGGGTCAGCGGCGGCGACCCCGGCTACGACGAGACCGCGAAGATGCTCGCCGAGTCGGCGCTGTGCCTCGCCCTCGACGACAACCCGCCGACCGCCGGGCAGGTCACCACCGCCCAGGCGATGGGTGACAACCTGCTCGCCCGGCTCCAGGCGGCCGGGATCCGGTTCGAGGTCGTCGAGTAGCCCCCTGCCTCGGGCCACCCCATCGGCCGGTTTGACCGCTCACCCGGCCGGTCACCGGACGGGCATGCCCGAGCTGCCGGACGTCGAGGTCTTCCGGCGGACGCTCGCGCACTCCTCGCTGCACCGTGAGATCACCGGCGTGGAGGTCGCCGACCCGATGGTGCTGGAGGACGTGTCGGCCGCGGACCTCGAGCGCGAGCTGACCGGGTCGCAGCTGACCGCCACCACCCGCCACGGCAAGCACCTCTACGTGCGCCGCGACGCCGGGCCGGCGCTCGCGCTGCACTTCGGCATGACGGCGTACCTCGAGCCCGATGCCGCGGACGCCCCCGAGCCCGACCACGCGCGGGTCACCCTGCTGTTCGAGGGCGACCGCCGCCTGGTGTTCGTCGACCAGCGCCGGTTCGGCCGGATCACGCTCGTCGACGACCCCGCCCGGGACGTCGAGGAGCGCGGCCTCGGTCCCGACGCGCTCGCGATCGACCGGCCCGGGCTGCACGACCGGCTCGAGGTGAGCCGGGGCGGACTCGCCGCCACGCTGATGGACCAGTCCGTCGTCGCCGGTATCGGCAACATCTACTCCGACGAGGTCCTCTTCCACGCCCGCCTCGACCCGCGGATGCGCGCCTCGACCGTCACCGACCGCGAGGTGGCCCGCCTGCACCACCAGCTGCGCCGCGTCCTCGAGCGCGCCATCGAGGCCCACGCGCGGCCGGAGGCGATGCCGGCGGGCTGGCTGATCCACGCGCGCGAGGACGGCGCCCCCTGCCCCCGCGGCAACGGCACCGTGCGGCCCTACTCGGTCGCCGGCCGGACGGCGTACTGGTGCCCGGAGTGCCAGGGGGGCGACTGACCGAACGTCCGCGGCCGCGGGACGTCATACGGACGGAGCAAGGGGACACACTGTCCGTATGACGTCCCGGCGCGGATGAGTGCCCCAGGTAGGAGTCGAACCTACGACCTTTCGCTTAGGAGGCGGCTGCTCTATCCACTGAGCTACTGGGGCCCGGGGTGAGGGTACAAGAGCAACCGGCCCGCTCAGGGATCCGCGGACATGACCCGGTCGAGGCGGACGAAGTGGTACCCGCGGTCCCGGAGCCGGGCGATGATCGTGGGCAGCGCGTCGGCGTCGAGCGTGGTGCCGTCGTCGGGGTTGGAGCCGACGTGCATCAGCACGATCGCGCCGGGCTCGGCGGCCGCGAGCACGCGGGCGACCACGGTCGCCTCCGTCTGCCCGCCGGACGTGCCCTCCCAGCCGAGGGTGTCGACCGTCCAGCCGAACGGCACGTAGCAGAGGCCGTTGACCAGCCCGATCAGGTGGTCGGTGCGGGCGCCGTACGGGAAGCGGAAGAACCGTCGCGGGTCTTCGCCGGTGGTGGCCCGGATCGTGGCCTCCGCGCGGCGCACCTGGGCGGTGACCCGCCGGTCGGTCAGCGTGGTGAGGTCGGGGTGCGTCATCGTGTGGTTGCCGACCAGGTCGCGCCCGGCCAGCCGCCGCGACGTCGCCGGGTACCGCTGCACGAACGCCCCGGTCAGGAAGAACGTCGCCGCGACCTTCGTCCGGCGCAGGGTCGCGCGGATCGACGGCACGCCGTCGGCGTTCGCGCCCGCGTCGAAGGTGAGCGCGACCCGCTTCCCGGTGATCGGGAGCCGGTCGACCTGCTGCCCGGCGAACCGGGACGGCACGGCACAACCGTGCAGGACGGGCGCGGTCGCGCTGCCTCCTCTGGCGGGGCACCCGGTCAGCAGCAGGCACGCGCACACGAGCGCCGCCAGGCTCCGCGACCGTGCCACCGGACCCACCTCGATCCGCACCTCATCCGCATCTCCAGTGTGGCCGGGCACGGGTCGCGGCCGTACGGACCTTCGGACACGGGGCCGGGGACGATGGTCCTGCCGCCGACCGCCGTTTTGTTTCAACCCGCTGGTCACAGGGAGACTTAAGGTTCGAGCCCTACCGTGGCCGAGCCCGCAGTCCCGACAACCGAGGTACGACGATGTCCGACGCCGCGCCCGACAGCGCCGAGCGCGACCCCGCCGTCCCCAAGCGCCGGGCGAAGGTCCGCAAGCGCCACACCGTCGGCAAGGTGCTGCTCGCCAGCGTCCTGGTGCTGGCGATGGCCACCGGCCTCGGGACCATCTGGGCGTACCGCCACCTGAGCGGCAACCTCAACGGGCTCGACGTGACCGGCCAGCTGGAGAACCGCCCGGACAAGTTCGCGGTCACCGGCCCGCAGGAGCCGCTGAACGTCCTCGTGATGGGGTCCGACAGCCGCGACTGCGCCGGCTGCAACATCGACAACCTGACCGGCGGCGGCCAGCGCTCGGACACCACGATCCTGTTCCACCTCTCGGCCGACCGCCAGCGGGCCTACGGCATCTCGATCCCGCGCGACTCCATGGTCGACCGGCCCGACTGCAAGGCCACCGACGGCTCCACCATCCCGGGCGCGGACAACGTGATGTGGAACGAGGCGTTCGGCCTCGGCGGGCCCGCCTGCACGATCCAGCAGTTCGAGCAGCTCACCGGGATCCGCCTCGACCACTTCGTGGTGGTCAACTTCGAGGGCTTCCAGGGGATGGTCGACGCGATCGGCGGCGTGGAGGTCTGCATCCCCGAGCCGATCGTCGACCCGGCCCACGGCATCAACATCGAGGCCGGCACGCGCAAGATCAAGGGCAAGGAGGCCCTGAACTACGTGCGCGAGCGGTACGTCGTCGGCAACGGCTCGGACATCGGCCGGATGAAGCGCCAGCAGGCGTTCATCGCCTCGATGGCCCACCAGGTCGTCACCGCGGGCACCCTCGCGCGCCCCGACCACCTGCTGCGCTTCCTCGACGCGGCGACCAAGTCGCTGACCGTCGACAAGGGCTTCGACAACCTCGTCGACATCACCAAGCTCGGCATCCAGTTCAAGAACATCGGGCTGGACAACATCCAGTTCATCACGATCCCGAACATCCCCGACCCCGCCGACCCGAACCGGCTGGTCTGGAAGGAGCCCCAGGCCAAGCAGGTCTGGGACAAGATCGCGCACGACGAGCCGCTGACCAAGAAGCTCAGCGAGGACGTCATCAGCGCCGGCAACCTGCCCGGCTCCGGCTCGCCGTCCTCGTCCGGCGGCGGCAAGAAGAACGAGGCCGACAAGCAGGCCCTCCAGGACGCGGGGCTCTGCACGTGAGCGGTCGCACGCCCGAGTCGGACTGGGAGCGCCGCAAGCGCCGCGCCGAGGTGTTCGGCGAGACGCTGCCGGAGACCACGACCGACGAGCGGGACGAGTCGCCGGCCCGCGAGGGGGACGGCGACCAGTGGCTGCGGGAGCAGGTGCCCCCGCACCATGGCAAGACCTGATCAGGTCGTGGGCGGCCGGCCCTGCTGCGCGGCCAGCAGGTCGCGGATCTCCTGCAGGAGCTTGATCTCCTCCGGCGTCCCCGGAGGGGCCGGCGGGAAGTAGCGGTCGCGGATCTTGGTGTAGGGCAGCACGACGAGGAAGTACACGACCGCCGCGAGGATCACGAACGAGATCAGCGCGTTGAGGAAGAACCCGCCGTCCCCGAGCTCGGTGCCCTGGAAGGTCTCGGACGCGCCCGGCAGCTTTGCGGTCAGGAACGCCGTGAACGCGGTGACCACGGCGCCGAACGCCGTGCCGATGATGACCGCGACCGCGAGGTCGACCAGGTTGCCCCGGAGAATGAAGTTCTTGAAGCCGCTCATGCGGCCACGCTAGCCGCCGAAGGCGATCGTCAGGAACGTCCGCACCGAGGCGTCGGCGATGCGAGGGACGTCACTCGGCGGCGCGCCGACCACCACCAGCCGGCCGGTCAGCCCCGCCGCGCCGACCTCGCCGTCCCCGGGCGGCAGCGCCAGCACCGGTACGTCGCTCGCCACCAGCGTGGCGGGGCCGCCCTGCGGGTGCGCCGAGACCAGGTCGACGCGGTCGCCCACGGTCAGCAGGCCGGCCATCGCGGCGTCCGGCAGCCGCACCGGGACCGCGGCCAGGCCCGGGTAGCCGTCGGTCAGCGACGGCCCGACGAGGCGGACGTCGGTGACCGGCTCGCCCGCGCGGAGCGGCGCCGCGAGCGTGTGCCCCGCCGGGTCGGCGACGGCGCCGTCCGGGACCGAGCCCGGCGCGAAGCCCGCCGTGCGCAGGTCGCCGGGGGAGAGGACCGCGCCCGAGGGCAGGTCGCGCGCGGCGACCAGCACGTGCACCGCGGCGGGCGGCGGTGCGGTGGCGGCGTGCAGCCCGGTCGCCACCGCGACGGCGGTCAGCAGCGCGGCGAGCGGCCGGCGGCGCGCGAGCACGGCCCGGCGTACCGGGCGGACGAGGGCAGCGAGGCGGCGCATGCCGCGACGCTAGGTGGGATCAGCCGGACGTGCGCCGGCTCTCCACAGGCGGTGTCCGGAGCCCGTCGAAGCGCGTCAGTCGGAGGACGTCGAGGCGGCGGCCGTGGCGGCCGGCTTGGACTCGGTCTTCGTCTCGGTCTTCGTCTCGGTCTTCGTCTCGGTCTTCGTCGACGAGGTGTCCGAGGAGCTCGAGTTCGAGCGGCTGTCCGTGCGGTAGAAGCCGGAGCCCTTGAAGACGACCCCGACGGCGTTGAACACCTTGCGCAGGCGCCCGCGGCACTGCGGGCACTCGGTGAGCGCGTCGTCCGAGAAGCTCTGGACCTGCTCGAAGGCGTGGTCGCACTCGGTGCAGGCGTATTGATAGGTCGGCACGGTTCTCCTCCACGGCTGGCCGATGCTGGCACTCGACCCTGACGAGTGCCAATGGTACGACACGGCACAATGGCGGTCGACATGGTTGGCGGGTTGGGGTTCCGGGGATGGCCGCGCGCGGCCCGCGTCGCGACGTACGTCGCCGCCGGCCTGGTCGTCCTGCTGATCGGGATGCTGCTCACCGCCGTGCACCTGGTGCGCCAGCCGTTCCCCCAGACGACCGGCGAGATCGAGGTCCCGGGCCTGACCGGCCGGGTCGAGGTGGTCCGCGACGACGCGGGCATCCCCCAGGTCTACGCCGACTCGGTCGACGACCTGATGCGGGCGCAGGGCTACGTGCACGCCCAGGAGCGGTTCTTCGAGATGGACGTGCGGCGGCACGCGACGGCGGGCCGGCTCGCCGAGATGTTCGGCTCGGCCGCCCTCGAGAGCGACGAGTACGTGCGCACCATGGGCTGGCGCCGGGTCGCCGAGCAGGAGCTCGCGCTGGTCTCGCCGGAGACCCGCGCCGCCCTGACGGCGTACGCCGACGGCGTCAACGCCTACCTCGACACGCACACGCCCAGCGAGATCGCGGTCGAGTACACGGTCCTCAACGCCGGCGGGCTCGGCTACGAGCCGGAGCCCTGGACGCCGGTGGACTCGCTGGCCTGGCTCAAGGCGATGGCGTGGGACCTGCGCGGCAACATGACCGACGAGATCGACCGGGTGCTGGCCCTGGCCGGGCACTCGGCGCGCGAGGTGGCGCAGCTGTACCCGCCGTACGACTACGACGCGCACCGGCCGATCGTCGGCCAGGGCGCGGTCGTGGACGGCGTCTTCGAGCAGGACGCGACCGCCCCCGGCACCCGCAACCCGCGGCGCCCGGCGTACACCGCCGACATGCGCGGAGCCCTGGCCCGGCTGCGGGCGGGGCTGCAGGACCTGCCGCCGCTGCTCGGCCACGGCGACGGGCTGGGGAGCAACAGCTGGGTGGTGAGCGGCGACCACACCGACACCGGCGGGCCGCTGCTCGCCAACGACCCGCACCTCGGCGTCTCGGTGCCGGGGGTGTGGATGCAGATGGGGCTGCACTGCCGCGAGGTCACCGAGGACTGCCCGCTGGACGTCGCGGGTTTCACGTTCTCCGGCGTGCCCGGCGTGATCATCGGCCACAACCGCGACATCGCCTGGGGCTTCACCAACCTCGGTCCCGACGTCAGCGACCTCTACCTGGAGAAGGTCGAGGGGAGCCGGTGGCGGTACGACGGCCGGTGGCGGCCGCTGCGCACCCGCACCGAGACGATCAAGGTCCACGGCGGCGACGACGTCACGCTCACGATCCGCTCGACCGCGCACGGCCCGCTGCTCTCCGACGTCGCCGACGACGTGGCCGAGGCGGGCGAGGACCCGCCCGGCGTACCGCCGGGGGAGTACGCCGTCGCGCTCCAGTGGACCGCGCTCCAGCCCTCCACGACCGCGGACGCGGTCCTCGGGATCGACGCGGCCACCGACTGGGACGAGTTCCGGGCCGCGGCGGCGTCGTTCGCCGTACCGGCGCAGAACCTCGTGTACGCCGACCGCGAGGGCCACATCGGCTACCAGGCGCCGGGCCTGGTCCCGATCCGCAAGTCCGGCAACGACGGGCTGCTGCCGGCCGCCGGGTGGAAGCCGGAGAACGACTGGACGGGCGACTACGTGCCGTTCGACGGGCTCCCGAGCGTGCTGGACCCCGACGACGGGTTCGTGGTGACCGCCAACCAGGCCGTCACCGGGCCGGACTACCCCTACTTCCTCACCGACGACTGGGACCGCGGCTACCGCGCCCAGCGGATCCGCGACCTGATCCAGCGGCAGCTCGACGGCGACGGCACGGTGTCGGCCGGCGACATGCTCGCCATGCAGCTCGACGACCTGAACCCGATGGCGGCCGAGCTGGTGCCCTACCTCCTGGACGTCGACCTGCCCCACGGCTACTACTCGGCCGGGCAGTGGCAGCTGCGGCACTGGGACTTCCACCAGGGCGCCGACAGCGCGGGCGCGGCGTACTTCAACGCGGTGTGGCGCAACCTGCTGGCGTTGACCTTCCACGACGACCTGCCGGCCGACATCTGGCCGGCCGGCGGGGACCGCTGGTACGCCGTGGTGACCGAGCTGCTGCACGACCCGGAGTCGGCGTGGTGGGACGACAAGCTCACCCCCGACCTCGACGAGACCCGCGACGACATCCTGCGGCAGGCACTGCTCGACGCCCGCGACGAGCTCACCCGGCGGCAGGCGCTGGACAGCGACCACTGGACCTGGGGGCACCTGCACCGGCTCGACCTGCACCACCCGTCGCTGGGTGAGTCCGGCATCGGCCCGGTGGAGTGGCTGGTCAACCGCGACGGCTGGGAGGTCGGCGGCGGCTCGTCGACCGTCGACGCGACCGCCTGGGACGCCGCCGACGGGTACGACGTCGTCAGCGCGCCGTCGATGCGGATGGTCGTGTCGCCGGCGGACTGGGACGCGTCGCGCTGGATCAACCTGACCGGCGTCTCCGGCCATCCCTTCGACCAGCACTACACCGACCAGACCGACCTCTACGTCGACGGCCGGACCCTCCCGTGGCCGTTCACCCAGGACGCCGTCTCCGACGCCGCCGCCGACGTCCTCACCCTCGAGCCCGCCCCCGCGGCCGACTGACCCAACGCCGACTCGGCATCACGCGAGGCGGCGGATGCCGGACGGGGTGGCGGCGTGGCCGACCGGGCGGTCGTGCGGCTCGACCGGGATGTCCAGGCCGACCTCGCCGTCGTAGAGCAGCGCGCAGGTGAAGGTGCCGACCGGCACCCGGCCCAGGGCGCGGTCGTAGCAGCCGCCGCCGCGGCCGAGGCGGACGCCGGTCGGGGAGACCGCCAGCGCCGGCACCAGCACGACGTCCGCGGTGGCGATCGCGTCGACGCCGAGCCGCTCGCCGACCGGCTCCAGCAGGCCGTAGCGCGCCGGGGCCAGGTCGTCCGGGTCGCGGTAGACGGCCCAGTCCAGGTCCATGCCGGGCAGCACGACCGGGAGGATCACCCGCTTGCCGGCGGCGCGGAGCCCGTCCAGGAGCGGGCCGGTGCCGGGCTCGCCGTTCATCGAGACGTACGCCGCGACGGTCGCCGCGCGCCGGACGTCGACGCCGGCCAGGAGGTGCGCGGCGAGGTCGCGGGCGGCCTCGCCGACCTCGCCGATCGACCGCCGCTTGCGCGCGGCGAGGAGCTGGTCCCGCACCGCCACCTTGGCGGGGGGTTGCCGGGTCGTCACGGGGGAAGCCTACGATCGTGGGTATGGGAAGTGCTGGCCTGAACAAGGCACGCGACAAGATGGTGCAGGCCGGGGTCGATCCCGTGGCGATCGAGACGTTCGCGCACTACTACCGGCTGCTCGAGCACGGTGAGACGGGGATGATCCCCGAGTCCTCGATCGAGCCCGTCGACATGGAGTCGCTGGCGAGCGTCGAGGTGTCCGACGAGGACGCCGCCGCGGCGCTCCGCACCACTGCCGTCATCAAGCTGAACGGCGGCCTCGGCACCTCGATGGGGATGGACCGCGCGAAGTCGCTGCTGTGCGTGCGCCGCGGGCTCTCCTTCCTCGACGTGATCGCCCGCCAGGTGCTGCACCTGCGCGACAAGTACGACGCCCCACTGCCGCTGCTGTTCATGAACAGCTTCCGCACCTCCGCCGACACGATGGCGGCGCTGGCGCGCTACCAGGACCTGCCGGTCGAGGGCCTGCCGCTGGAGTTCCTGCAGAACAAGGAGCCCAAGCTCAACGTCAAGGACCTCTCGCCGGTCTCGTGGCCGAAGGACCCCGACCTCGAGTGGTGTCCGCCCGGCCACGGGGACCTCTACACCGCGATGCGCGGCACCGGCCTGATCGACCAGCTGCTCGCGGCCGGCTACCAGCGGGTCTTCGTGTCCAACTCCGACAACCTCGGCGCGGTCCCCGACCCGCGGCTCGCCGGCTGGTTCGCCACCAGCGGGGCGCCGTTCGCGATCGAGGCGGTCCGCCGGACGCCCTCGGACCGCAAGGGCGGCCACTTCGCCCGCCGCAAGGCCGACGGCCGGATCGTGCTCCGCGAGACCGCCCAGACGCTCCCGGCCGACCAGGCCGCGCTCGCGGACCTGGACCGGCACCGCTTCTGCTCGACCAACAACCTCTGGTTCGACCTCGCGGCGATGAAGCAGGCGCTCGACCAGCGCGACGGGGTCCTCGGCCTGCCGCTGATCCGCAACGTCAAGAACGTCGACCCGGGCGACAAGTCCACGCCCGAGGTGATCCAGATCGAGACCGCGATGGGCGCGGCCGTCGAGGTGTTCGAGGGCTCCCGGCTGATCGAGGTCGGTCGCGACCGGTTCGTGCCGGTGAAGACCACCAACGACCTGCTGGTGCTGCGCTCCGACGTCTACGACCTCGGCGGCGACTTCGTGCTCGACCAGGCGTCGGCGGAGATCCCGTTCGTCGACCTGGACGGCAGCTACTACAAGCTGGTCGGCGAGTTCGACAAGCGCTTCCCCGAGGGCGCGCCGTCGCTGAAGAAGGCGAGCTCGCTCAAGGTCGCCGGCGACTGGACGTTCGGCCACGGGGTGCAGGTCATCGGGGACGTCGAGCTCGAAGCCAGCTCGGCCAAGCGGATCGACGCCGACACCGTGCTCACCACCGATGGCTGACGGCCTGACGTCGGTCGACGACCACCTCGCGCGGATCCTGGCGGCGATCGAGCCGCTGCCGGCCTACCCCCAGCCGCTGATGGAGGCGCTCGGGCTGCCGGTCGCCGAGGACGTCGTCGCCCCGATCAACCTGCCGTCCTTCGACAACTCCGCGATGGACGGGTACGCCGTGCGCCACGAGGACGTCGTGTCCGCCTCGGCCGAGTCGCCCGTCCACCTGCCCGTGGTCGGCGAGATCGGCGCCGGCAAGGCGAAGCTGGTGGCGATGTCGCCGGGCACCGCGGTCAAGATCATGACCGGTGCGCCGGTGCCCGCCGGTGCGGACACGGTGGTGCCCTACGAGTGGACCGACCGCGGGGTCGCGCAGGTGCGGATCGAGCGCGCGCCGTCGTACGCCCAGCACGTCCGGCCCGCGGGCGACGACGTGCAGGTCGGCGACGTGCTGGTCTCGGAGGGGACCGTGCTGGGCCCGCGTCACCTCGGCCTCCTCGCCGCGGTCGGCCGCGCGAGCGTGCTGTCGCGGCCCCGGCCGCGGGTGGTGGTGATCTCGACCGGCTCCGAGCTGCGCGAGCCCGGCACCCAGCTCGGCCACGACTCGATCTACGACGGCAACTCGTTCCTGCTCGCGGCGGCGGCGCGGAAGGCCGGCGCGATCGCCTACCGCGTCGGGATCGTGCCCGACGAGCCGCGCGCGTTCCTCGACGCGCTCGACGACCAGCTCGTGCGCGCCGACCTGGTGGTCACCAGCGGCGGGGTCTCGCAGGGCGACTTCGACGTCGTCAAGGAGGCGCTCGCGCCGCTCGGCTCGGTGTGGTTCGGGGGCGTCGCGATGCAGCCGGGCAAGCCGCAGGGCTTCGGGCTGCTCGGCGACGACCGCACCCCGATCTTCACGCTGCCGGGCAACCCGGTCTCGTCGTACATCTCCTTCGAGATGTTCGTGCTGCCGGCGATCCGCAAGCTGATGGCCCGTACGCCGTACGCGCGCCCGACCGTGACCGCTCGGCTGACCCACGACCTGCGGTCCCCGGACGGCCGGCGGCAGTTCGCGCGGGCGGAGTACTCGGTCGACAAGGCCGGCCCGGCGGTGACGCCGGTGGGCGGACACGGTTCCCACCTGATGGGCGATCTGGCACAGTCCGACGCGCTGGTCGTCGTGCCCGAGGGCGTCGCGCAGGTCGCGGCGGGCGAGCAGGTCCAGGTGCTGAGGCTCGACGAGGAGTTCTGATGGGCGCGCTGCCAGATTCTGGGGGTCTCACCCACGTCGACGAGTCGGGCGCCGCGCGGATGGTGGACGTGTCCGGCAAGGACGTCACTGCCCGCACCGCGACCGCGTCCGGTCGGGTGCTGGTCTCCGCCGAGGTCGTCGCGCTGCTGCGCGGCGAGGGCGTCCCGAAGGGCGACGCGCTCGCGGTCGCCCGGATCGCCGGGATCATGGGCGCGAAGCAGACGCCGGCGCTGATCCCGCTCTGCCACCCGCTCGCGGTCTCCGGGGTCACCGTCGACCTCGCGGTGGCGGACGACGCCGTCGAGATCAGCGCGACCGTGAAGACCACCGACCGGACCGGGGTCGAGATGGAGGCGCTCACCGCCGTCTCGGTCGCCGCGCTGACCGTCGTCGACATGGTCAAGGCCGTCGACAAGGGCGCGGTGATCACCGACGTCCGCGTCGAGACCAAGACCGGAGGCAAGTCGGGGGACTGGGCCCGATGACGATGCGGGCCGAGGTCGTGGTCGCCTCCAACCGCGCCGCGGCCGGTGTCTACGAGGACGCCACCGGGCCGCTGCTCGTGGCGTTCCTCGCGGAGCTGGGGTTCACGGTCGACCCGCCGGTCGTGGTACCGGACGGGGACCCGGTCGGCGCAGCGATCCACGCCGCCGCGGACGGCGGCGCCCGGGTGGTGCTGACGACCGGCGGCACCGGCCTCACGCCGACCGACCGCACGCCCGAGGTGACCCGTGCGCTGCTCGACTACGAGGTGCCGGGCATCGCCGAGGCGATCCGCGCGTACGGCGTCGCGCAGGGCGTCCCGACCGCGGTGCTGTCCCGCGGGGTGGCCGGCGTGGTGGGCTCGTGCCTGGTCGTGAACCTGCCCGGCTCGCGCGGGGGAGTGAAGGACGCGATCGCCGTGCTGCGGCCGATCCTCGTGCACGCCGCCGAGCAGGTCGTCGGGAGCGACCATTGACGTCACGGTCGAGCGCGTGGCCGGCCTGGCTCACCGCCGGTGAGGTCACGGTCCGGCCGCTGGCGTACTCCGACGCCCACGCCTGGCGGGAGGCCCGGCGCCGCAACGCCGCCTGGCTGCGGCCGTGGGACGCGACCGTGCCGCCCGGGGCGGACGCCCGCCCGTCGTCGTTCCGCGCGCTGGTGTGGCGGCTGCACCGCCAGGCCCGCGCCGGCGCGACGTACCCCTTCGCGATCGACGTCGACGGCCGGTTCGCCGGCCAGGTGACCGTGAACAACGTGGTGCGCGGGTCGGCGCAGTTCGCGTCGATCGGCTACTGGCTGGACCGGCAGTACGCCGGCCGCAGCGTGATGCCGCGCGCCGTGGCGCTGGTCGTCGACCACTGCTTCGGGCCGGCCGGCCTGCACCGCATCGAGATCGCGATCCGCCCGGAGAACTCCAACTCGCTGCGGGTGGTGGAGAAGCTCGGGCTGCGCGAGGTGGGGTACGCGCCCAAGTACCTGCACATCGACGGCGACTGGCGCGACCACCGGCTCTACGCGGTCACCGTCGAGGAGGTGCCGGAGGGGATGCTCGCCCGGCTCGAACACCATCAGTCACACGAGTGATTTCGCGACACACTGGTAGACATCCGAAGCGGAGTGAGGTAGCGCTCCTAACCTCTGACTCGTGGACCTGAGCGCACTGATCTTCGTCGCCCTCGCCGTGGCGTGGGCCGTGTACCTCGTCCCCAAGGCGCTCCGCCACCACGAGGACGTCGCGCGCAGCCGGTCGGTCGACCGGTTCTCGCACACGATGCGGGTGCTGGCCCGGCGCGAGCCGGTCAGCACCAAGGACGCGCGGCTGGTCGTGAACAGCGGCCGCCCCACGACTGCCACCGACCCCCGGCCCACCCCCGACCGACGCGCAGCGGCGAAGCGGGCCACGAAGCGGCGGCGGAACGTCCTCGGCCTGATCCTCGTCGCCAACCTCGCCGTCGTCGGCGTCGCGGCGTTCCAGGTGATCGCGTGGTGGTACGTCGCGATCCCGGCCACGCTCCTGGTCGCCTGGCTGGTCGCCTGCCGGATCATGGTCAAGGGCGAGCGGCGGGCGCTCGCGTCCACCCGGCGGCTGCCGTTCGAGCCGCTCGAGGAGGAGGCCGCCGAGGTCCCCGAGGACCGTGCCGAGGAGGAGACCCTCGGCGACGACCCGCTCGCCGACACCAGCGCCGGCATGGCGGCGATCGTCGACCCGGCCCTGTGGGACCCGGTCCCGGTCACGCTCCCGACGTACGTCGGCAAGCCCGCCGCGACCCGTCGTACGGTCCGCACCATCGACCTGGAGGGCACCGGCGTGTGGACGTCGGGCCGCACCGAGTCCGACGCCCAGCTGGCCCGCGAGGCCGACGAGGCGGAGAAGGCGGCCCGGAAGGCCCGCGAGGAAGCCGAGCGCGCCACCGGCTCCTGAGGCTAGCCTGACGGCGTGCCCGTCGAGCTGACCGCCTCCCGGACCTACCCGGCCGGCGTCGCGCGCACGTTCGACACCGCGCTGTCCCTGCCGCTGCCGTACCTCTTCGCGCACCGGTACGCCGCGATCCCGCCGGTCACCCAGGTCCGCGACCAGGGCGCGTGGACCACGGTCGGTGAGACCCGCACCATCGTCCTCGGGGACGGCGGCACCATCCTCGAGACGCTGACCGAGGTCGAGCGCCCGGACACGTTCGCCTACCGGCTCACCGACATCACCGGGCCGATGAAGCTGCTCGCCACCTCCGTCGACGGCCGCTTCCGGTTCGAGCGCGCCGGCACCGGCGTCCGCGTCACCTGGTCCTGGTCGGTCCACCCGCGCGGGCGGCTCGGCCGGGCCGCGATGCCGGTCTTCGCCCGGATGTGGCGGCCCTACGCGCGCATCGCCCTCGAGCGCCTCGAGGACGTCCTGGTCGGCTGACGGGTCGATTCGGCGCACTCCTGGGGCTGGTGCTAACGTTGCGCTCCGCAACATCCTGGGGCTGTGGCGCAGTTGGTAGCGCGTCTCGTTCGCAATGAGAAGGTCAGGGGTTCGAATCCCCTCAGCTCCACCAGACACGAAACCGCCCCTCACCAGCACAGATACCGGTGAGGGGCGGTTCGTCGTTCAGGCGCCAGGACAGCAAATGTCGGCCAAGTCGTCGGCCATCCGGTGCCGGAATGTCCACGGCGACGACTACGGTGGCGCGCATGGCCGAGCTCACCGACCGCGACCGGGAGATCCTGGACTTCGAGCGCCAGTGGTGGCGCTACCCGGCCGCGAAGGAGACCGCGATCCTCGAGAAGTTCGACCTGACCGCCACCCGCTACTACCAGGTCCTCAACGCCCTGATCGACCAGCCGGCCGCCGCGGCGTACGACGGGCAGCTCGTCGGCCGGCTCCGCCGGATCCGCGACGCCAGGGCGGCGCAGCGGTCAGGTCAGAGGTCGACGCGGATCTCCGCCGACGTCCCGTCGAGCTGACCCGTGCCCTTCCTGTCGCCCGAGTCGGTGGTCACGGTCGCCTCGTAGAACTCGCTCTCGGGGACGGAGAAGGAGACCGGCCACGAGCAGCCTTCGCGCTTGCTGAACGACCCGCCGTTCTCTGGGGGCTTGCTGGTGCCAACGATGGTGCCGTCGGCGTCGCGGAGGGTGACCTGGAGGTCGACGGTCTGGCCGAGGACGGTCCGTGTGCAGCGGACGTTGTCCAGGTTGAACAGGGCGTCGAGCGGCGGAGCGTCGTGGAGCTCGACGGTGACGGTGACGTCCTTGGGCTCGTCGCTGCTGGCGTCGCCGGCTGAGTCGCTTCCGCTGCAGCTGGACGCTGCGAACACGGCGGCGGCCAGCAGGATGGCGGTCGGCGCGGTCGTGGAGCGCATGGCAGCACCGTACGCCGCCTCGGCCCGGTTGTTCGAGGATCAGGGGTTCCCGATCCCGCCGCGGCCGCGGTCGACCGCGAGACGGCGGCGTACGACGTCGGCGCGCTCGTCGGCGGCAGCCGGGTCCCCACCGGCCGCGAGGAGGAGGTCGGTGACCTCGGCGGCCTGGTAGCCGCCGGCGCCTCGAGCTGTGCCGGCTGCGTGACCGAGGAGCCGCGGGTCGGTGGTGATGGCGTGGAGCTCGGCGATCGGCCTCGGCCTGGTCGATCTCCTCGCGGAGGAGCCGGCGGGCGGTGCCGTCGAGGCGGGCGGTGATGATGCCCTCGTCGGGGCTGTGGTGGCGCGGCATGGCCCGAGTCCAGCACGCGCCACCGACAGCGCCCAGATCGGCAGTCAGGCCGTCAGTCGGGCCGAGACGATGTGCACCGGGTGGGTGTCGTGGTTCGACTTCGACAGGTCGTAGTGCCGCGACGTCGTGCGCGGGTCCTCGTGGTCGGCGAGCCGCTGGCCCTCGCGGATGTCCCCGCCGCCGTCCAGGTGGGTGGTGATCACGCTCGCCCGGATGAGGTGCGGGTTGACGTGCTTCGTGACGCCGGAGTGCCGGACGACCGTGTTGAGCAGCCCGGTCGCCGAGGAGCGGTGCAGCTTGTACCCGTCGATCGAGACGAGGACGGGCCCCTCGGTGCGGTCGCCGGCGGCGTCGTCGATCGCCATCGCGACCACGGCCGGCATCGGGACGGTGCGGATCTTCCCGCCCTTGCGGCGGACGCGCATCACGCGGTGGCCGCGCTCGACGTCCTGGCAGTTCTCGATGAGCAGGTCGCAGCACTCGCTGATCCGGAACGCGTGGGCGATCAGGAGCTCGCCGAGCGCCCAGTGGCGGCCGCCGAGCTGCTTCGCCGAGCGCCGGATCGCCCGGAGCTCCTCGCGGTCGAGCGGGTACTTCTTCCGGTAGTCGACCTTCGGGAGGCGGGTGTGGACGACGGGGTCGCGGTCGATGAACCCCTCGAGCATGGCCCACCGGTAGAAGCCCTTAACCGGGGTCATGGCGGTGTTGACGGTGGAGCCGCGCAGGCCGCGTTCCTCGGAGAGGTGGCGGACGTACAGGGCGATGGTGGTGCGGTCGGCGGTGAGCGGGTCGACGCCGTGGAGGTGGCACCAGGCGAGGAACGCGTTGAGGTGGTACTCGTACGCCGTGCGGGTGTTGCCTTCGTAGTCGGCGAGGTAGCCGAAGGCGACCCGTTCTAGATCGGTGAGGGCGGCGAGGCGCGCGGGGAGTGGCAGCGCGATAGCGTGCGTCATGGTCACTTCTCCTGTCCAAGGTGGGAGTGGTGGCAAGGCCCTCGCCGGTGTTCCAGCACCTGCGGGGGCCGCTTCTTTACTTTGACCGGACAGCGTACGACGGCGTCCGGAAATGCGGAAGAGGCCCCGCCCACCCGAAGGTGGACGGGGCGTGTCGGGATTCGGTGATCCCGGCCGTAGGCGGCTTACGGACGGCCCTGACGGCAGTCGTCCGAGGTACCCTCCCGACATGAAGGCTCTCGACCCGCTCTACTGGTTCCTCGTGGCCGCGGCGTGTTGGACGCTCGGCCGATCAGGCGAGAAGCCCGACCGACTGGAGGTCGTCGCAGATCGAGTTGGCGAACTGCTTGATGTTCGCCATGTCCGCCACTAGGGCGTTGACGGCGGTCACCAGGGCGTCCGCCTGCTCCTGCGTCGTGAACCCGTAGGGCGTCGTGTTCGTGGCCGCCGTGGTCGCCACGGTAGTGGCGGTCGGATTGCTGTGCGTCCGGGTCGCCGTGGAGTAGGTCTGCGTGTAGGCGCTCGGGCGGGCGATGCAGGTCGCGCCCCAGAAGGAGAGCTTCTGCGTAGAGGCCGTTCCGAACTTCGTGCCGTTGGTGCTGCCAACCGAGATGTTGTACCCATCGGACAGCAGGAGCGCAGTCGTGAGGAATCGGGCGCGCAGCGTGGCGGCGGTTGCGACGCTGACCTCGTTCGTGGCCGCCTGGTAGATGCCGCTCGCGGGGTCGCCGTCGAACGTGTACGACGGCGCGCCGGCCGTGCCCGCCAGCGCCCGCATCTGCGCCCCCAGCTTCACCGCGGCGTCGAGCCACACGTTGATCGGGCCGATGAGCGGGGTCGTGGCAGCGGAGAAGTTGCAGGCGGTGCCGAGGCGGACCGCGTTGCTGGCGACGTTCTTGACGCTCAGCCCGCGGTTGTTGACGATGGTCGCCGTCTTGGAGCCGCGGGTGATGCCAGAGAACTCGACCACGCCGTTGTTGTAGTCCGACGAGCAGTGGACCGCGCCGGCCTCGCTGCCGTCGGTGGTCCATGCGTCGGTCGCGACCACGCTGACAAAGAAGTCCTTGTTGTCGTGGTACATGTTCACGGCGAACGGGCTCGGCTCGACGCAGGAGCCGAGTGCTGCGATGAGGCCCTGGGTGGCGTAGCAGTAGATCGCCCCGTCGTTGGCACCGCCCTGGATGCCGTACCCCTTGAGGCTGCCGGGGTTGACCACGATGCCCTTGGCGTACTCGGTCGGGGTGCCGATGACGTCGGTCGTCTTGAACGCCCCGTTGATGGTGCCAGCCGGTCCCATCGTGCCGTCGGTGACGCCCGAGTCCGCCGAGCCCATGTTGATCGTGACGTTGTTTGGGGCGTATGCCTGCTCACCGGCCGCGTCGGTGGCGGCGGTGACGTCGAACGGCTTCTTGACGCCGTACATGCTGCCCCAGCCCAGGGTGATGTTCTGGCCGCCGTGGGTGCCGAGTCCGTCCCAGATCGAGACGCCGTGCATCTCGCCGACCCAGCCGTTGCAGTCGGAGCTGTGCGGGTAGCGCACGAGGTCGGAGGACGCGCCGCGGCGGGTGAACTGGAGCGCGTACACGTTGCCAGAAGTCCCGGGGGTGAGGTCGCGCAGGTGGTGGATCGTGGCATCGACGTGGACGGCCGAGAGCAGCAGGACGCCGCCGTACCCCATGTCGTGGATGACGTCGACCTCGACCACCGAGTCCTTGACGAACTCGCCGTAGATGCCGACGGAGCCGAACCCGGAGATGCTGGCGGGCTTGACCACGACGTCGGTGACGTAGGTCGGCGGGGTCGCCGCGCCGTTGTCGGTGCCCATGATGGCAACGGCGTGGTGGTTGGCCTTGTACTGGCCCGAGACAGACCCGGCGAGGTGGCACAGGATGCGGGAGCCAGAGGCCGCCGGACCGATGGTGAACAGCGCCGACGAGGGGTTGGATCGGCCGTCGACGATCTTGCCGGGCCCGTCGATCACGACCGGCTGAGTGATCGTGTGGGCGGCATTGAGGGTCAAGGTGGTGGTCGCTGGGACGAACACCCGGGCACCGGCCGGCAGCCCGGCGAGGAACGTGTCGAACGTGGCGTCGGTCAGGGTCGACTTGAGTTCGTACCCATACGAGGCCGAAAGGTTAAGCCACTCGTACCCGCCACCGGACGCTGGCGTGGGCACGTCGCCGGGGCTTCCGCCGGGCGGGATCGGGCCGCCAGCGGGCCCGGTGTCGCCCTTCGCGGCGAGCACGCCCCAGTTCGTGCCGTCGGCGTCCGGCGGCGTCGCGGTCGTGCCGGCGACGAGACGCCGGTACGACGCGCCACCGTAGGAGACCGCGTCCGCGACTGCGTAGGCCGTCGGAGCGGACCAGGGGCCCCGCCAGTTCAGACCGGCAGCGATCGCGGCGTCACGGGCGTCCGTGGCCTGCGCCTGGGCGGCCTGCGCCTGGTCGACGTAGCCCTGCAGGGTGTCGATCGCGTTGGACATCCAGGTGGGCGGGACGTACTGCTCCTCGACGAGGTCCTGAAGGTCCGCTGCCTCGGAGACGGTGAACCAGCCGAAGTCGCCGGACTCGACCTCTACCCCACGGGTGGGGCCGAGCTTCGCGGGCACCTCGTACCGGATCTTGATCTGGAACGACGTCGGGTTCGAGGTGCCGGGGATCGGGACGCCGGTGAGTTCGAAGGTGCCGTCGGCGTTCACGGTCGCGGAGCCGGCGCCCATGCGGACGTTCCCGGCCTCGTCGATGATCCACCCGGTCTCGGTGTTGAAGACGATCCAGAGCTTGGCGCGGCGGAAGTCGTACGCCGAGCCGAGGGCGTCGAGCAGCGAGCCGGTGATGTTGACGTCAGCCATGTGAGCGGTCCTGTTCTGTGGCGAGGCTCAGGCGGAAGGGTCAGATCGGTGCGGGGGTCCAGAAGTGCAGCGCCAGGGCTCCGACTAGCACGACCCCGAGGGCGGGCCAGCGGCGGTTGAGGGTGGTGATGGTGGGCACGTGGCCGGTACAGATGGCCGCACATTCGTAGGCACAGATCGCGGCAACGAGTGCCTTCGTGGTGCGCGTCTCGGGGATGGATGGCCGGCGCATGGTGCTAGCCCGCGTTCACCAGCATGAGCGGCGCGTCGTACCGAACGACCCACCGCTCACCCTCGCGGCGCAGCGAGACTCGTCCGGTCGCGTTGGCGCGGCTAGCAACCTCGATCGCCTCGCGCCACGTCCAGAACGGGCGCTCGCACGGCAGGCTGGATGCGGCGCGCATGTCAGACCGCCGATGGGTCGTCGTCGGGGCCGACGCCCGCGGTGATGACGCTGGTCAGGTACGACAGCACAGCCCCGCCGAGAGCGAACCCTGCGACGTCGGCCCAGTTGGCGGCGAAGGCGTTGACCTGATCGGCGCCGATGACGAGGACGGCGGCCTGCGCGGCAGACTTGGCGGCCCGCTCGGTGGCCTTCTTCCAGAACTCGCGAGTGAACATGTCAGGCTCCCTTGTTGGTGATCTGGTACCGGAACCGGACCGGCTTGTGGTCCGACGACTTGCCCTTGCGCATCACGTCGGCCGACTCGACGCGCAGCAGGCGGATGAACGCCCCGTCGATGAGGCGCCGCCCGAGGCTGCCCGTCGTCGGTAGGTGCTTGCCCCACGCGCATCGCTGCGTCATGGCGGCATCGATGAGCGCCCGCCAGTGCCGACGCCGCAGGTCCACGTTCCAGTCGGCCACGTTGATCTGCGCGGCGTGCGGGTGGTCGCGCTTGAACCGGCGGCAACGGTGCCCCCAGCGTGCGAGCGCCGCAGTCCACGCCGCGACCTTCCGCACCTCCGACGCCCGGAACCGCTCGCCGTCCTGCACCGACGCGGGCATGTGGCAGACGCGCACCATGACCACGCGGCCGGTCTCGCGGTGTCGCAGCGGGACGGTGGTCAGCCAGGTCGTCGCGTTGCGGTTGCTGCCCCGGTTGAACGTGTGCTTGCGCGCGAGCGGCCCGAACGACGGCTCCCACGCAGGCTCGAAGGTGTCGATGCGCCAGACGACGACGCACTCGTGGCCGCGGTAGCCCTTCCAGCCGTCAGCGTCGAACGCCTTGTCGTGGTCGCCGCTTCCGTGCTCGGTGGCGGTGATGAGCTTGACGGCGGGGTCGGCGCGGAAGTTGTCCCAGTCGGTGCGGACGTCGGCGAGCGAGGCGTCGAAGCGACCTGAGGCGTGGACGTGGGTGAAGGTGGCGGCGTTCACGACGGGCCGCGATGTTCGGGTGGGAGGTATCCGCTGCGAGCGACGTGACACAGGTCGCCGTCATGGGGGCATCGAGCGCGGCACTTCTCGGTCCAGTCGATGCCCGTCCCGGCGCGATGCAGACTGCCGGGAACGTAGAGGCGGGGATTGTGGTCGAGCGCCTTGAGCAGCGCCCGATCTTCGGCAACGGTCACTTCCGACGCCCGATCTGCTCAGCCCACCGCAGCAGCCGCGCAGCCCAGCCCGGATGCCCAGCAGCGTCCGCGCGCCGAGCCTGGCGACGGACGACCTTGACCTTCTGCTCCCGGCTCAGCGGCTCAGGCTTCGGCGGCGGGGGAGGCGGCGGCGTCGGGATCAGCCAGCCGTCGCAGGTGTCCGACCAGCCCAGGTACGTCAGCCCCCACGTCCGCTCGGGCCAGTCGAGCGGCACCGTGGCGACCTTGCCCGCGCCGCCCGCGTCGGTGGAGCGGATCATGCCGCCGCCGAGCGAGATGGCGCGGTGGCCGTTGGCGCTCCCCCCGTAGGCGACCGGGACGCCGGCGGGAGGGTTGCGGTCGGTGTGCCGGTACTTGGCGGGCTCGGACAGCCAGCCGTCGATGGCGTCGGCATCTCCGTCGCGGTCGCGGTCACCAGCAGACGGGGAGCCGCAGATGCCGCGCGTCCAGAGCTGGCAGTAGCGGGGCGTGTTCGTCTTGCTGGCCTTGGCGCGCTCAACGATCTGGGCGCGGTCGTAGGGGGTGACGTTCACGGGGATCTCCTTCGTGACGCGGCGACGGACGGGGGTGCCATTGGCGGGCACGGGACCTCCGAGATGGCGTAGAATCAGGGCATGGCGACACTCTTGGATCTGCTAGCCGCGCTACCCGAAGAGGCGATGCGCGAGGGCGCTTCCATCGGCGTGGCCGACAGCAGCGGGCGGGAGTGGACGATCACCTTCGGCAAGCGGAACGAGCCCCCGCAGATGGCCGCATGGGGGATCGCGCCGCCGCCTGCTGGGCGCTGGCACCAGCCCGCGACCGACTAGCCGCCCAGCCGCGCCCACCACCTGCGTAGGCGGTAGAACAGCCTCAGTCCAAGTCGGGCTCGTCACCCACGTCGCCGCCATGCAGATGCGCGTCCAGCACGACCGTCAATGCGGTCACGTCGCGCTGAACCGAGTCGATCTTCCGGTTCTGCTCCCGGTTCTCGACCACCACGGCGCGGACCTCCTGCCGCACCGTGTCGATCTTGTCGAGCACCGTTGGCTCCGCTGACGAGTGATGGTTCACCGTCACCTGATGATGTGTCTCGCGCACCGGCGTGAGGATCTGCGCCTCGGCCCACGCCGCCACGCGCGGCTTCACCAGCCACCACAGCACCCCGGCCGCTCCAGCCAGTGTGACGATGGCGCCACAGCCAACCAGGACCGCGGTCACCACCTGGCTCATTCGCCGCTGCCGTTCATCCTCATCGCGCGCGCTCCCATTCGCGTTGGACCGCCGCTGATGTATTCCGGCGGCGGTCGTGGTCTCCTATACAGCAAGCGCGGGCGTCCGGTGGAGTCGGTGCGTCCGTGCCAGTTCCGCAGGCTCCCTGCGGGATGGCCCCCGGCGGGTTCGCCTGCCGGGGGTTCCTCCCTACTGGTCGAACCAGTAGTCGAACGCTGCGAGCACGAACGCCCGCAACTCGTCCAGCCCGCCAGTCTCAGCGGCGGCGCGCAGGTCTCGCAGGTTCGCCCGCGCGGCCTCGTCAGCGGCGTCGGTGGAGTCCATCCGGTACTGCACCAGCGCGATCTCGTAGGCCGTCAGCGCCCCATCGAACGTCACCGCAGTCCCCGCCGCGCACGGAGCGATGTCCAGCACCGACTTGCCGGTGATGTCCGCGAACGACGTGAGCTCGATCTGCGGGCGACGATGCCGACCCTCGACAACGGTCACGTCGGTCATGCCGTCTTCAGCTCCAGCCGGTTCAGCCGCGCCGTCTGCTGGGCCACGACCTCAGCCTGCGCGCGTGCCAGCCTGCCCATCGGCGTCAGCGCGATCGTGCCCGAGCCGTCGGTGTAGGACGTCGCGCCGATGACCCACTCGAGCGGCCCCAGGTTCGCGGCGCCGTCGGAGGTGAGCGTGCCGTGTTGCTTGACCCGCTGGATGCCCGCCGCGACCTGCCAGAACTCGGGCGGCGTGCCACCCGGCGTCGTCAACCGCATCCGGGTCACCTCGACGCCGTCGGTGAACGCCGGGCGCGCCTTCCGGTTCGCCAGCAGCGCCTCCGACACGGCCTCGGAGGCTGACAGGCCGAGGCTCGACAGGTCGATGGTCTCCTCGCGCACACCCCACCGCTCGGCAGCGGCATCGTCGCTGACCGCCGTGCGGCCCGACGAGTAGGTGATGACCAGCGTCGAGGCGTAGTCATCGTCAGCGGTCGGCATCGCGGGCACGTCGGGGGTGAGCGCCCAGTCGACCTCGGTGGGCAGGTCGTACACGCGGACCTGGCCGTAGGGGTCGACGCGCCACTGCTTCCCGGCCGCCGCACAGTAGGCGTCGAGCGCGTCGGACACGGAGCCGTCAGTGACCGTGAACGTGGTTGAGATCGACTCAGGTCGCGTCCAGGGCAGGTCCCGCCCGATCGCCGCGTCGATCGCGTCGTCCAGCGTCTTCGATGCGTCAGTGAACGCGGCATCGAACCGCTCTCCGCGCCGATGCAGCCCGTCCGCGACGAAGTGCCAGGCGTTGCGGTCCGGGTCAGCCATCGTCCCCGACCACACGCACAGCGGCCCCGCGAACACCTGCACGAGCGCGCCCTGCCGCAGCGCCGGGTGCGTGAACCCGACCGGCAGGGTCATGTCCCACTGGGCGACCAGTGGACCGCGCATCGAGGTCGTGTACGAGACCGGTGACATGGCGCCGTTGGGGAGGATCGCGTGGAGCCAGTAGCCGTCCGACTTCACCGTCAGCATCAGGCGGATTCCTTGACGACGGCGTTGATTCCTCGGCGGTGGTACCTGCCTGAGACCTCCGGATTCGAGCCGCCCGTGTTCGCCATGAACACCGTCACCGACGGCGGTACGAGCTGGTGCGGCATCCACGAGCCAGCGGCCTGACCCGCGTGGTAGGCGTCCGCCTTGCCCGCTGCCGTGCCGAGCCAGATCGTGGGCGCTGTCCGTTCGAGGGACGCCGACTCGATCCACAGGCGGGAGTTCGCAGTGCCGAGCGCCGCGGCGGTCGTGGCGCCGCAGTCGACCAGTGTCAGCGCCCCGTCGTCGCCGAGGGGACACAGGAACATCTCGTCGTACGCCACAGAGGACCCCGACATGCTCAGCACAGAGATCTCCACCGTCGCATCCGAAGCGTCGGGCACATCGGCCGGCGGGATGGCCAGATCCGCGAGGATGTCGAACCCAGCCTCCGTTCGCACGTTCCGGTTCCGCTTGGTCTTCGTGCCGATCAGTGCACCCGTCGATAGCCGGGTCGACACCGTGGTCTGCACGTCTGTGAACGACGGGCCCGTCGGCAGCGCCAAGAGCAGGTAGCCGCCGCGGGGCAGACCGCGGGTCGGTACCCGGAACACCTCGGCCGTCGCGGTGCCTACCGACGACTCCTTGCCCGACACGCGGTTCGCGTTGGGCGTCTCGGACGTCGACCCCGACACCCGGCGCGCTCGGAGGTTCGGCGCGTAGCCGCCACCGAGCGCCGGGTGGGACAGCAGCAGCACCTTGCCGAGGCCGTTGGTCGGGTGCTCGATCGCCAGCGATGCGGGGGTCCGCGCCGAGCCCTTCACCTGTACCGTGCGCAGCGCCTCGCGGCCCGGGGTGTCAGCGGTCGACGGCGCCTGGTTGGTCGACTCGACGTTGTCGATCTGGAACAGCCACGTCGGGACCGTGCCACCCGCGGCGACCGTCACGACCCACTCGAACCGGACCTTGAGGGTCGCCACCGAGGAGTCGGTGCACTCGAAGAAGTACCGCGTGCCGCCGCCCGGGATGGTCGACAACGTCAGCATGTCCAGCTCCACGCCGTCCGCGAAGGCGATCACGTTGCCGCCCGAGCTGTACCCACCGGCCGGCGGGATCGCATCGACCTGCAGGTAGTTCTGGGTCGCGAACGAGGTGAGCGGCGACCCCGGCGTGTAGATGAACTCCGCGACCATCTGGTAGGTGGTCCCGCTGGAGTCCGACGCGTACACCGATGCGGTCACCGTCTGCCGCAGCGTCCCGCCCGACGCGGTCACGGCCGAGGTGCCGGTCCAGTTCGCCGCCGAGGTGCCGTCCGAGATCGTGGTCGACGCGGGGGTGACACCCGAGGCGAGCGCGGGGACGGTCGTCGGCTTCTCGGCGCGCACCCACGGCTGGGCCCGCATGGCGAGCACCCAGGTCTGGTAGCCGTCGAGCTCGTCGAGGTCCCAGTCTCCGGACTCGTCGAAGTACAGGTCGGCCAGGACGATGTCGAACACCCCGGTCGAGTCCTCATCCCCGTCGACCGGGACGCAGGCGAACTCGTTCACGTCCTTCTGCGCCTCGATGTGCAGCTGCTCGATCACCTCGGCCAACCGCACCGGGTCACCCTTGAGCCCGATGATCAGCGACTGGTCACGGTTCCCGGCTGCGACCCGACGCTCGATCGCTCCGTCGAGGAGCATGGAGTCCACGACCTGGGTGATCGGCACCGGCCGGCCACGCTGGATCCCGTAGACGCGGATCTCGACGTCGTCGAACCCCGACGCGTCGTCGAACCAGAACGACCCGAGACGAACCCTGTAGCCGCCGCTGATCACCAGACCGCCACCCGTCCCCGCTGGCCGGCCGCGGAGGCACCGTTGACGCCCGCGGCCACCTTGTCGGCGTTGTCCTCGGAGTTCTTCTTGGCTTCCTTGCGGGCCCGAGCGAGTTCGCGACGGATCGCCCTCAGCTCCATCTCCTGCCGGTGCAGGATCGCCTTCGACTCGGTGAGGGTCTGGTTGAACCGGGCGAGCTCGTTGCCCCACCGCTGCATCCCGGCGAGCTCCCCGACCCGGTCAGCGATCCGGTCGCGACGGTTGTAGAGCTGCTGGTACTGCTGCAGCAGCTGCTGGTCGTCGAGGAGCGCCTGGAGCTGGCCGTTGTCGGCGTTCTGCTCGGCGTACAGCAGCGCGTCACCGTGAAGCCCCGCCCGCTTGAGCCGCCTGAACAGCTCCTCCCTCTGCCGGGCCTCACGGATGTCGGCGCGGAGGATGTCGGCGGGGTTCTGCTGGAGGGAGGCGTTGACCTGCTGCTCGGCGAGCGCCCACGCCCGCTCCTGCTCGGCGGAGGCGAACACGCCGCCGTTGTCGGGCCGCTGCAGGGTGACCCAGTCGGGCTTGGCGAAGATGTCAGACTTCAGCCGGTCGGCGATCGACTGCTTGATCGCGGCGATGTCGTCGCGGACGGCGTTCCGGTGCTCGCGGGCGAGGTCGACGGCCTTCTGGGCCCGCTCGACCTCCTTCTCCATGAGCCGCTGCTGGACCTGCAGCTGCTTCTCGGTGAGCCGCGCGAGGTTGCCGAGGGCGAACCCGGCCGCGAGCGCCGGGCCGACGATGGAGCCGCCCGGGACCATGGAGAACCCGAGGCCGGGCTGCCCGCCGATGGTGCCGCCGTCGGCGTACCCGACGACCGCGAGCTTCGCGCCCTTCGACGCGGCCTTCAGCTCGGCCCGGTTCTTGTCCGCGCCGCCGTACCGGTTGGAGACGACCTCCTCGCCGTCGGCGGCGAGGATCAGGTGCCGGTCGGCGTACGGCAGGCCGGTCTTTGGGACGGTCAGTCCGTCGGCGCCTCGGTGGTCAGGGTTGGGCTCGAACCCACCCTTGCTGATGGCGTTGACCTGGTTCACGTACCAAGTGGTGGAGATCGACCGGGGGATGTCGTCGAGCTGGGCCTTGATCGCGCGGATCGCGGCCTTCGCCTCGTCGGTCTGCGCCACGATCAGGGTCTTCACCAGCTTCGGAGTGAGGCCCAGCTCCTTGAGGTAGGCGACCATCTGCCCGCGGCTGATCCCGGCTGCCTCCCCGGCGTCGATCAGCGCCTTCTTCTGCGCCTTGAGGTCACCCGACAGCTGCTTCGACGATGCACCGGCGTTCGCCTCGGCGACCAACAGCTCTTGGAACGCCTCGACCCGCTGCCGGATGGCTGCGCGGTTCGTGATCGCCGCATCGCTGTTGCCCTTCAGGGTCTTGTTGTTCTTGTCGAGGTCGTCGGACAGGTGGCGAAGGGCCGTGGTCCACGCATCGGTTGCCTCCGAGAGGCCCAGCTGGGGACCGAGGAGGTCGTCGAGGGCGTCCTTGAGCCCCTCAGCGGACATCTTGGTCGACACCATCCGGTTGTCGAGCGTGGCCATGGAGTCCGCGATCCGCTGAGTGCGGCCGGCGGCCGTGTCCATCCAGTGCGTGTAGGACACGATCTGGTCGACCAGTTCGCCGATCGACCCGTTGTCGACGGCGGCCTGGAGGTCCTTCGTCGAGATCCCCAGCTCCTCCATCGCCGGCCGGGCCCGCTCGAGGACCGGCGCGAGCTTGCCGAGGTCGTCGACGTACCTGCCGGCCTTGAACCCCTGAGCACCGAACGCCTGGCCGAGGGCGTTGACGCTGAGAACGAGGGACTCCTGCGCGGACTGCAGTTCCTCCAGCTTCGCCCGGGCCTCGCCGCTGCTGTCGTTGATCTGGCTGAACACGTACTGCCAGCCCTCGGAGACGTGCTTGACCGGGTTCAGCGACCAGTCGAAGTCCTTCGCCGCTGCGTTATCGGCGAGTGCGGCCTTCAGCTTGGTGACCTGGTCGGCCATGGTGACCAGGTCGGCCGACTTCATCGCGGCGTCGGCGCCACGGATCGCCTTCTCGAGCCCGTTGTTCGCGGCCGCGAGGTCCATCGTGAGGCCGATTCCGGTGCCGATGGCGGCGCCATAGGGCCCCGCGATGGTGCCCATCATCCCGAAGGTCGCCGCGTTCGCGAGGCCCGACTTCTCGGCGTACCCGGACATGGCGAGCGCGAGCCCGCCCACGGCGGCCGCACTCTTCCCAGCCTGGGCGGCGCCCGCGCGCAGCGCGGCCGACCGGGACTTCTCGGCCGCAGCGACCTTCTCGGACGCCGCCGTGACCCGCTGCTGCGCCGCCGTGTACTCGGCCAGCGCGGCTCGCTTGTCGGCGGTCGGGATGAACGCGAACTGGGCGTCCCGGGCGCGGACCGCGGCGGCGGCCTGGGCCTCCTCGGCCAGCCGGAGCTCGTTCGTCGCGACGGTGACGGCCCGGATCGCGGACGGCACGGTCTGGAGCTTCTCGACCTGGAACACGCGGCCGAGGACCGAGTCGCCGGAGCGGAGGCCGACGGCGTTGAGGATCGCGAGCGCCCGGCCGAGGGTGCCGATGGCGGCCGCGGCGCCGATCAGGATGGGCCCGACGGGGGAGTCAGCGAGCGCGGCGAGTCCGTCGGCGAGGGCCTCGATCACCGGGAGGACCGCGGACCCGACCGGTGCGGCGGCGGTGACCAGCGCAATCAGGGCGCCCGCGATGGCGGCGAGGGTGTCCATCGCCTCGGGGCCGTTCTGCTGGATGTAGTCGACGAAGTCCTGGAACCCCTGCGACTGGTCGAGCCCGTCGGCCCAGTCGCGGAACGCCTTCGCGTACCCGACCATGCCCTGGGTGAAGGAGTCGGCCAGCGGGTCCATACGCATCATCAGGGACGCGAGGCCTTCGACGACGTACCCGAGGGTCTTCCCCATCGCGGACAGCGTCGGGGCGGCCTCGTGGTCCAGGTAGCTGATGAAATCCCGCCACCGGTCGGTGTTCAGGTGCTCGGCACCGTCCTGGGCGAGCCGGCCGAGCTCGCGGGAGATGGTGCCGATGATGTGCTCGACCTCGGGGGCGAGCGTCATCAGCTCGTCGATCGACTTGTCCAGCCCGGGGAAGAGGCCCTGCTGGGCGATGTCCTGGAAGTCCTGCAGCTCTGGGCGCAGCTCCTGGAGCTGGCGGACGAAGATCTGCCCGGCCGGCCCGAGGGCGTCCATAGTCTCCTGGAGCTTCTTCAGGTGCGCGTCGGTCGGGTCGATCTGGTAGTCGTTCAGCGCCTTGAGGGCGTCACCGACACCCTGGAACGCGAGCACGGTCACGCCGGCGGCAGCGGCGGTGGCCCCGAGCTGGTTCGCGAGCCCCGCGAGCGCCGGGACGCCGAGCGCGCCGAGGGGCACCAGGGCGGGAGCGAGCGCGAGCCCGGCCTGGACGAGGTTCGCCATCCGGCCGTCAGCGGACTCCAGGTCGGACGCGAACGTCCGGGCGGTGGCCGACGCGCCGAGGAGGGCCCGGTTGAAGGAGGAGACGTCGGCGTCGATGGTCACCGATACGCGGCGATTCACCAGTCACTCCTCCTTCGGCTCGGCGCCCTTCTCGTGGGCGTGCGTGGCGGCCTGGATCTCTTCGGGGTGCATCCGGCGGAGGTACACGTGCCTGCCGTCGGATGGGCGAGGGACACGGGCGCTCTCGAGGTGCGCCTTGATCCCGGCGTGCTGGTCGGGCTCGGTGTGGCGGCGCTCCCAGTCGCGGTCGACGGCGGCGAGCTTCCGCGCGTGCCGCTCGGATCCGGCGCACACCGCACAGACCCGGTCCTCGAAGGTGAGGACGTTGTTCTCGGGGTCGTCGAGGACCGACGAGTGCTGCCCGCAGCCGGGGCACACGTCTGCGTCGTACACGTACAGGCCCTCAGCGAGCGCCCGGTCCGCGGCACCCCACTCGGGCTCGAGCTGCCGGGTGATCGCCCTCACGACGTGGGTCGGCCGCCCCCACGCGTTGTAGGCCCACTCGTAGGTGGTCTCGAACGTCGGGGTCCAGCCCTCGTAGGCCTTCGGGGACGGACCGGCCCAGCCTTGGGCTACTCGGAGTCGGTCGCGAGCCGCTGGGAGTTGCGCAAGGCGGTCCGCGATTTTCCCAGGTCCACACCCGCGGTGTGCATCCGCACGATCTTCGCGGCGAGGCCGTCGCGTTCGCCGGGCGCCGAGTTCGCCTTGACGAACGCCCACGATCCGTCGGCGGGCCGCTCGTCGCCGTACCGGGTGATGAAGTGGTCGATGATCTTCAGCAGCTCATCGACGTTGCACAGCCCGATCCCGTAGAACCGGTCCCGCCGCGCACCGGTGGGGTCGTCGTCCTCGTCGCGCGCGGGGTGCTCGCGGGTGAACTCGGCCCACCGGTCCTCGTCGACGACCAGTTGCAGCTCGATCGACCGGGCGAGCATTCGTTCCCGGATCTCGTCGGCCTCAGCCGCGTCACGGTCGGCCTTCTCCTCGAGCTCCTTCAGGGTGCTCTTCTGCCCGACCCTGCGCTGCCGGCCGGGTCGCTCCCGGTCGGACTCGGCGTCCTCGCGCGCGACCTTCAGTGCGGCTTCTGACTCGGTGTACCGCGCCGTGGCGGCCTCGAGCTCGACCGACAGCTTCGGGGCCAGGCAGATCGTGTAGGCGCCGCGGAGGGGGCCGACGTCGGGGTCGTCGATCTGCATCAGCTGGGACAGGGGGATGGACATGCGGGTGCTCCCTTGGCTCGGAGGCTCGGATCGGCTCGGTGTGGTGCGGGCGAACGGAGAGGGCGGCGAGTCCGAGCCAGGCCTCGCCGCCCTCGTTCGTGGTGCAGGGCAGGCGACGGTCAGGCGGCGATGACGCCCTTCGCCACCTTCTGCAGCGGGTAGAGGTTCTGCTGGATCTGGTACTCGGCGAACTCGTCCTCGCCGGACTGGGTCTCGATCTGCGCGCCGCAGCGGACCTTCCACAGCTCGTACTTCTGGTCTGCGGCGAACGCCGTGTCGACGTCGATGCCCTTGCGGACCAGGACGTACTTGACGGTGCCCTCGGTGAGGAGGTCCTTCGCCTTGACGTTCGGGTCCCCGGTGTCGGCCTGTGGGTCGTCCGGGTAGGTGATCGCGATGGGCTGGTACTGCATGTTGCCCTCGCGGGGGAACTGGTCGCGGGTGCCGACCCGGCGGGGTGCGGTGCCGGTGTTCGGGGTCCGGGTCGGGTTCCACGTGTTGAACACGAGCGTCGCCTCGACCGAGCTGGCGGCGTTGACCTCAGTGGCCAGGCTGGCCGCCGCCGCGTCGACGACCGCGGACAGCAGCTTGATCTTCGTTGCGCCCTGGCTCTCGACGGCCTCGGGCTCGTAGATGGACATGCGGTTGCCTCCTCAAGGCGTCGGGTGCGCGACTCTCGGTTCGCGCGGTGGCGTTGCGTGGCTCGGAAACCGCCCGGGGACTTGCCCGGGCGGGGTCTCAGCTGGCTCGGCGGGCGTCGTCGGCCTCAAGCGCGGCGACGAGCTCGGGCTTGTTGCCCGGCGGCTCGACGACGATCTGGGGCTCGTCGTCGCCGGCGGCGTCGTTGCGGGCCTCGACCTCGGCCTGCAGCTCCTTCACGAGCCACTCGCCGTAGGGCCTGGCGACCGGCTCGACGCCGTCGACGGTCGTCTTCTCCGGGTAAGTGGCGTCGAGCGGGCGGCCGTTCCGGTCCACGGCCGGCTCGTCGACCACCTCGTGGCCCTCGGGGACGACCTTGGCGCCGACCGTGATCTTGACGCCGGTCTCCGGGTTCACGACCCGCACGTACTCGATGTCGGACTTGTGCATGACGGAGCTCCTCCGTGCTCGATGGTTGGCTGGTTCAGCGCTTGACGGCGGCGGCGTACCGGGCCGGGCACATGAACAGCGGCTTGCCGCCGGGCCGGGTCCAGGTGTCGTCGCGTGCGACGAAGAGGTTGTCCGGCGTGCGCTGGATGCGCCGGGGCCGGTCATCGGCCGGGGTGACGGTCTTCGCGTCGAGGAGGGATTCGGCGAGCTCGGCTGCCCAGAGGGACTGCCAGCGGTCGCCGCCGACCGCGGTGATCTGGAACTCGACGGCCCGGAGCGTCGACGTGCGGCCGACGCGTGCGCGGACCGGGGCTCCAGGGGTGGTGAACAGCACGAGGTACGGCAGCGGGGCGCTGATCGTCTTCTCGACGCCGTCGGAGTCGACTACGTGTCCGTCGTAGAGGGGCACGAGCTCGCCGATGGCGGTGCCGGGGCCTTCGACGAGCACGATCCGCTCGTCCGCGCCGAGGAGGTCCAGGACCGCGTCGGCGAGGGCGTTGCTGCTCACTCGGCGCCCCGGAGGACCGAGTCCTCGGCGTCGCCGCCGAGGTGGGAGATCGTGGTCGGCATCTCGCGCCACAGCGCCGCGGTGTGGTCGACGACGGGCGCGTTGTTCGACGTTCCGAACGTGAGGATCGCGGCGAGACCCCATCTGTAGCCGGCGGAGTCGAGCTCGCCGATCTCCCAGGTGAGTCCGAGTCCGTCGAGCTGCTGCATCTCGAGCGACAGCTCCGTGCCGCGGGCTCGGCGGTGGCCGGAGAAGTCCTGCATCATGCGGCGCTTGATCTCGAGCGCGGACCGCTTCATGGTGCGCGGTGCACGGCGCTGCAGCCGGCCGGGCGCCTCGGACAGGTCGACGGCGAGGCGGGCGACTTCCGAGGCGTCGATGTGGACGGTTCCCATGGTCAGCTCACCACCTCTCGCATCAGGAACCTGCGTGCGACGGCGTACGTCTGTCGCGCGGGGGCGACGATCCCGAACACGCGGCCGACCAGCTCGGGGTCCGTGGCCGAGGTCAACCAGGTGACGGTCTGGCCCGGGCCGACGGACTCGCCGGAGGTGTAGCCGGGTCCGTCGAGCGGCAGGTCGAGCGGGAAGTCCGACACCTGCCAGGCCGCGGAGCCCCCGTCGGCCGCCCGGGCGCTCCCGGCGGGCGAGTTCGCGCGCGAGGGGATGCGGGCCGGCCCCTCGTAGACGGTGACAGGCTCGGGGTCCTCGTACTTCCCCGTTGCGGGGTTGCGGGTGCGTTCCCCGTCGCCCGGGCGGGTGATCCTGCAGGTGTCGGTACGCAGCGCCGCAGCTTCGGCGATCCCGCGGGAGAGGAAGGCTGCGTCGATGCCGGACATCAGTAGCGCGGTGTCTGGTTGATCGCGAACGCCTTGCCGCGGCCCTTGCGTGCCGGGCCGGCGAGCAGCGCGAGCTCGCTCGCGTGGAAGTACAGGCCACCCTGGAGGGCCCTGGTGTCCCAGGTGACGGTCTCGGAGTACTCACCCTCGAGCGTCTTGCTGATGCTCTTCGCGCCGTCCGGGTTGAAGGTCGGCTGGAGCGCGCGGCGTACGGCCTGGACGAGGACTTGCTCGACCGCCTCGGGCGGCGTGGTGGCCGCTTCGAGGCGGTCGAGCAGTCCGGGGGACTGGGAGACCAGGATCGGGATCGCACGGTCGATCAGCGACTCGGCGGCTGCCGCCTGCTCTTCGGTGAGCGTGCGCCAGCCTTCCGCGACCGCTGCCGCGTCGATCGTGACGTAGTCCTCCAGTCCAGCCATCGGTCAGTCGACCTCGGCGTAGGGGCCCTCGAC
Source organism: Nocardioides aquiterrae (assembly GCF_039526625.1). Lineage (NCBI taxonomy): Bacteria > Bacillati > Actinomycetota > Actinomycetes > Propionibacteriales > Nocardioidaceae > Nocardioides > Nocardioides aquiterrae. The sequence goes on from NZ_BAAAJE010000006.1 coordinate 445,498, forward strand.
GATGCCCTTGCGGTTCTTCCCGGCCGCCTCGGCGGCCAGGACCCGCTGGACCTCGTCCTCGTCGGCGTTGGCGAGGTAGTTGTTCACCCCGTCGACGTCGTCGCTGGCCGGGTCGTAGTCGCTCTCCGAGGTGTCCGTGGTCTCGTCGGCGGCCGCGGTGGGCTCGTCGTCGGTGGCCTCGAACGCCTTGGGGTTGGTGACCTGGTCCTTCGCCCACGAGGGGACGGTCTGGCCGGGCTCGAGAACGACGTTCTCGAGCGTGTCCGGGTTGACCACGTGGACGAAGGTGGTGAGCTTCTGAGTCATCTTGGGCTCCCCTTCAGGTCAGGCGACGTCGGCGGCGAACGTCAGGTTCGGGTTCGCCATGACCGGCAGGCCGATCGCGGACGCCTTCGTGAACACCGCGACGGGGTCGGGGCTCTTGTACGTGCCCGCGACGATGCCCGGCTGGTCCGGGGACTCGATCGCGTACTCGTCCTCGAGCGCCTCGGCCGTCGTGCCCCACAGGGTGGCGCCGAGGTCGGTGCTCTCCGGGTCGTTCGGGTCGCCGGGCGCGGGCGCCAGGACGACGCGGTCGTCGGGGATGATCCGGGTCGCGGATCCGCCGACGTTGACCTGGGCGTCGTACACCTCGATCGGCGGCAGCCCCTCGGACTGCAGCAGGGCGTTGAGCTCCTCCGCGGTGACGCGGGTGCGCTCGGCGGCCGCTCCGGCGACGGCGTTGATGACCTCGGCGTTGCGCTGCATGAGCCGCGCGATCCGGGTCGACACCAGCGCGACGCCCGGCTTCTCGCCGTTCGCCGCCACGTAGGTGTCCACCCAGGACACGAGGTTCGTGATCGGGGTGGACGTGGCGGTGTCGGTCCACGCGGTGCCGGCGGTGACGGTGTGACCGGCGGCGCGACCGAAGTCGACCGTGGCCACCACGCCGTTCTCGGAGAGCACGATCTTGCCCTTGTAGAGGGCCTCGCCGCGGGCCATCTCCATGCGGGCCGCGATCTGCCGCGCGAGGCGACGGGCGTCGGCGTAGATCGCGTTGAGGATGGCGTCGTCGCCGGCCGCGCGGAGGCGGAGCCGGTCGTACTCGTTGAGCCGCAGCTGCCGCGAGATCGGCGGCAGCTCGCCGGACACGCGCTGGACGCCCTTGCGGGTCCCGAACGGGCTCGGGGCGTCGTACACGCGGAACGTCGCCGCGTCGACGAGGCCCTCGCCGCCGGCGGTGAACCGGTAGTCGAGGTCGTCGATGTTGCGGGACGGCAGGAACCGCGCGAGCGTGAACTGGTTCTGCTCGAAGTCGGCGAGCGCGGCGCGGGTGTAGCCCGTCAGCTCGGCCGGGTCGATGTAGTCAGTGATCAGGAACATGGGTCACTGCCTCTCAGATGTACTTGATCCGGCCGGCGCCGTCGGTCTTGCCGTCGGAGTCGATCGAGACGGGCAGGTTGGCCTCCACGACGGTGCCGTGGTGGAAGAGGACGCCCTGGACGTCGACCGAGGTCGAGGAGGGCGCCTTGACGGGCGAGAGGAGGTGGCCGGCGCAGACCTCGGTGCCGTCCGAGGCCGAGTTGTTGTACGGCCCGTACAGGCCGGTCGCCGTGATCTTGCCCAGTGGGATGCCGGACAGGAAGAACCCGTCCGGGTAGTGCGTGCCCGAGGTGAACGCCGACGTGTCCAGCGTGATGCCGACACCGTCGTCGGTCCCGTGCGCCGCACCGAGCCAGGACTGGTTGTCCTGGCCGTAGGTGGTGGTCTTGATGGAGAGGTCCATCGTTGACTCCTTCGGGAGATGGTCGGGGTGGTGCGGCTACGACTTCTTGCCGTGCCGCTGCTCGTAGGCCTCGCGCCCGGAGGCGACGGACCCGCCCTGCTTGCCGTCGGAGGGAGTGCCCTGCTGCCGGACCGGCTTCGGCCGGGTCGCGGTGGGCGCGACCTTGAACGCGTCGTTGTCGTCGACGGCCTTCTTGATCGCGGCGTCGAGCTTCGAGGCGAAGTCGTCGGCCGACGGGTCCAGATCGCGGACCGAGTCCATGAAGGTGCGGGAGTCGACCAGCAGCGCCGCGTTGGCGTCGTGCTTGCCGTGCCTCTTCAGGACCGCGTTCTCGATCTGGGTCGCCCGGGCCTGCCGCTGTGCAGCGGTGAGCTCGGACTTGAGCTTGTCGGCGTCGGGCTCATCCTCGGACTCGCCGGCGATGAGCTTGGCCAGCTCGTCGAACTGGTCGGCCTTCGTCTTGTTGCCCTTCGCCCGGGACTCCCACTTGCGGGACTCCTCGAGCGCGGTCTTGACGTCCTCGGGCTTCATGTCCTTGAACAGCTCGGTCCACGGGCTGTCGTCGGTCCCTCCGCTCGCGGCCGCCAGGGCGTCCTCGAGCTCCTTCTTCACCTGGTCGGGGGTCTTCCCCTCGAACACCGACGACCAGTCGTCCTCGGCGGCACCGAGGATCGGCCAGAGCGGCAGCTTCGTTCGCGGGTGGAGCCCGATGGCCTGCAGCGCCAGCCCCGTGCGGGGGTGACGAAGCGTCGGGTGGGTCGGCAGTGCAGCAGTGCTCATAGCAGGGTGTCTCCCGTGCGGGATCGGTCGCGGCACCGTGCGGCGCACGCGATGAGTGGGTGTTGCCAGCCGCCCGTGCGGGCGGAAGATCAGCGGATGCCCTCCTGGAGGCGGAGCTCGCGGAGGATCTTGCGGAGGTCGGAGCTGCCGGCGGCCCTGCGTGCGGCGTCGTACTTGCCGTACAGCTCGCCGGGGTCGTAGCCGTCCGGGGGCTCAGGGTTCGATGACCAGGTGACGTCCTGCTCGCAGTCGCAGAAGTCGTGGTAGCTGTTGTTCCGGCCGGCGCTGGTCTCGGACCGGTACACGTAGCCGCGCGATGCGAGTACGAGGCAGAACGCGCACGTCTCGGCCCCCATCGGGATCCGGGCGACCCGTGGCCGGGCTGGGTCGCGGCGGGCGGACTCGTTGAGGGCGTCCCGCTGCGCCTGCCGGATCAGCCGCTGCGAGGCGCCCTCGATCTTGGCGAGCATCGTCTCGATGTCGAGCTCGTCGACGTCGCGGGGCGGGGTGACGGCCCAACTGACGATGCCGTCGACCTGCGCCGAGTCGAGCGGGTCGGGCACGAGTGCCTGGAAGGAGCCCGGGATGCCAGCCTGGTCGCGCAGCTCGTCGTAGAAGTCCGCGGCCAGCGTGCCGGCAACCTCGCCCCACGCGGCGATGAAGTCCGCGAACAGGTCCCGGAGCGCCTGGATTCCTTCGTTGGTCGCGAGTTGCGCCGGCGTCAGCCCGAGGCCGGCGTACGCGGCCTGGAACTGCGCCCACGCTGTCGCGACGACCGTGGCCTGCGCCGCGGCCTGGGCGTCGAGTTCAGCCCTGCTGGCCACGACGCCGCGCAGCGAGGTCGATCACGTTGCTGTTGGCCGCCGCGAGGTCGGACACCATCTGCCGGGCCGCGGCCCGCCGCTTCTCGGACCGGAGCTGCGCGCGCTCGATCGGGGTGAGGCCGACCCTCTTGTAGGTGACCTCGGAGTCGGGGAGAAGGACACCGGCACCGATCAACTTGGTGGCCTCGTCGGCCGCGGCCTGCGGCGTCGGGGTCGCCGGGTTGGTCCAGTCCGGGGCGACCTGCTTCAGCTTGTCGACGTCGACCCTTCCGTCGCGCCACAGCAGCGCGTTGTACGCAACGTCGCGCCACCCCTGGGTGAAGCCTCGCTGCCGGCGCAGGCTGCGGTTGATGAGCCGGTCCTGGCCGGCTCGGATCGCGTCCGCAGACGCCGGGTTGTCGGTCGCGTACCCGAGGTACGACGCCGGGATACCGACCTCCGCGGCGAGCAGCATGGAGTAGGCCCGCACCTGGTCGATGTACGGGGTCGGCGGCGCCGCCGCGAACTGGCCCACCTGAGGGAGCTCGCCCCACTGCTCAGTGTCCTTGTCGAACGGCCGCGGCATCGCCAGCATGAGCCCGGCGACGGCCGCCCACGCGTCGGCCATCTTGCCTTCCTCGTCCTGGAAGACGGACATGTCAGCGCCCATGAGCCAGCGCTGAGGGGTGGTGTAGAACTCCCGGTTGACCTCCATGCCGAGCAGCGTCCGGATCGCGGCGTCGACGTAGTATCGGACCGCCCGGGTCAGCTCGGAGCGTCCGCCCTTGCGGGACGTCCTGGCGCGGTTGACGAGCCGCGACACGGGAACGCGGCCCTTCTCGTGGTCGTCCCGGTCGACGACCTCCATGCGCCCGTCGCGGCCGCGCTCGAGAGAGATCGTCTTGTCCGGCAGGTAGAGGGTCTCCATGTCGACCCGTCCGGTCGGTCCGACGGTGCGGGACAGCGCCGCGACGCTCATGCGGCGGCGGTAGTCCCACAGGGTGGTGCAGTCGGCAGGGGACTCGGCGGTGACGAGGATCGGCGGCTCGTCCTTGTCGGCGTCGCCGGTGCCGACGGTGACGAACGAGACGCCGGAGATGAGCGCGTCGAGCTGGGCCAGCGGCGCCTCCACGTCGAGGTCGTTGTCGACGTAGATCTCGTCCAGGCCCATGAGGTCGCCCGCGGAGACGAACTCCGACCAGTTCAGCCGCTCCTCGATCACGTCGATCGCGGTGCCGCCCCAACCGGCCGCGACCATGAGGTCCTTCAGGTGGGGCGGGATCGCGATGTCGAGCTGGCGAACCTTCTGCGAGCTCTCGTAGTAGCTCTCCAGCTCGCGGTTCTTCGTGGCGTGGCTCTGGAGCTGCTTACGCAGCTGCAGGTAGGGACCGAGTTCGTCCTCGAGCAGCCTGTGCCCGGCCAGAAGCGCGGGTGCCGCGTCGACGGGTGTTGCCACGCATCACCACCACCTTCTGCTGGTTCATCCGGGTCTTCTTGTCGCTCTCGCGCTGCTGCTGGAGCTGGGTCAGGTAGAACCGCCACATCAGCCGGGCGCCGACCATCGCGACGGCGGCGTCGACCTTCCGTGCGGACTCGCGGTGCTCCTTCGACAGCGAGATTCCGTGCTCGTTGGGCGCCCGGCGGGCGTTGCGGACGTGCTGCTCGAGGAGCGCGTGCGGCGCGTAGGTCAGGTCACCGTTCGCGATGTCGGTCTGGGTGCGCTCCGCGGCCTCGGTGAACTGCTTCATCCGGACCTTCGACCGCATGTCCCACACGACGGCGTGCTTGTGGTCGCCGGTGCGGACCGCCTTGAGCTTCAGCCGCCGGCCGTACCGGCGGGCCCACTCGTCGCAGAGGTTCTCCCAGTACCGCTCGCCGGTCTCGTCGTCACGGGCGTCCGACGGGTCGACCCAGAACCCGACCACCCGGTACGTGTTGAAACACCTGGTGACCTCGTGGTCGACGTCGGCCCGGTCGACCGTCCAGGCCGGGGCGCCGGCGGCGGTCGAGTGACCGGGGGGCTTCTGCCACACCTTCAGCGCGAACACCCGGCCGTCGGAGACCCGGCACGCGACCAGCGCCGTCGAGTCGTCGGACTTCGACGCGTCGAGGAACATCACCAGCTCGGTCCGGGCCGCGAGGTCGCTGTCGCGCTCGCAGGCCTTGAACTCCTGCGGGTCGGCCCAGGACTCCTCGACCGCGGTGATCTGGTTGTACCACTTCCGCCGCGACTCGCTGGCTGGGTTCTGCGGATTCAGGATCGACTTCACGATCCGGCCGCGCGGCCGGGTGTCGAGCCAGTAGGAGTCCCCGGAGATCGACCGGACGACCGCTGGCGCGTCCTCCGCTGTCAGGGGCGCCTCGGGCGGCGCCTCGAGCGAGTCGTACATGAGGCCGTAGTCGTCGATCGCGTCGTCGCCCTGGGTCTGCTCCCACGCTTCGCGCGCCTTCTCGCCGACGGACTCGCCGCCGGGCCGGAACGCGTTGCAGATGTCCAGCATCCGCGCCTGGCCGCCCTCGGACTTGGCCGCGTTGCCCTCCATCGCGCCGGCCATGTCGTGGCCGCCGTTCGACGAGTCCCAGTTCTGGGTCTCTGCGCGGATGGTGAGCGTGGGCCGGCCACCCTCGATCGCGGCCGGCGACGAGGTAACGGCTTGGATCTGCCGAGTGTCCGCGAGCCCGTAGACGTTGAGCTTGCCGACCTGGATGCCGTAGTGCTTCCTGGCCTCTGCGGACACCAGCCCGGGGAACAGCTTGAACGTGTTCCGCGTCTGCTCCTGCGACACGGCGACGATCTGCACCCAGGCGTTCGGCTCCTCGCGGCCGACCGGCTCACCGGCGTCGTCCCAGTGGGAGAACCGGACGTGCGCGAAGCACTCGGCGAGCGCGATGCACGCGGCGATCGGGTCCTTGCCCCAGCCCTTCAGCCGCTGCAGGACCGCCGAGTGGTACAGGAAATCGCCGTGCTCGTCGACGGCGTAGTACCAGAGGATGAACCGCGCCTGCTCCGGGGTGAAGATCCACGGGTCGCCGCGCTTGTCCCGCAGCCAGACCGCGCACCAGGCGAGGACGTTCCAGCCGAGCGTCTTCTCCGGGAGGACCCAGCCGTTGTCCCACTGCCAGGTGGGCCCGACCTTGATCGGCTCCCACTCGAGCTCGGCCGGCGGCGCGACCGCGGCTAGCTCGAGCTTCCACCACCGGATCCAGTCGTCGATCTGGTCCTTGATCGAGGTCGACTTCGACCTCGCGGCGGCCGACCGTCTACGCGCCACGGCGAGACCAGCGGGCGTTCGCCGCGTCTCGCGCCTTCGCCGACCGGTCGTTGGCGGGCGCCGGCTGGCCACCGCCGCCGCTGCCCTCGCCCTCGTCGGGGAGGTCGGGCAGCTTCAGCTTCGCGAGCAGCCCGGACAGCGTGGCTCGGTGCTGCCGCAGCTCGGAGACGAGCGGGTTGAGGACCATCTGCCCTTGGGAGCCCTCGATGAGGAGCGGCTCGTCGCGCTGCGCCTTCGCGAGCAGTTCGATGAGGTCGGCCTCTCGGCAGGCGTCCTCGAGCACCCGGTACTCGTCGGGACGCAGCTCGTACTCGCCGGCGATCTCGCGCCACAGCTTCTTGCCTGCGGCCTCGAGCGTGCGGGGTACGGGGCGCGTCGCGGTGCGTGCGGCCATGGTTCCTCCCGTGCGGGACTCGCCCTGTCGCCCGACCCCCGTGCGGGGCTCGAGCTGCGGCCACCGTGCGGCGGCCGGGGCGTCAGATCAGCGAAAAAACACAGGACGACCGGGCACGCATGGTCGGGAGTGCTATGCCCGCGGTCCTGAAGTCTTGGGGGTGGGGGAGGGGTACCCCCCCTGGGTACCGCGCGCGGACGCGCGGGTCAGCTGCGACGGGTGCGCCGGCGCCGGCCGCTTCTTGGCCTGCGCCTTCCACGTCGACGTCGACCGGTTGCACCGCTCGTGCTCGGGCGCCGTGGGTGCCGAGCAGACGTTGTCCGGGTGGCCCAGGTCCCACGCCTGCCCGGGCAGGATGCGGTGGTCCTGCATCCGGCACTGGTCTCCGCGCCTGCACTCGACCGTCCCGGTCGCCACGGTCGGCGCCCACGCCTCGCGCTCGGCACGATGCTCGGCGGCGCGCTCGGTCGCCTGGCTGGTGTGGCTGCCGTCGGCCCGCCTGGCCATCAGCTCTTGACCCGCGTACCGACGTACCAGAGGTGCCGCTTGTAGACGCGGTGCTCGGTGCGGATCTCGTGGATGCCGTTGACGTCGTCGACGGGCAGGATGCGCGGCTCGGTGAGGTCCCCCATGCGTGTCTCCCACAGGTCCCACGAGCCTGCTGGCGCGGACCGCTGAGCGCCGGACAGCGCCCATGCCCACGCGACGGTGTCGCCGAAGCAGACGTAGGGCGCGCGCCACGAGGGCGTGGCGTGCGTGGTTGGGCGGCGGTGCGGGACGAGGCCGCGGCGGATGATGCCGCCGCGGTTCTTCGTCGGGGACCAGTGGTACAGCGACATGCCCCGGTCGAGCGCGAGCCGGGTGAACGCCTTCTCGGTCTGCTCGATGGTGCCGGTGCACCAGTCGAGCTCGTCGCGAGGTGTGGCTCCGCAGTCCGGGCACGGGACCAGGATGCGGTCGCCGACCTTCAGCAGTTCGCCGTCGGCCAGGTCGTGGCCGACCTTCACCTCGGGGTACGCGCACTGGTGCGCGGTCGTGTCGGTCACGCGACCTTCGACCGCTTGATGATCGGCTTCGGTGCCCCGTGTCGGGTGCGGGAGTTGCCGGTCGTGCCGGCCCACATACCCCACTCGCCGCGGGTCATGGCCTCGCTCAGGCACGCGTCGGAGGCGGGGCAGCCGGTGCAGAGGGCCTTGCGCATCAGGTCGCCGGCGGGGCCGCCGGGCTTGTCGAACGCGGCGTCGACGAGAGGCAGGTGCTCCGGCTTCGTGCACGCAGGGCGGTCGAAGTCCGGGACGTGGAAGAGGACCACCGTGCTCACCTCCGCCGGCGTGCAGAACGCCCGGGGCCTGTGCGGCTCACCGGGCGTGCTCAGGGTGCACTCGTCCACCCCTTCGATGCTCACGGTACCGGACGTCGGTGGTCCCGCCTACGATTCGCCGGACGTGTCGCCCCACGGGTACTCGTGGATGGTGCCGTAGGGAACGCCCGGGTCGACCCGGGCAGTGACCGTTCCGTCGCTGTGGCGGACCATTCGAACTCCATACTCGCCACCTTGAAGCGCTGCCTCGCAGGCCTGCTCGATCGCGGCTTGGTTGAGCTCGGCCTGCTTGCGGGCCATCCCGGTGACCCCGCTATCGAAGTCACCCGTCACTGTCGCCACTCCTCGCGGTAATCGGGATGGTCGGCGTACACGGCCGCGAGGGCGCGCAGGGTGTCACACTCGACCGTCTCCAGCGTCGCCCCATCATGCGCGTCGCAGGGGTCGACACGGCCATGCAGCCCCACGATCCGCCGCTTCGCCTCACACTCGGCCAGCACGCGTCCGTCGTCCCAGAAGCCCCACGGGGCCGGGACAGCGTCGGCCGCCTCGGCGCCCGCCACGTCCTCTGCGATGCGCGCCAGCAGGAAGTCGGTGAGCGTCATGCGATCGGGTTCCCTTCCTCGTCCCGATGCCGGAGCTGGAACGACTCGACCGCACCGTACGCCGAGGCGGCCGTCACCAGCAGCAGGACGACGAACAGGATCCACCACCAGGAGCCGGCCCGGGCGGTCGCGACAAGGCCGCCGGCGCAGCCGATGGCGAGGATGGTGGCAGCGACCCCTGTCGGGATCTCGCGGGTGGGCGTGGACATGGGGATCATGATGCTGCCTCCGTTGTGATGATGGTGGTGCCTCGGTGGTCTCCTCCGGTGTCGCGGATCCGCTCGACCTCGCTGACCCGGTAGACCTTCCTGTTCTTCCCGTCGACGCCGCAGGAGCGGAGGAGCGGCGGGTGGATGACCGGCTTCTCGCCGCGGCGCTGTGTGGTGCGGCGGGAGGCCCAGCGTCGGATGGTGGACTCGTCGACCTCGGTGCGTTCGGCCATGTCGGTGGCGTTGAGGCGGTCGGCGTTGGCGATGTGGTCGGACCGGACGGCCATCCGGTACTCGGTCTCGGACAGGTCGCGGGCGCAGTGCTCGCACCGGTAGGTGACCTTCCCGTCGTCGGCGGTGGTGCGGAGGACCGGCCGCTTGCAGCGCTGGCAGGGTGCGCCCTTCTCGACCTGGTCGCCGTCGTGGAGGACGCTCTCGAGGTGTTCGCGGCAGTGCTCGAGGTCGTCGCCGAGCTGCTCGAACGGGAAGTCGGGGTCGTGGGCGAGGCGGGTCAGGTGCCCGGCGAGGTAGTCGCGGGCCTCGGTGAGGGTGGGGGCGTCGTCGCCGGGCTGGCCCAGGTGGTCGCGCACCTTCATCTCCCAGGTCCCGACCACCCAGGTCGGGTGGGGTTCGTCGCGGTTCGCGGCGTTGAACGCGACAGCGTCCGGGCAGGGTGCGTTGATGCGAGCGCAGGAGCGGTGCCGGCAGTCGCCTCGGCAGGTGGGGCCGTGGGACCGGGCGCCGTGGAACGGGCATCCGGCGCCGAGTGTGCAGGCACTGCCGTCGATGATCCGGCGGAGACGGAGCGCGTACGTCGTGGCGCGGGCGACCGGGCCGTCGAGGACCATGGCCTGCGAGTTGATCCCGCGGACGATCGCCTCACCGAGGAGCCGGGCCGCGTAGACGCCGATCAGGGTCAGGTCCTCCCGGACCTCGCCGATGCAGGATGCACAGGTCTGGTCGGTGCCGACGCCGTCGACCGTGACGTGCTCGTCACCGCAGACCCGGCAGTGCCGCTCCGGGCACGGCTGGCAGCCGACGCAGTGCGTGTTCTCGCAGCCCTCGAGGTGCCGGTCCCTGAGCACGCGTGGGCTCGTGGCCGACCTCGAGATGCAGGTGCGGGCGGTCTTCAACGTGCTCCCTCCCCAGGGGCGTCGGTGGACTGGTGGGCCGTGGCGGCATTGGTCGGCGCGAGGTCGGGGAACAGGTCGCCGATGCGCTGCGTCAGCGGTCGAGCTGTCGGCGTGGCCTGTGCGTGCGCTACTCGGGCGGCGTGGCAGAAGGCGCAGAAGCACTTGTGCGTCTGGTGGCCGAACCGGCTGTTGCAGTCCCAGCATGCGGCGACGAGGTTCGTGTTGGCGTTCGTCCCGCCGAGCAGCTTCGGCCACACGTGGTCGACGGTCTGCTCGTCATCGGGTGGGGTCACCTTGCAGTAGTGGCAGACCCCGCCGTCCCGCTCCCAGACGGTGCGCCGCTTGCTCGGGATGATCCCGTTCGTCATGCCGCGACCTCCTGGTAGTCGCCGGCATCGGTGAGCAGGACGCGCCTGGTCGCGATGTGGTCGCGGATCTTCACGCCCTGCATCGTCGTGACCGCGTTCCATCCGCCGAACACCGTGACCGGGACCTCCGCTGGGTCCTGACCGTGGCGGACCAGCCAGCCTTCCTGTTCAGCCGAGGACCGGTACTTCTCGATGAACCCGTGACAGCCCGTTGTGCCAGAGCCACATAGCAGCATCACGTTCGCTGGGGAGTTCACCTCACGGCGGCGGGAGCCGCCCATCCCGCGAGGCTGGCGGTGATGGAAGGAATGGTCGCCGGTCCAGGACTCGTCGAACAGCCGGGTGCCGCAGAGCTCCACCGGCTCCTGGCCGGCCGTCACGAGTCGCTCCCGGAGACCGGCGGCTGTCGCCTACGGATGGCTCGCGGCACGTCCTCGTTCGTGATCAGGACGTTGTGCCCGGGGTAGGACCGGGTCAGGTTGGCGACGTGCCCGTTCGCGCACCTGTGTGGGTACTTCGGAGGCCACGTCGTCAGGACCGTCGGGTCCACCCCGTCGCGGACCATCTCGGCCCCGCACTCGTCGCAGTCGTACCTCTTGCCGATGACGTAGGCGGCCACTTCGCGCTCAGCCACGGTCCTCACCACCCGTGGTCGAACCGGGTGGATTGCTTACGTCGCTGAATCGCCCACCGGGGCCGAACAGGGTCTTGGCGATGGAGCCGATGACCTCTTCGGCCCGCTCTCGCGTGTAGCCCTTATCGACCATCCCCTGGATGACGGCCTCGCGCTTCTCGGCCTTTTCCTCAGGTGTCACCGCGCACCTCCGGGCCGGGCGGGGCAGAGGGCCGTCCGGTGAACCTCAACGGCCCGGTCGTCGTGCGCCGCCCACCCGTAAGCCGGGTGGGCGGTCTGCATCCACGCGCAGTCGGGGCAGGACCACGACTGCGCTTTCTCGGTCGCCGGGGTGTAGTCGTCATTCGACATCGCGGGCCTCCCGTCGGTCCATCGCCTCGACGGCAGCCACGAGCAGTGCAGCGGCCTGCACCAGACGCTCGCGGTCGAAGTAGCCGGGTGCCTTGCCCTTGCCCTGACGGCGGGCGTAGGACGCTGAGAGCCGCACGAGGGTGTCGGTGTCGTGATGGTCGTCGTGGTCGCGGGTCCAGTTCTTATTGACCTGACGCTCGCGCTCGCCGGCGATGTCCCGGAGGACTCGGGCGGTGTCGGGGTGGGTGATGCCGCTCATCGGGTCGTCTCCTGGTCGATCTGTCGGTTCGGTGCGTGGTCGCCGTCGTGCCCGTAGGGCAGGCGGCAGTAGCGGCCTCGGTGCAGCGCGAAAGCGCATTGCAGACGCCGCGTTCCAGAAGCCGCTTCCTCGATCGGAAGGGAGCCGCCGCCGCGACCGGTCGGCGGCGCAGGTCGGGGATCGGTCGCGGGATCGAACCCGCTGGTGCTCGGCGCTGGGCGGTAACCGCTGTGTCGCGGTGGGATCCGATCGGTCATCACGCCTCCTCAGGCGTCGAGGAAGCGGGCGGTGTGACTACCGGCAGCGGATCGCAGGCGAGACACCGGACACCCGTCACCCACTCGCCCGGTTCGCGGTCTCGACAGAACCGGTCGCGGTGGTTGTGCCGCGCTGTCTCGGCCGTCATGACGCCACCTGCTCGGACAGCTTGAAGTACCGGTCGGTCTTCCAGCCGGTGCGGCGGGCGAGCTCGTTGAGGGACCCGCCCCTCGCGGTCCACCGGCGGATCACCTCGACCCGCTCGGCGCGGTTCGCGGGACCGCGCCACTCGCCGGAGAGGATCCGCTGCACGGCGACCTCGTCGACCTCGTCGACGGTGGTGAGGTCGCTGGTCCAGCCGAGGGGCCACGCGAGGGTGCCGGGGTCGTCCCACGCGGCCGGTGGTTGGTGGCCGGCCAGACGTGCGCGGCTGCGGGTGAACGCGGAACGGCCAGGGATGGTCTGGTGGTCGGCGTAGAAGTCGCGGACGCGGCGGGCTACCCCGACGGTGACCATGTCGCTGTACCGCCACTTCCCCGTGGAGGCGATCGGCATCTCGGAGAGCGGGTGACCAGCGGCCATGAGGCTGAAGACGCGGGCCTGGGTGAGGCCGGAGTAGACCTTGAGCCGCGAGTCGAGGTCGGCCTCGGTGAGGGTGGCCAGCGCGAGGTAGGTGGCGCGGCGGACGGGGCGGCCGGCGCGGATCTGCTCGCCGATCCGGGATCCGTGGGTGCCGCCGATGCCGGCGGCGGACCCGATGCCACCGTAGGTGAGGCCGAGCGCGAGCCATGGCTCGAGGACGGCGTAGGTCTCGGCGGCGGAGTACAGCAGCTGGACGCCGCGGTGGCGGTCGTAGCGGAGGTTCTTGTCCTCCCGGGCCCGGCCGAGGAGGCAGGCGTCGCAGGCGTCCTCGTTCGCGCGGCGGTGGGCCTGGTAGCCGGCGCGGGTGCCGTGGCGGGGGTCGTCGGGCGCGATCATGCGAGCTGCCTCCGGATCTGGGAGAGCACCGTGGCGTCCTCGACCTTGAACAAGCCCAAGGCGCCGCGGTACGGGACTGGTCGGTGGAGGACCCGGACCTCACCGAGGACAAGGTGGGCGGCGTTCTCCTCCGCCCACCGAGAGCACATGCGACCCGACAGCGGGTCGTAGCAGGCGTCAGCGGTGTGGATCGCCTCCACCCGGGCGGTCGCGACGAACCCGCCGTCCCCGAACCACGCCGTGTCCGCACGCGGCCCCCCGGCCGTGACGTCGAGGCCGGTGCGGTGGCGCACCACCCGGAACGCTTCCTCGCCCTCCCACCTGGACGACGCGTGCAGCAGCACCGTCCGCCCCGAGGCGGGCAGGAACTGCTTCCGCGCGGCCTCCTGGCCACGCTTGTTCGCCCTGTTCTCGACGTCCTTCCCACCTCTGCAGATGGCCCAGAGGTACGGCTGACGGATGGAGAGCGCCATCATCGGGCGCCGCCCAGGGTGTCAGCGGTGGAGGTAGTCCACTGCGGCGAGGAGCCGCGTGGGGTTGTCGGCGAAGTTCCCCAGGCCCCGGTTGCATGGGCCGCAGAGGATGCCGCGGACGCGGCCCGTGCTGTGGCAGTGATCGACGTGCATCCGATAGCCGCGCGAGTCGGCCGGCGGGTCGCCACAGATGGCGCAGACGCCGCCCTGGGCGGCGAGGATCTCGTCGTACTGCTCAGGCGTGATGCCGTACTTCTGCTTGAGGTAGGAGCGCCGCCGGTGGCGTTCCCACTCGTCTGGGTTCGCGTCTCGCCATGCACGCGTGCGAGCCGACGAACAGGACTTGCAGAGTCCCGGCTTCGCGGACATCCACTTGAGGTCCTTGCGGAGCTTGCAGTCGCGGCAGGAGCGGAGCCGCTCGGCGCGGGCCTCCGCGAGGTGCAGAGCGTACGACTCCGCGCGCTCACGGCGAGTGCCCGGTAGTGGGTCATGCCAGCCGCACTTGCAGGTGGCTCCGGGGCCTCGCAGCACCCCAGGGCGACTGAAGATCCCAGCATGACCGGGGACTCGGATACCCGCCACACCGCCACCCTTCCACTGGCCACCGACAGCAGCTGGCCCGCTGAACCGCTGATCGCGTACATCAGGCACCGCCAGCGAGGTCGAGGGGGCTGGAGGTGGCGTCGAGGGCGTCGACGGTGGCCATGTTCCGCTCGGCCTGGACGTAGTAGGACGGCTTCAGCTCGGCGCCGATGCCGTAGCGGCCCATCCGGACCGCGGTGTAGACCTCGGACCCGACGCCCATGAAGGGCGTGAGAACGCGCTCGCCCGGGAGGGTGCGGAGGTCGATGAACCGTTCGATCACGTCGAGCTGGAGCGGGTGGACGTGCTTCTCGTCGTCCTCGTCCTTAGCGTCCTGGAACGGCAGCACGCGGTCGATGCGTACGTCGTCCCAGACGCTCGACGCGTAGCGGCGCCAGATCCAGTGGGACCAGCGGTTCTCCTTCTGGTCGCCGGTCCAGCCGCGGTAGGGCTCGAGGTCGGCCGGCGGTTCCTCGGAGCCGGCGTAGATCCCGGTGAGGCCCGCGGGGTGGTGGACAGGTTCCGAGGCGCCGGGCTTCCGGAAGATCAGCAGTTCGTCCGGGGCTGCGACACCGCCGAGAGCGGCATCGTCGACGATCGTTTTGTGGGCGAGGTTCTTCGCCATCGTGCGCAGCCGGACGCCGAGGGGCTCCTTCCAGATGACGTGCCGGGCGATGAACGCCCAGCCGCGGGCCTGGTGGGCTCGGATGACGTCGCCGGGAAAGTCGGTGTAAGCGTCGCGGCCGGTGTTGCCGGACGGGACCAGCGCGGCGTGCACGGCGACGGTGCGGCCCGGGATGGTGACCCGGTAGAGCTCGTCGACGACGAACCCGTACATGGTGAAGAACTCGTCGTAGCTGCGGGCGTTCGACAGGTCGCGGTCGTCGCTGGAGTACTGGTACAGCCCCCCGAACGGCGGCGAGTAGATCGCGGCGTGGATCGAGTCGGCCGGGAGCGCCGCGAGGACGTCCATGCAGTCCGCGTTGTAGATCGCGTACCGGTCGGTGATCTGCTGCTTCAGGACGCCAGCCACGGCGGGACCTCCAGGGGGGTGTCGTAGGAGCGGGCCGGGGCGGCGGCCGCGTCGTTCATGTGGGCGACCAGCGCGGTGAACATCCGGTCGGCCTGGTCGGCCTTGCGGTGAAGGTTCGCGAGAGCGTTCTGGCCGCCGGGGGTCGTGATGACGTCGACCTCGACGGGCTGTGTCTGTCCGAACCGCCACATGCGGCGGACGGCCTGGTACAGCTGCTCGTAGGAGTGCGACGGGAAGTAGGTCATCCGGTGGGCGTGCTGCCAGTTGAGGCCCCACGCGCCGATCGAGGGCTTCGTGACGAGGACCCGGATCTCGCCGCGGGTGAAGGCCGCGAGCTTCTCCTCCTTCGCCTCGGGCGCGTCGGACCCGGTGACTTCGACGGCGCCGTCGATCAGCTGCGCGAGGAGCCGGGACTCGTCGTTGAGGTGGCACCACGCCACGGCTGCGTCTGCGTCGGCGAGCCGGGTGGCAGCTGCCTCGCAGCGCTCGGTCAGGGTGCGGCGGGTCTCGGCGCGCTCCTCCGCGAGGCCGACCGCGGGGACGTCGAACAGTCCGCCGTCGTCCTCCCGGCCGGCGTCGACAACGGTGACGCGCTCGACGAGCTCCGGGAGCACGAACGGCCCGTCCTCGAAGCCGTAGTCGGACGGCCTTCGGATTGCGCGCGCCCACGACGACACCCACTGCCAGAACGGGACCTCGGCGTGGCCCTTCAGCCGCCACCCGACGTCACGGCTGGTGGCGGCGAACCGCGACCGGTTCGAGACCGTGCGGTTCTTGTTGGTGAAGAACCTGGTCAGGACGTCGGTGTAGCCCAGGTCGCCGAGGGCCTCGCTGGAGGTGCCGAGCTCGGTGTAGTCGTTCGGGGCGGCGGTTGCCGTCGCGAGGAGCCGGTACGGCGTGCGCCGCATGAACTCGGTGATCTGGGCACGTGTGGCGCCGTCGAACGACTTCAGGATGGAGGACTCGTCGCACACGACGCCGCCGTAGTCCTCGTGGTCGAACTTCCCGAGCTGCTCGTAGTTCGTGACCGTGATCGGGGCAGAGACGTTCCCGTCGCGGGAGAGCGCTGCGTCGTGGCCGAAGCGGTGGGCCTCGTCGACGATTTGGAACCCGACCGCGAGCGGGGTGAGCATCAGGACTGGCTTTCCGGTCTGGCGGTGCACGTTTTCGGCCCACGCGAGGGTCATCGGGGTCTTGCCCAGGCCGCAGTCCGCGAAGAGTCCGGCGCGGCCGCGGCGGACCGCGAAGTCGACCAGCTGCATCTGGAAGTCGAAGAGGTGCTCCGGCATCACGATGGGCTCGAAGCCGCCGCCGTGCGCGAGCTGCGCGCGGCGCTCGAGGAACTCGGCGTACGTCGTGCTCACGCGAGCACCTCCGCGGTCTGCCGGCCCAGCCAATGCGCGACGTTGACGGGCACGGCGTTCCCGGCCTGCATCTGCTGCTCGCCCTGGTTGCCGTGAATGACGTAGGCGGGCACGAACCGCTGGGCGTTCGCTGCCTCGCGGGGCTTGAGCATCCGGAAGTAGCAGTCCTCGACCGCGATCGCCTCGGCGTCGCTGGTGAGGATTCCGTGGGCTTCCCGGGTGGCCATTGTCGACAGCGCCGACGCCGTCGCCGGGTAGGGCTTCGCGCCCTTCCGGTACGGGATCACCAGGGACCGCGTGGACTTCGCGGTGACCGTCCGCAGCGGCTCGGTTACCGGCCGGTTCATCGACGGGTCACCGGCCGCGTATCCGCCGTGGTGGGCGGAGATGAACGCGCCCGGCGGGATGGTGAGGCCGTGGTGGTAGCCGCCGGCGCTGAACGTCGGGACCGGGCCGCTGACGCCGTGGTTCTTCCCGTTGCGGCGCAGCATCGACACGAACGGCTCGGACATGGCGATGCCGTTCTGGATGGTGTTCACCTGCGCCGGCGTCGGGGACTGGTCCACCGGCCAGGCGCGGACGTACCCGTTCGCCGCGCCCGAGGCGCCGTCCCAGGTGTTCCCGGCCGCCGCGACGAGCGCCGGGAGGCCGATCGTCTCGGCGCCCATCGCGATCCGGCGCATGGTGGCCGCGCCGAGCGGCCGCTTGCGGTCCCCGATGCGCTGCCCGAGGTCGGTCCAGTCGATCGCGGCCGCGGCGGGCGACACGTAGGGCTCGACCACGCCGTGGGCCGGGTTCTCGGGGCAGGTGTAGAGGTACTGGGGCCCGTACTTCCCGACCGGCTGGCCGGCGATCCGGCGGGCGCCCGGCTTCCACGCCTGCTCGGCCTCGACGTCGTGGCCGCAGGCGGGGCACCACGCCAGCGGGCGGGGCTTCAGATCGGGGAGCCGGACGCCGCGGCGGGTGATGCCGAAGTAGAGACGGTCGCGCCACTGCGGGGCGTGCTGGTTCACCTCGTCGCCGATGTGCGCGGCGGAGACGCACACGATCTGCACGTTGTAGCCGAGGGTCTCCCAGCCGTGGAGCCACGTCGGGAACAGGTGCCAGTCAGCGGCTTCGACGACGTTTTCCACCAGGATCGCCGAGTGCTCGTGCACCTCGGCGGAGCGGAGCACCTCCCAGAACGTGACCCTGGTGCGCTCGAACGCCTCAGCTGGGACGTGGCCGTGCTCTTCCCAGAGGGTCGGCTGGTCCGCCGCCTGGCGGCGCCGGCGGCCGCCGGCCGGGGAGAGCTCGGTGCAGATCGGCGACGCCCACAGCAGGTCGGTCTTCGGCAGGTAGCGGACGTCGACCTTCTGGATGTCCGCGCACAGGTGCTCGGTGTCAGGGTGGTTGGCGGAGTGCGTCTCGATCGCGCGTTCCCAGTCGTTACCGCGCGCCCGGCCCTGGTGGACCCGGAGGCCTGCGTACGTGTCGAACGATCGGCCGCAGCCGCACTCGAACCGGGTCCGCTTCTTCACCTGGGGGGCGGCGTAGTCGGGGTGCTTGGTCGCCATGTGGCGGCGGAGGTTCTCGAACGAGCGGGAGCAGCAGGGGCAGACGCCGTTGGCGATGCGCTGGCGGTCGCGGGCGTGCGCGGCCCGGGCTGCTTCGCCGTCCCGGATGGAGGCCTCGAGCTGGTCGCGGAGCGCGGTCTCGCGGGCGGTGGCCTGGGCGAGCTTCTGCTCGACCGTGTCGCCGCCCCAGACGCGGGCGTGGCCGCGGGGGCAGTACCAGGTCTCCCCGGTGCGCTTCGTCTGCTCGTAGAAGGTGCGGGTCATCGCGAACTGCAGGCCGCAGCCTCCGCGGTCCTTGGGGCCGCAGTTGACGGTGACGAACTCGACGGTGAGGTGCATGGTCTCCATCAGCGGGTCACCTTTCTGGTCGTGGCCGGAGCTGTGGGGCCGTCGTGGCAGTCAGGGCACGGGCAGTGACCGACCATCCGGACGTCCGTGGACGTCTGCACACCGCAGTGGTGACCGCAGCGGCTGGTGAGTTCCTGCAGGCCGGTCACGACTGGGCCTCGATGTGCACCCGGCCGCAGCCAGCCAGGAGTGCCTGACGCTCGACGGACCGGCAGATCACCCGGTGGGCTTCCTCGCGGGTGGTGAACGGCTGCACCAGCAGCGCGACCGTGCAGCGGACCCCGAGATTCCGTTCGTAGGCGATCGCCTGCGCGGCCTGGGTGGCGACGCGGCCGGCGTCGATGCTGGCGAGGGTGGTCATGCTGCGTCCTTGCTGGTGTCGGCGGGGGTGCTGTCGCACCTGTGGGGGCGGTGCCAGGGGTAGCCAGAAACGAGCTCGCGGGCCTTGTCCTCGGGCATTCCGCCGGAGGTGACCTGGAAGTGCTCGATCAGCTCGCGCGGGGTGAAGGCCTCGCCGGCGACGATCACGTGGCAGCCGACAGCGAGATCCGAGAACGGGGCGCGGTCCTCCCACTCATATGGGCGGCGCTTCGCGTCCGCAGGAGCACCGGCGCGTCGAGCGAAGATCAGCTTCGTCTCGCAGCCCGGCCGGTTGCACCACGCCCACGGCTTCTTCGGAGGCGTCATGATGCACCGCCCTCAGCGTTCGGAGAGCTGCCCGCTGCGAGCAGCCGCAGGGCGGCGTCCACCTGGCGCTTGGCGTAGCCGAAGGGGTCCTCCAGCGACTGCGCGACGCCTTCCAGCTGCCGCGCTGCGCGCTTCGTCGCCTCCCGCACAACCATCGCGTCCACGACCGTCTCGGCGATCAGGCCGTCATCCACGCGGTGCCAGATTTCGCGGGCGTCCGCCGCCTCCTCGATCTTCTTCAGCAGGTCGTGCACGCGTGCGGCGTGGGGAGTGTCCGCCCCTATCTGACGCTGCGCGAGACGCTCGCGAGCGTCGTCCCAGAGTCGCTGATACCGGTCACGGTCGCGTTCGGCCTCACCCAGCGCGGTGCTCTGCCGGTAGAACGACCACGCCAGGAGCCGCTGCAAGCCGGGGGCGGGGTTCTTGGGGTGCAGCTTCGGCGCAGGCCGCACGATCGTCATGGACCGCGTGCGTCGGCCGGACGGGGGCGACATGATGCCCCAGGCCTCTGGGATCTCCAGTCCCTCGACCAGGGCAGGGTCGGCAATGACGAGCCACCACCGCTCGCAGAACTGGAGCCACGGCTCGGCCTTCGTGGGGTCCTGCAACTCGACCATCACGTCGGCGCGCGTCACCTTGATCTCGTGGCCGATGAGGCCCGTGCCGCCCGACGTGGTGAGCGGCATCCAGAGCGCGTCGGCGCGGCGTCGGCCGTCAGGGGAGCCGATCTCGGAGGCGAACACGCCGCCCGCCGGCCGGCCGGCGGGCAGGTAGTGCCGCCGGAGGATCGCGGTCAGGTCGGCCGCCGTCGTGAGCTGGACGGTGTCGGTCATCACGACGCCTCCAGCTCGAACAGGGTGGGCTCGTCGACGTCATCGACAGCGACCGGCGGCGGGACCTGCTTGCGGCGCGGAGCCGGGGGAGTGACCGGCGGGCGGGAGTCGTCCCGGACCGGGACGTACACCTTCACGGCAGCGGCGTTGGTCGACTCCAACGTCGACGGCGTCGTTCGGCCCTTCCACTCGATCAGGCCCTCACGCTGTGCCCGGATGAACCCGCGGGAGATCAGCGCCTTCCGCACCGGCGGGAGGTGGTCGCGGCAGTCGTTGATGCTGAAGGGCTGCCCCTGAGCGGCGAACGCCTCGATGACGGCGTAGATCACGGCCCGGTCCCAGTCGTCCGACGGGCCGTACTCGCGCACGGCATCGTTGAAGCGACGGAGCCCGGCGCGGATCGCGCGCTTCGTCTCCTCGGTCGGCGGGCACTCGACGACCTGGTCCTCCCAGCTCACGACCGCGCTCCTCTCCACCGGTCGATGAGCGCCCCGAGACGCTCATCACCGAACTCCCACCGGACGGACGGGTGGGGGTAGAACGCGACCTGCGTCTCGCAGGCCGGGGGACCGGAGAACGGCGACAGGCCGGACGAGGGAGAACACCCGCCGCCGCTCTCCGGTGTCTGGCCCGGTCCTGCCGCAGCTTCCCCACTACGAGCAGGACCGGGAGTCAGGGTGACCTCGGCGCTCAGCTGTCGCGGCACCGAGGGGAACAGGAACGCGAGGAGCCGGCCGATCACTGGTCCTCACCTCCGACCAGGCGGAGATCGGGCCGGCTGGGGACGGCGCCGAGGATCACCGGCACGTCCGGGTCGGCCTCAGCGGCGGCCTGTGCCGCGGCGGTCCGGATCGCCTCCACGTCGTGCAGACCCAGCGGCCGGCCGACCGTCGTCACACCCCCCGACGCGACAGCGAACTCGACCGAGTCCGCGATCGCGACCGCAGTGTCGACGTCGACCATCAGACCGACCAGGCCCGGTGCCGCGAACGTCGCGATCGGGTTCCGGGCCGTCACGACCGACCACCGCCCTCAGCGGGCGCGTCGGCCAGGGCGCCGCACCCGCAGCCCGGGAACGGGCACTCGCCGAGCTCGGTATGGTCGGCGTTCGGGTGGCCGCAGGTGCAGTCGACGTACTCCGGCTCGGGAGCCTGGGGTTCGGGCGGAAGGGTTGGCTCGTCGTCGTCCGTCATGATCCGACGACCGCAGTTCCCGCAGGTCCCATCACCCCGGTCGTCTACGACTCCACACAGGCACCATGCGGGCGAAGAGGGGATTTCGGACGCGCAGCCGTGCTCGGCAACATGGGCCGCGTCCTCATCGAGCGCAGTCGCCACGGCGTGCCCGACGTGCAACCGCCAGTCGGGCCAGTCGTAGAGCCCCTGACCGCCGTTGCAGGAACACCGCACCAGCCGGTTCGGGCGCTCGTCGGGAACGTGGTCGCTCAGGACGTCCGCGACGATGTGGGGTCGGCGCCACCGAACGGTCTCAACCACGGCCATCGCCCCCAGCGGGCGGAGCGCTCAGGTTCACCGGCCGCGGACCCTGCTCGGTCCCGATCATCACGGCGTTGTCCGGGGACATGGCAGCAGCGCCGTCGAGCAGAGCGCCGAACGCGTTCTTGGCCTGCTGCTCGCGCTCGGGCGTGGCCGTGGCGCACGGGAAGCACACCCACGATCCGCCCGGACCGTAGGGCCGGAGGTCGTCCTTCTCCGTCGTCCCGCAGTAGTGGCAGGCGTGCTCCGCGTTCTCGGCCGTCGGGGTGTGAGCATTCGGCGAGCTCATGCGCCCTCCTCGGTCATCAGCTGGCCCTGCGCTGCCACGGCGGCGACTGCGCCGGAGCCGTGGAACAGGTCGTCCAGGGTGTCGGTGTCGGGGTTGTAGGACATGGCGTCGAGAACCCACCTGGTCCACTCGGGCGGCTTCGCTCCAGCGAATCCGTCGTTGCGCTTGGGCGCGATGAGCACGTCGGGGACGCAGCCGGCACCGTTGCGGCTGCTGCGGCGCCCCTCGGGCGGGTAGAGCAGGACGAGCTCGTACTTGCCGTGGATTCGGGCGGGACCGGGCATGGCGTTGGGCTTGACCCAGACCATGACGCGGACCTCGACCGGCAGGGGCCGGTAGGCGTCGAGTCCGTCGATGGACGTGGCGATTGCCCCAGCCGGCGCCGGGGCGGGCGCCGGGGTCCGGATCGGCTCAGGAACCGACGGCGCGGTCAGGGGCTCGAACTCGATCTCGCGGGGGTCAACTCCGATGTCGCCCATCACTTCACCTCCGGCTTGGTCGCAGTAGTCGTGCGCGGCCTCGTCCTCCCGGAACCGCTCCCAGTCCTCATCGGTCGCGCCGTCGCGGATCCACATGCGGGTACCGCACGGGCAGACCATGACCGCGACAGCGTCACGGGGTATGCGCCCGAGTCGCAGGTCCCACAGCTCCTCGAGCTCGCCGACGCGGACGGTGCCGTCGGGGCGGTCGGCCGACGCCCAGCGTCGCCGGGCCGCGGCCTTCGCACGCCGGCGTGCGGCGCCGCTCCGCGGTGTGGCGATGGCGGTTGCGGTGTTCGTCATGGGACGATTCCTCTCGTTCGTGAGCCCCTGGTGCGTCTTGGTGGATGGCCGGGGGCTCCGGCTTTCTGCTGCTGGATGTGGTGTTCGGGCGTCAGGCGCTGTCGGCGAGTTCCCGCTCCCACGGGGGCTGGTAGACGCCCTTGTTCCTGCGATCGACGGCCCGGTCGCGGGCGTCGCTCTTCTTCCGCGCGGCGAGGGCCTGGGCGTCGCGTTGCGCGTCGACCTCCCGCTGCACCGCGGCCGCTTCGATCTCCTCGGGGGTCCGCTCGGCCGCGACCAGGGCCCGGCGGCGACGGAGGAGCTCGACCTCGAAGTCGTAGCGGGCCTGCCGGCCGGGCTCGGCCGGGCGGCGCATCGAGTGGACGTCGATGAACCCGTGGACCACGGACGCGACGAACGCGACCCGCCGGTTCTCCTCGACGGTCCGGCACAGCACCAGCGCAGTCACCAGGTCCCCGAGGGTCACCCCGGCCGGGCCGCCGTACTCCCGGAGGAAGTCGTCACGGGAGACCGGCTGCGAGGCCCGGCGCGCCATGGCAGACAGACGGGCCTCGCAGCGTGCGCACAGCCGCCGGGCTTCCGTTGCCACCGTCGGCCCACTCCGGGGTACGACCGACAGCTGGCGGGTGCGCGCAGAACAGACCGGCCGGGCGGCACGGGGGACAAACCGCCCGGACGGCGTCAGGGGACCGGCGTACACGTGGAACACACCAGAGCCGGGACGGTGCACCAGGGACGCGTGGAGACGGGCCGCGACCAGGCCGACGTGGGCGGTCACGCGTCCTCCAGCTGGTTCCACCACTCCTCGAGCGCGGACGCCGAGATGCGGTACCCCTTGCCGATCTTCTTGGCCTTCAGCGTTGCGCCCTCGGTCGCCTTGATCGCGCGGCGGATGGTGTCCGGACCGACCCGCTTGATGGCGGCGGCCTCCTGGATCGTGTAGGCCTCTTCGGCCGAGACGGTGGTCACGCCGCCACCGGGTGCTTGATCGCGATCTGCTCGACGTCGAGCACCTTGGCGGCGCGGGCGAGCAGGTGGTCCGGCAGCGGCTTGCGTCCCGCCTCAATGTTCGAGAGGTAGGCGTAGGAGATGCCGAGCTGGTTTGCGAAGTCGCCGAGCTTCCACCCTCGCGTGGTGCGCAGCGTACGGAGGGTCGCTCCGACGCGCTGCCGTTCGGCCAGGTCGGCCGGCGAGACCAGTTTCGGAGTCATGCGGAAGACCGTAAGGAACATCAGGGAACATGTCAAGGACAACACGGAAGAACGTGCCGAAGAATGCATCTTGGCAGGTCAAATGCCCTGACATTTGCGTAGTTCCACCGTTGTATTCCCGCATGACTGCCCCGGTGTACGGGAATGCGCCCGTTGATGTTCCCTAGGGTTTCCGCAACGCTCTCGGTATGAACGCAAGGCGAGACCCCCATGGCCCAGAACAGCAGTCAGCGGCGCGCGAGCGATCTAGTCGCCGCATGGCTGGCTCAGAACGAGAAGAACCCGGCCTGGCTGGTCGATCAGACCGGCGCGGACCCGGGCACCATCGGCGACTTCCTGAACGGCGTGCGATGGCCGAAGACGGGAACGCAGGGCAAGATCGAGAAGGCTCTTGGCTGGCAGCCCGGCACCATCCGCCAGATCGGCAACGGCGCCGACTTCGACCCTCCGATGGTGAATCTCCGCAAGGACAGCCCGACGAGCTCTGCCGGCCGGACCGAGGAAGCGGACTCCCTCCTCTACCGCCGGCCAGACGGCATCTCGGACTCCGAGTGGGACAAGCTCAAGTCCGAGACCCGTGACTACCTGGAGTGGCTCATCGAGAAGGCCTCCCGCGAGCGATAGGCCACCGCCCCTCAAGTTCCCGGCGCGGAGCACCGAAGAGCCCATACCTGGCGTGAACGATCCGCACTCGGGGAGGCGGGATCAGTCAGTGTCGGCGGTATCCCCAAAGATGCGGACTCGTTGTACCCGAAAACCGACCCGGGCAGCTGGTCGGAGCCCGGGCAGCCACCAGCGATCCATCAGGGGGTAGTGAACGTGCACAACGTCGGGACCGCCGCCCGCGCCCACAGGTACGACCCCGGAGCCGATGCTGCCCTGCGGCATCCCGACTGGGTGATACGACATCGGAACCTCCACGGCGTCCCGGAGGTTCTGTGCCTGAGACGCCGAGTGATCCTGATCGAGAACACCCACGACCGAGCCACCCGGCGATGCAACCTCGCGCACGCGATCGCCCACATCGACCTCGCACACAAGGCGACGAGCGGCATCCTGTCGAAGCGGCAGGAGCTGGCCGCGGATCTGCTCGCCGCCCGCCGGCTGATCGCGCTCAGCGACCTTGCCCAGGCGGCCGTGTGGGCCGAGTCCTTCGAAGAGCTGGCCCGCGAGCTGGACGTCGATGATCGGGTGCTCTGGGTCCGGTACCGCCACCTCCATCCATCGGAGCGCGGGCACCTGTTCCGGGTCTTGGACGCGAAGATCCTCACGGCCTAGAAGCCGCGGCCGGTGTATTACACCCGGACCTAGCGTTCGGGCCGTGCCGAACCAGCCCGCCACACCTGCCATCGTGTTTCGGGCCCCCGACGAGCTCCGGGACGCCCTGCAGCGGATCGCCGATGACCGGGGTGAGACGTTGTCCGCCGTCGTGCGCCGCGCCTGCTCGGAGTACGTGCGGCGCTACCCGCTCGACGAGTCCTGAACCTCGCGCGGGCTGAGCTCGAGGACGCCGGCGACGGCCTGCATCGCTTCGAGGGACGCCCGCTGCCCGGGGTGCTGGTAGAGCCGGGTGGTGAGGATCGACGAGTGTCCGATCAGGGCGGTGATCTGGTGGGGGTCGACGCCGGCCTCGAGCAGCTGCGTCGCGGTGGTGTGTCGCGCCTCGTGCGGGTGGTAGTACCGGCCGCCCGGGTGACCGACGCCCGCCGTGCCCTGGAGGGCGTGCCACTCCTCGCGGTCCTGCTTCTCGTTCGCCGGTCGCCCGTCGACGGTCGGCCAGACGAGGCCCCACGGGTTCTTGGGCGCGATCTCCTTCCAGTCCGCGAGCGCTTCCCGCATGGCGGGCACGAGCGGCACCATCCGGAACCCGGCCTTGGACTTCGGTGGGAGGAGGTGGAAGCCGTCGATCAGGTGTCGGTGCGCGAGGCCGTCGGGGATCCGGAACCCGCTGGCCGGGTGGCGGGGCTCGACGTAGGGGAGGGCCTGCAGCTCCCACTCCACGGTGACGAGGCCGGCGTCGAGGTCGACGCAGTCCCAGGTGAGGCCGAGGCATTCGCCCTGCCGCATCCCGTGCAGGAACGCCATCGCCCACCGCGAGCCGTGGGGGAGGAAGGAGGCGACCTGGAGCATCGCGAGCGCCTCGGGGATCGACATGGCGGTCCGGTCGCTGACGGCCTTGGTCGGTGCCTTCACGTCGAGCACGCGGCGCGGCACCTGGTGGCCCTCGGTGATCGCGGCGCGCAGCATCGCCGTCAGGGTCGTGTGGGTGCGCAGCGCCGTCGACGTCGACCGGCCGGCCTTCCGCTGCGCCTCGGCGACGGCGCGGACGTCGGCCGGCGTCAGCTGCTCGAGGTGCTTGTGCCCGATGGTCGGGACGATCCACTGGCGCACCGCGGACCGGTCCGTCGCCCACGGCTTCGGCCGAAGGGTGCGCTGGGTCATCTCCAGCCAGGTGTCGGACCACGCCTTCACCGACGTGCGCGAGCTCGCGGCCGGCGGCCCCTCGGCGGCGATCTGTCGCTGCCGCTCCTTCAGCTTGGCCTTCGCCTCGGCCTCGGTCTTCCCGGTGACCGTGACGCGGCGGCGCGTGCCGCGCGCGGTGTACCCGGCCTCGATCACGCCGGCCCAGCGGCCGTCGCCGCGCTGGTAGACCGACCCGGTGCCGTACTGCCGCCGCTTCCGCTCGCGGGTCACTGGCCTACCCCGGGCGGTGTGCTCAGGTCGACGACGGACGCGGTGAGGTAGCCGCAACCGAGGCAGCAGGCAGCGACAGACGCCACCGAACCGAGGCCGTCACTCGCTGTCGACCAATCGGTCCCGCCGCACTCGGGGCAAGCACTCTCGGCCTGGTGCTGCTCGTTGATCGTCATTGCCTACCTCCTGCGTATGACAGCCATCTTGTTAGCCATGTGCAGCCTATGCAACGCCCGACGAAATGGACGAAACCCCCTGTGAACAGGGGGTTTCAGCGTCGGCTACGCGTCCTAGCGTATCATTCGCAATGAGAAGGTCAGGGGTTCGAATCCCCTCAGCTCCACCATGTGATCTCTCAGGAGATCCCGGACTGCCCGGACCCTAGTTGGGGTCCGGGTTTTCTGTTTCTGGGGTCTGGGCCTGGGGGTCGGCCGGTGGGTTGGTAGTCGCGGGTGGGGTCGATGGTCAGCTCGCGGAGGAGTTCTCCGGTGGCGGCGTCGATGACGCGGACGTGGAGGTCGTCGACGAGCTTGATGACGCGGGTTCGGCGGTGGGCCCAGCCGATGCCGATGTGGTGCAGCCGCCCGTTGACGCGCAGGGTGAGCTTGCCGTTGCTGTCGATGACGTCGTGCAGCACGCGGTAGTGGGTCTCGCCGGTCCGGTCGGCGCCGGGGGTGGCCTTGGGGCGGGCCTGGTAGGCGGTGGCCGGGGTCGCTAGGTGTGGAAGGGAGCGGTGCGGGCGGCGATGGTTGTACTCCTCGACGAAGACGTCGATGAGGGCCTGCAGCTCGGTGAGCGTGGCTGGCTGGGCCGGTTGGGCGGTCAGCCACTTCTTCAGCGTCTGCTGGAACCTCTCGACCTTCCCGGTCGTGGTCGGGTGGTTGGGTCGGGTGTTCTTCTGCACGATGTCGAGGCGTCGTAGCTCGGACTCGAGTCCGTTGCGGCCACCGCGGCCGCCGGAGAAACGGGTTGTGTAGACCATGCCGTTGTCGGTGAGCACCGATGCGGGGTACCCGTGCTGACCTGCGGCTTCGCTGAAGGTGGTCACCGCGATCGGCCCGGTGACGCGGTGGTGGGCGGACACGTGTAGCGCGTAGCGGGCGTGGTCGTCGAGCCAGGTGATGATCTCGGTGTCTGCACCGGTGCCGGTGTAGTCAGTGAGTCGGTAGTGGGTGAAGTCGGACTGCCAGGTTTCGTTCGGCATGGCTGCTTCGAAGCGGGTGTAGGAGCTCCTGGGTCGCTTCTTCGGGCTGGGTTCGACCAGCCCGTGGCGGGTCAGGGTCCGCGACACGGTCGCGGGGGAGATCGTGATCTGGTGGTGGTGCTCCAGGTGCCAGGCGATGGTGTCGGGGCCTGCGTCCAGGCCGGTGTCGGCCAACTTCTTGCGCAGCTCGACGATCAGCGTGATCGCCCGGTCGCTGATCGCGGTCGGGTTCGTCTTGGGTCGTCGGGATCGTGGCTCGAAGGCGGCCTCGCCCTCGGCGCGGTAGCGGGCCAGCAGTTCGTAGGTCCACGACCTCGACACGCCATAGGCGGCCACGACGTCGGCGACGGTGCGGCCTTCGATCTCGATCGCGGTGATGATCAGCCGGGCTTTCGACACGCCCGCAGCCTCGGGCCACGTGCACTCGTGCCGGTGGGGTTCAGTCCGGGATGTCTTGAGAGATCAGTCCGGGATGTCCTGAAGGAACACACCCTCAGCTCCACCATGTGATCTCTCAGGAGATCCCGGCCAGGCCGGACCCGGATCGGGGTCCGGCCTTCTGTTTCCTTCAGCGCGGATCGGCCGGCGCGACGCCCCTGGCGGTCACCCGGCGTTCTTCTCGAGCCACTCGACCACGCTTCCCGAGGTGTTGTCGCCGATGACGCCTGTGGCCGCCGACCGGACGTGAGGAGCCGCGTTCGCAACGGCGTAGGACTCGTCGGCGATCTCGAAGAGCGGGAGGTCGTTGCTGTTGTCGCCGAAGCAGACGAGCCGGGTCGCTCCCAGCGCATCGGCGAGGGCGCGGACCTCGGTCGCCTTCGTCACGCCCGCCGGAGTGAGCTCCAGCCAGGTGTCCATCGGGTGGTAGGTATCCCTCTGGACGTTGACGGTCGCCCGCGACCGCTCCCCGGCGAGGCGGGTCGCCAGCTCGGCGATCGCCGGGGCATCGCCGATGACGGCGATGTAGAACACGGCCGCAGTCCGGAAGCCGTCCCAGTCCCCACAGGGGTCGAACCTCGGATCCGCAGGGCGGTCCCGGAGGTAGCGCTGCACTGCTGCCGTCTCCTGACCGGAGACCCACCGCACCCGGTCCCTGGTGCCGTAGTCGAAGACGAGCGGCATCAGCCCCAGGTGACGCGCAGCCTGGAGGACCGCGTGCACCGTGTCGGCAGTGAGGAAGTGCTGCCGCACGATCGCTCCGTCACCGGGGTGCACCGTGAAGGCGCCGTTGTAGACGACGGCGGGTGTGCCCCAGCCGGCGCCGAGGGCGCGGGCGGCCATCAGGTGTGACCGGGCGGTCGCGTACGTCAGCAGCAGCCCTCGGTCGCGCACGAGCCGGTCGAGCCGGCGCGCGTGGTCGGTCGCGAGGACTCCGTCGGCGGACAGCAGGGTCCCGTCCAGGTCGCTGACGTAGAGCGTGCGCTCGGTCCCGGCGCTCGAGAGGTTCACGGCAGTCCTGTCGGGTCGGTGCGGTCGACACCGAACTCTAGGCGGGCGCCGGACCGCTGACCGCCGCCCAGCGCGCTCCCGACGTGACGCGACATAGAAAATATGGTACACAATCCTTCACAAGGAGGTCAGGTGGTCGGATTCGAGTCAGTCGGCGTCATCGGTGGTGGCGTGATGGGCGCAGGCATCGCCGAGGTGCTGGCGAGGTCGGGGCGATCGGTCACCGTCGTCGAGGTCTCCGAGCCGGCCCGGGCCCGGGCGGAGCGGCGCATCGCGGCGTCCCTCGGGCGCGCGGCGGAGCGCGGGAAGCTCAGCGAGGCCGAGGTGGACGCGACCGTCGCGCGGGTCTCGTGCGTGACCGGGTTGCGATCCGTCGCGGAGTGCGACCTGGTGATCGAGGCGGCTTCCGAGGACGAGAGCACCAAGCTGGCCCTGTTCCGCGAGCTCGGCGCGTTGCTCGTGAAGGAGGAGGCGCTGATCGTCTCCAACACCTCGTCCATCCCGATCGTCAAGCTCGGGGTCGCTTCTGGCCGGCCGAGCCAGGTGATGGGGGTGCACTTCTTCAACCCCGCACCTGTGATGCGGCTCGTGGAGCTGATTCCCTCGCTCATGACGAGCGAGCAGACGCTGACGCGGATGCGAGCGCTGGTGGCCGAGGGGCTCGGCAAGGAGCCCGTCGAAGCCACGGACAGGGCCGGGTTCGTCGTGAACAGCCTGCTCGTCCCGTACCTGCTGTCGGCGATCCGCATGTACGAGGCCGGGTACGCGTCCGCCAGCGACATCGACCGCTCCATGGTGCTGGGCTGCGGTTACCCGATGGGTCCCTTGGCCCTCGCGGACCTCATCGGCCTGGACACGATCCGAGCCATCGGCATCTCGCTGTACGACGAGTTCAAGGAGCCGCTGTACGCCCCGCCTCCGTTGCTGGAGCGGATGGTGGACGCCGGCCTGCTCGGCGCCAAGTCCGGACAGGGGTTCCACCCCTACGAGGAGGTCTGAGTGGCCGACGAGGCAACCCACGGCACGGACGGGATCGAGCTGCCGCTGTCGGGGGTGCGGATCCTCGATCTCACGCGCTTCCTGTCGGGGCCCTACGCCACGATGGTCCTGGCGGAGCTCGGCGCCGACGTCATCAAGATCGAGCAGCCCCACACCGGCGACGACGCCCGGGAGATGGCCCCGAAGGTCAACGAGGAGAGCTATCCCTTCGGGATGCCGAACCGCAGCAAGCGATCGGTGTCCCTCGATCTCAAGGACCCCCGCGGCGTCGACCTCTTCCTGCGGCTGGCGGAAGGGGCTCAGGTCGTCGTGGAGAACTTCCGGCCCGGCGTGGCCGACCGGCTCGGGATCGGGTACGAAGCGGTGCAGGCCGTGCGCGAGGACGTCGTGTACTGCTCGATCAGCGGCTTCGGTCAGACCGGGCCGTACCGGAACCGTCCCGGGTTCGACATCATGGCGCAGGGGATGACCGGCTTCATGCGGATGACCGGTGAGCCCGGGGGGCGCCCCGCGAAGGTCGGGATCGCGATCAACGACATCGCGGCCGGGGCGACCGCGATCTACTCGATCATGGGTGCCGAGATGGTGCGCCGGCGCACCGGGCGGGGACAGTACCTCGACATCTCCCTGGTGGACGCCGGCCTCGCGTGGACGGTCTGGGAGTCCGGTGCCTACTTCGCCTCGGGAGAGGTTCCGGTGCCCGCCGGGACCCGCCACCGCCGCTCGGCGCCGTACCAGGCGTTCCGTACGGCCGACGGCTACGTCACCATCGGGGCAGCGAACCAGCGGCTGTGGGTGCGGCTCACGGCCGTCCTCCAGCGACCCGAGTGGGTCGAGGACCCCCGCTTCGGCACCAACGAGCAGCGCATCGCGCACCTGCCGGACCTCGAGCGGTTGATCGAGGAGATCACCGTGTCCCGGACCACCGAGCAGTGGTTGGCCGCCCTCGACGAGGCAGGGATCCCGTGCGGCCAGGTCCTCAGCTATGACGAGTCGGTGAACGACCCGCACGTGCTGGCTCGCGACATGGTCGTCGAGATGGAGCATCCCCTCATCGGCCCGATGCGGACGATCGCGCCGCCCACCAAGTTCTCCGGGATGCCGTTCGCCGTGCGCAGCCCCGCGCCCTGGCTGGGGCAGCACACCGCCGAGGTCTTCCGGTCGATCGGTGTCGACGACGACGTCATGGCCGACCTGTTCGACGCCGGCGTGCTCTTCGACCACCACCCCGAGCTCCACGAACCCACGTCCGACTGAGGCGCCGAACGAGCGTGCGCTCGAGGCCGAGTGAGGAGAGAGACGCGTTGACCGCTGCACGAGCACTGGACGGCATCCGCGTCGTCGACCTGACGAGGGCCCTGGCGGGGCCCTACGCGACCATGATGCTGGCCGACATCGGTGCGGACGTGATCAAGGTCGAGCCCCCGGGAGGCGACGACAGTCGCGGATGGCTGCCCTTCACCGGCGACGCCGACAGCGGGGACCCGGGCATCTCGGCCTACTTCCTGTCAGCGAACCGCGGCAAGCGGTCGGTGACGCTCGACCTCAAGACCGAGGAGGGTGCTGAGGCGCTGCGGCGGCTCTGCGCCGACGCCGACGTGCTCGTCGAGAACTACCGCCCCGGTCTGCTGAAGAGGCTCGGGCTGGACCCGGCGGAGCTGAGGGAGGCGAACCCGCGGCTGGTCACGTTGTCCATCACCGGGTTCGGGTCCGGCGGTCCGGATGGGCACCGGCCGGGATTCGACCAGATCGCCCAGGCGGAGGCGGGTCTGATGAGCCTCACCGGTGCGGTCGACGGGGAGCCCACCAGGGTGGGGCTGCCGATCTCCGACCTGCTCGCCGGCATGTTCGGGGCCTTCGGAGTGATGGCGGCACTGGCCGAGCGGGAGCGGACCGGTCGCGGCCAGCCTGTCGAGACGTCCCTGCTGGCGTCCGTGGCAGCGGTCCACTCCTTCCAGGGGGCGGGGTGGCTCGCCGCGGGCAAGGCACCCGGCAGGACCGGGAACCGGCACCCGTCGATCGCTCCCTACGGGACCTTCCGATGCAGGGACGCCGACATCGTGATCGCTGTGGGCTCGGAGTCGTTGTGGAAGAGGTTTGCGGCGGCGGTGGGGCTCGATCCCGATCGACACGACATCGCGACGAACTCGGCTCGGGTGCGGCACGTCGACGCCCTG
This sequence comes from Nocardioides aquiterrae, assembly GCF_039526625.1. Taxonomy (NCBI): domain Bacteria; kingdom Bacillati; phylum Actinomycetota; class Actinomycetes; order Propionibacteriales; family Nocardioidaceae; genus Nocardioides; species Nocardioides aquiterrae. The sequence continues at coordinate 477,805 of NZ_BAAAJE010000006.1, forward strand.
GAGGCGGAGGTCAACGCGCTGCTGACCGACCGGGACGCCGACGAGGTGCTGAAGATCCTGGATGAACGCGGCATTCCTGCGGGACGCATCCGGTCCGTCCCGGAGGTGTGGGAGTGGGACCAGGTGCGCCACCTCGGGCTGGCGCACACGCTTCGTCACCCCGTGCTCGGCGACGTCGAGGTTCCGGGTGGTGCCCTCCAGTACGGCGGGTCGGGCGCGGCGTCCGACGTACCGCCACCGCTGCTCGGGCAGCACCAGGCGGACCTCGACGACCCCTGGCGGACCCGGAACGGTGCGGACGGTTGCGGGACGGACGAGGATCCGCCCGGAGCGTCGCGGTGAGCCGCGACCGCCTCGCACCCCTGGTGCCGGGCGACGACACGGAGGCGAGGGTCCGCGAGCGGTACCACGGGTGGGCCACCGGGGGACTCGCCGTGGTGCGCGAGCTCGCCGAGAGGACGATCCGCGGCGCCGAGTGGCCCCGTCGGCCCGGCGTGACCGGGCCCGCCGTCACCCCCGCTCTCCGCGAGCTGCTCGACGGGGATGCCGCACGGGCGCGGAGCGAAGGCTGGCTGGTCTCTCCGCCGGCTGAGCGGGCCGGTCACGCCGGTCGGCTCCAGGGCCTCGGCCTCGCCGTCAAGGACGTCATCGACGTCGCGGGGTTGCCGACCCGGAACGGTGCCGAGGGCGTCCCGGCCAGGGTGCCGGCGGTCCATGCGACCGCCTGGGCGGCCCTCGAGGCGCACGGCGCCCGGTGCGTCGGCAAGGCGGCGACACACGCGTGGGCCTGGGGGGTCACCACACCCTCGATCGCCAACCCCGTGGACCCCGACCGGATCGCCGGCGGCTCGTCCGGAGGCTCCGCCGCCACGGTCCGCGGCGGCGCCGCCCACGCGGGGCTGGGGACGGACACCGGGGGCTCGATCCGCATCCCGGCCGCGTTGTGCGGGGTCGTCGGCATCCGCCCCACCTGCGGACGCATCGACATGCGGGGGATCACCCCGCTGGCGCCCGAACAGGACGTGGTCGGCCCGCTCGCCGCCGATGTCACGACCGCGGCTGCCGTGCTCGAGGTCCTGCTGGGCCGGCCCTGCATGCCGAGCGAGGGAGCCGTCCGAGGGCTGCGCATCGGCCACCTGCTGCGCACGGGCGGACTCGATGACCAGGTGGACCAGGACTACACCGAGACGCTGCGCGACCTCGAGTCGCAGGGTGCCGATCTCGTCCCGCTCGAGACCGACCTGCCGCGCCTGGCGGTGAGCCTCTCGCTGTTGACCATGCTGACGTCGTCGGCCCGGCTCTACGCCGAGCAGGTGCACGCGGCCCCGAGCGCGTTCGGCCCCGAGTCGCGGGCCCTGCTCACCCTCGGCGCGGACCTCCTCGACACCGCGGTGCTGGAGCGGGCGCGGCGTGCCCTCGAGGCCTCGACGGCCGAGCTGTTCGGCTCCCATGACCTCGATGTCGTGCTGACGCCGACCACGCCCTGTGTGGCGCCTCCGCGCGGGGCCGAGCACGTCACCGTGGGAAGCCGTGACGAGCACGTCGACGCCGCTCTGACGAGGTTCACCGCGTGGGCGGCGGCCACGGGTCTTCCCGCGATCGCGGTGCCGACGGGGCGGGGCCGCCTGCCGACGTCGATGCAGGTCATGGCGGCACCGGACCGGGAGGACACCTGCATCCGCGTCGCGCAGTCCATCGAGCAACGCCGACCGACACTCACCCGAGGAAACGAGGAATGATGCCCAACCTTCCCGCGATCGACCCGATCGACCTGCGTTCCACCCTGGACGACGACGAGCGGGCCGTCGTGGCCGCGGTGCGTCAACTGGTGAAGGACCAGGTGCTCGACCACGTGGAGGAGTGGTTCGAGCGCGGATACTTCCCCGTCCGGGAGCTCGCCCCCGAGCTGGGCAAGATGGGGCTGCTGGGCATGCATCTCGACGGCTACGGGTGCGCCGGCACGAGCGCCGTGGCCTACGGCCTCGCGTGCCTGGAGCTGGAAGCCGGCGACTCGGGACTGCGCAGCTTCGTCTCGGTCCAGGGTTCGTTGGCCATGTTCCCGATCCACAAGTACGGCTCGGAGGAGCAGCGGCAGCAGTGGCTGCCGGGAATGGCCGCCGGCGAGATCGTCGGCTGCTTCGGCCTGACCGAGCCGGACTCCGGCTCCGACCCGGCGAGCATGCGGACGCACGCGCGCCGGGACGGTGAGGACTGGGTCCTGAACGGGTCGAAGATGTGGATCACGAACGGCAACGTCGCCGATGTCGCCGTGGTGTGGGCGCGCACCGAGGACGGGATCCGCGGCTTCATCGTTCCCGCGGGCACTCCGGGATTCGAGCAGCGGACGATCCACCACAAGATGTCGCTGCGCGCCTCGGAGACGGGCGAGCTCGTGCTCGACAACTGCCGGCTGCCGGGAGATGCGATGTTGCCGGGGGCCGCGGGCCTCAGTGGCCCGCTCTCCTGCCTGAACGAGGCCAGGTTCGGCATCCTGTTCGGCGCACTCGGGGCCGGTCGCGCGAGCTTCACCGCCGCCGTCGACTACGTGGGGAACCGGACCCAGTTCGGGAAGCCGCTGTCCGCGTTCCAGCTCACGCAACACAAGATCGCCGAGATGACGGTCAAGCTGAGCGCCGGGACTGCGCTGGCGATGCATCTGGGCCGGTTGAAGGATGACCACCAGCTCACCTCGGACCACGTGAGCATCGGCAAGCTCGCCAACGTGCGCGCGGCGCTGGACGTCGCACGCACGGCCCGCACCATGTTGGGCGCGAACGGGATCAGCCTCGAGTACCCGGTGATCCGGCACATGGTCAACCTCGAGTCGGTGATGACCTACGAGGGCACCGAGGAGATCCACGCCCTGGCGATCGGGCGCGCCATCACGGGCATCGCGGCGTTCGCGTGAGCGCGGTCCAGCACCGTGACGGTCCGCACGGGGCGCGGATGCTGCTCCTGGACGCGCCGGAGCGTCGCAACGCACTGCGGCTGGGGATGCTCGACGCGCTGTCGGCGGGACTCTCGGAGGACCCCGATCGGACCGTCGTCATCGCCAGCAGCACCCCGGGGATCTTCTGCGCCGGCGCCGACCTGCGGGTCCCGGACGAGGAGCGCGCGTCGATCAGCGACCGGCTCTACGAGCTGTACGAGCTGATGGTGACGCGTCCGGGCGTGGTCGTCGCGCTGGTCGACGGAGCGGCGGTCGGGGGCGGGGCTCAGCTGGCGACGGCCGCGGACCTGCGCATCGTCACCGGCCGAGCCAGGTTCCGGTGGGTCGGGCCAGGACACGGCCTGGCCGTCGGTGCCTGGATCCTGCCGCACCTGGTCGGCCGTACGGCGGCGCTCGACCTGGCCCTGACCGCGCGCTGGGTGGACGCCCCGGCCGCCGTGCGCCTCGGGCTCGCCGTCGAGGTGTCCGACTCCGCGGACGCCGAGCTGGAGCGGATCTGCGCCGGTGTGACGAGCGGCGCGCCGTCGGCCGTCGGGCGGGTGAAGCAGGTCGCGGCGCCGAGCGGGCTCGTCGAAGTGCTGCGCCGGGAGCGGCAGCTCAACGCTGCCGCCTGGGACGGGCGCGTCGGGGGTTGACAGCCCCTTGCGATTTGATATCTGATATACCAACTCAATCAAGGAGCGTGAGCATGGAGCTGAACCTCGCCGGCAAGACGGCGTTCGTGACGGGCGGTAGCAAGGGGATCGGCCGCGAGGTGGCTCGCCACCTGGCCCGGGAGGGCGTCAAGGTCGCCATCAGTGCCCGCGGGGCGGAGGCGCTGGAGAAGACCGCCGCCGAGCTCGAGGCAGAGACCGGGCAGACCGTCCTGGCGGTCCCCGGGGACATGAGCGTCAACGACGACGTCGAGCGCTGCGTGAACGCGACGCTCGAGGCGTTCGGCTCCATCGACATCCTCGTGACCTGCGCGGGAAGCTCGCCGGGCGGGCTGCTGGAGGAGCTGACCGACGACCAGTGGTTCCAGAGCCTGAACCTCAAGTTCATGGGCTACGTGCGGACCGTGCGCGCCGTCGTTCCGCACATGGTCGAGGCCGGCTCGGGCTCGATCGTCCTGGTGGTGGGCAACGACGGGCTCAAGCCGAGCTACTGGGAGATGACGGCCGGCGCGGCGAACGCCGCCGACCTCAACTTCGCCTCCTCGATCGCCGACCAGTACGGCCCGAAGGGCGTCCGGGTCAACACCGTGAACCCCGGACCGGTCGACACGGACCGGTGGGACGGGCTGGAGAAGGCCTTCGCGCGCGACATGGGCGTCGACCAGGCCGAGGCCCGCCGGCGCGCCGAGGCCTCCATCCCGAGGGGGCGGATCACCCAGCCGCAGGAGGTGGCCGCCCTGGTCACCTTCCTCGCCTCCGACGTCGCCGCCAGCGTGCACGGCGCCCACATCCCGATCGACGGCGCCCAGCGCAAGGCGCTGATGGAGCGCTGACCGTCCGCACCACCGAGCAAGCACCAGGACCAGGAGGAGCCAGCTGTGCCGTACGCCCGAACCGACGACGGGATCGACCTCTACTACGAGGAGGCCGGCAGCGGCACGACCCTCATCTTCGTCCACGAGTTCGCGGGCGATCACCGGTCCTGGGAGCCGCAGATGCGGCACTTCTCGCGCTGGTACCGGTGCCTGGTCTTCGCTGCTCGCGGGTTCCCGCCCTCGGCCGTACCCGCGGCCCCGGACGCCTACGGGCAGGCTCGGGCAGCCGATGACATCATCGCGGTCCTCGACGCGGCCGGCGTCGACCGCGCGTACGTCGTCGGCAACTCGATGGGCGGGTTCGCGGCCCTGCACTGTGCGCTCCGGCATCCCGACCGCACCTTGGGGGCGGTGGTGGCCGGTTGTGGATACGGTTGGCACCCCGACCTCAACGCCAAGTTCCGCAGCGAGTCGGAGAAGATCGCCGACGCGTTCGAACGGGAGGGCTCACAGTCCGTGTCGCAGTGGTACGGCGTGGGGCCGGCGCGTGTGCAGTACCAGAACAAGGACCCGCGAGGTCATGCCGAGCACGTCCGGGTCCTGGCCGAGCACGACGCCGTCGGTGCGGCGCTGACGATGCGTCAGGTGCAGGTTCGGCGGCCGATGCTGTTCGACCTGGCCGACGAGCTCGCGGCCTGCCGCCCCCCGGTGCTCGTCGTCGCGGGGGACGAGGACAACGGCGTCCTCGAGGCGGGGCTCATGCTCAAGCGCACCATCCCGCGCGCGGGTCTGGCGATCCTCCCGCGCACCGGCCACGTGTCGAACATCGAGGAGCCGGCTCAGTTCAACGGTCTCCTCGAGCTGTTCATCACCGGCGTCCAGAACGACGCGTGGGGGCCGCGGGATCCCCGATCCCTGTCGGCGTCGATGACGGGAGCCAGGTCGGACTGAGCGACCCGGCACGCATCCGCGCCGCGCGAGAAGCCTGACCAAGGAGGGATCGAGAATGAAGCCGCCCCCGTTCGAGTTCCACCGCGCCCACTCGGCGCTCGAGGCGTCGCGGCTGCTCGCGGAGCTGGGGGAGAACGCGAAGCTCATCGCCGGCGGCCAGTCGTTGGTGCCGATGATGAACTTCCGGCTCGCGCATCCCGCGGCGTTGGTCGACATCAACGCGCTCAGCGACCTCGACTACATCCGCCGTGAGGGGGACGTGCTCGCGGTGGGGGCCCTGACGCGTCACCGGACGGTGGAGACCTCCCGCGACGCCGCGGTCCACGACGGCTTCGGCGTCCTGCCCCGGGCGGCGCGGTGGATCGGGCACCGACCGATCCGGACGCGGGGCACCGTGGGCGGCAGCCTGGCGCACGCCGACGGTGCGGCGGAGTGGTGCATGTTGGCCAGGCTCTTCGACGCCCAGATCCGTCTGCTGAGCACGCGCGGCGAACGGCTCGCCTCCATCGACACGTGGTTCCAGGGATTCCTCGGCAACGACGCGGAGCCCGACGAGGTGGTCACCGAGGTCCGCTTCCGGCGCCCGCGCGCGTTCGGGGCGTTGTCGGAGTTCGCGCAGCGGGCGGGCGACTTCGCGGCGGCGGCGGCGGCCGTCGCCTTCGACCTGGAGCAGGGCCGGGTCACCCGGCTGGGCCTGGTGCTCGGTGGCGTGTCGACCGAGCCGCTCCTGGTCGAGGAGGCCGCCGAGCTGGCCGACGGAGAGTCGCCGAGCGACAGCCTGTTCCGCCGGGTCGCCGAGGTGGCTGTGGCCGCCGCGGACACCGATACCTACCGCCGGCACCTGATCTCGACCTTGGTGCAACGTGCGTTGCGAGAGGCCCTGGCAGCAGAGGAGACGAGCCGTGGCTGACGACCGTGAACCGCGCCCCAGCGGGAAGTGGGTCGGGGCCCGCGTGCCCCGTCGTGAGGACGGCCGCATGTTGCGCGGCGAAGGCACCTTCGTGGACGACATCCACCGCGACGCGTTGCACGTGGCCTTCGTCCGGAGCCCGGTGGCGTCGGGATGGGTACGAGAGATCGACACCGCTGAGGCAGCGGCGATGCCCGGCGTGGTGGGCGTCTTCACCGGCGCGGACCTGGGTCATCCGACCCTGACCGCGGTCCTCGACCGCCCGGAGTTCGTGCCGACGGCGATGCCGATGCTGGCGGCCGACAAGGTCCGTTTCGCGGGCGAACCCGTCGCGGCCGTCCTCGCCGAGTCCAGGTACGCCGCGGAGGACGCCGCGGAGGCGGTGTGGATCGAGATCGAGGAGCTGCCCGCCGTCGTCGACATCGAGGACAACGCCCGGGTCGAGGTGCCGGTCCACGACGTCGCGGAGGACGGCGTGCTCCTCGACCTCCAGATGTTCCTCGACCCCGACCTGGAGACGACGATGTCCCAGGCCGCGTTGGTGCTGGACGAGCAGTTCAGCTTCGGCCGGGTCGCGGCCAGCCCCATGGAGGCCCGCGCCTGTCTCGTCGAGTGGGCGCCACGCGACGAGCAGATCGTCGTGCACATCTCGACGCAGATCCCCCACCAGGTCCGCTCGGGCATCGCCCAGGCGCTCCGGCTGCCCGAGCGCTGTGTGCGCGTCGTGGTCCCGGACGTCGGCGGGGGCTTCGGGGTGAAGACGGTGCTCGGCCGCGAGGAGGTCGTGGTGGCGGCGCTGGCCCACAAGCTGCGGCGAGCGGTGCGCTGGACCGAGGATCGTCAGGAGCACCTCATGGCGGCGTTCCACGGGCATGAGCAGCGGTTCCACGTCCGGGCGGCCTTCGACAGCACCGGCTCGATGCTCGCTCTCGACGCCGACATCCGGGTCAACGTCGGCGCCTACTCCGCCTACCCCTTCAGCCTCGGGGTGGAGCCGCTCATGGCCGCCTCGGAGATGCCCGGCGTCTACAAGGTGGGGAAGTACTCCGCGCGTGGCCGTGGCTACGCGTCGAACAAGGCGCCGACGGCGCCGTACCGCGGTGTCTCCCGTCCTCAGATCGTGTTCGTGATGGAGCGCCTCATGGACAAGGCCGCCGCCGCCCTGGGTCTCGACCGGATCGACATCCGGCTCCGCAACACCATCGCCGACACGGACTTCCCGTACACCGGGCCGAACTTCGTGACCTACGAGCCCGGGTCGTACGTCGAGGCGCTGCAGCGGTGCGTGACCGAGGTGGAGCGCGCCGGGTGGGCCACGCGCAAGCAGGACGCGACGGACGGCCTGCTCCGCGGCATCGGCATCATCAACTTCTCCGAGCGCACCGCGTTCGGCACCTCGGTGATGGGGATGCGCAAGATGCCGATGACCCCGGGGTTCGAGGTCGCCCACGTGCGCATGGACCCGACCGGCCACGTCACCTTGACGAGCGGCACGCTGGGCCACGGCCAGGGTCACGAGACCTCGTTCGCCCAGGTCGTCGCCGACCGGCTCGGCCTCACCCCCGACCAGGTGAAGCTGCGGCAGGGCGACACCGATCTCGCGGCGTTCGGCTGGGGTACGTGGGGAAGTCGGTCGCTCGTGGTGGGCGGCGGGGCCGCGGCCCGCGCGGCCGACGAGCTCGCGGGCAAGCTGCGTGCCATCGCGGGGGAGATCTTCGGGGTGGAGCCCCATCGGATCGTCCTCGCCGACGGTCTCGCCTCCGTCGACGACAAGCCCGAGGCGAACGTGGAGATCGCTGCCCTCGCGGCGTTCGCCCACTTCCAGTCGCACCAGGTCAACGTCAACGACAGCCAGCTGCTGGAGGGGCGTGGTTCCTTCGACCCGCCCGGGATGTTCTCCAATGCGGCACACGCGGCCTTCGTCGAGGTGGATCCCGGCACCGGCGGTGTCCGGGTCACCGACTACATCGTCGTCGAGGACTGCGGAGTCGTGGTCAACCCGCTGATCGTCGACGGGCAGGTCCGCGGCGGCGTCGCGCAGGGGATCGCGGCGGCGCTGTACGAGGAGATCTCCTTCTCGCCCGAGGGACAGCCCCTGTCGGTCAACTTCATGGACTACCTGGTGCCCACGGCGTGCGAGATCCCCAAGGTCCAGATCCACCATCTCCAGACCCCGACCGACCTCAGCGTGCTCGGTGCCAAGGGCATGGGCGAGGGAGGGACCATCGGCGCGCCGGTCGCCGTCGCGACCGCCGTGAACGACGCGCTGGCCGGTCACGGGCAGGACTTCGACCGCATTCCGATCCTGCCGGAGCACATCGTGGAGAGACTCGGCGCGGCCCGAATCGCAGGGCCGGCCGAGGCGAAGGAGGCTCGGTGAAGGACATCCATCTGGTCACCATGACCGTCAACGGCACCGAACGGGAGATGGCCGTCGAGTCCCGCAAGACCCTGGCCGACGCACTTCGCGAGGATCTGCGGCTCACCGGCACCCACGTCGGCTGCGAGCACGGGATCTGTGGTGCCTGCACCGTGCTGGTCGACGGCGAGCCCGTGCGTGCCTGCCTGCTCTTCGCGGTGCAGGTGGACGGACGGTCGGTCCGCACCGTGGAGGACCTCGCCCAGGACGGCGAGCTCAGTGACCTGCAGCAGGAGTTCAGCCGCTGTCACGCGCTGCAGTGCGGGTTCTGCACACCCGGCTTCCTCATGCTCGCCGAGGGCTACCTCGCGAGCGACCCCGACCCGTCGGAGTCCGAGGTCCGGGAAGTGCTCTCCGCCAACCTCTGCCGATGCACCGGCTACGAGGGGCTTGTCGAGGCCGTGTGTGCCACGGCACTGCGGCGCCGGCAAACGCCCTGAACTTTCGTCGCAATTGGATCTGGCCGCCGCCTGATCGCTGATATATAATACATCACATAGCGATTTCGGGGTCGCCTGTCCTTCCACTCATGAGGAGCACCATGTTGCGCAACACGAAGACGAAGGTCGGACTCGGAGTCCTCGCGATGACCCTTCTCGCCACGTCCTGTGGTGGAGACGGGGGATCCTCGGGAGAGTCGGGCGGCGACCTCCCGACCATCCGGTTCCAGGTCATCGACTCGGACCCCGCCTCCATCCCGCTGCAGGTGATGATCGACGAGGGGCTCGACCGGGAACACGGCTTCAAGGCCGAGGCCGTGGTCGTGGACCCCGACGCGAGCATGAGCACGTTCCTGCTCGGTGAGAGCGACATCGCCACCGACCAGGACGGCATCACGCTGACCATCGCGCAGCAGCAGGGCGAGTACGCGCTGGGGTTCGCCCCGGCCCTCAACATGATGACGGGCGTGGTCGCCTCCGACGACTCCGGTATCGAGACGGCCGAGGACCTGGTCGGCGCCAAGGTCGGTCACTTCGGCCTCGACTCCGGCACCACGAGCGCCATCGGCGTCATGCTGCAGGAGCTCTACGGCATCGACATCAACGAGGACATGGACCTGAAGGAGGCCGGGGCCGCCGCGCTGCCCGAGCTGATGGCTTCGGGCGAGGTCGACGCGATCTTCAACTACGAGCCCTTCGCGCTCCGCGCCACCATGATGGGTGGTCACTACGTCTTCCAGCCGGCCAAGGCCTGGGCCGAGAAGACGGGCGGCTACGCCCCCAACCTGGCGCTGCTGGCTGCCCGCTCGGAGTGGCTCGAGGAGAACCCCGATCTGGCCGTGGGGGCACGGGACGCATGGTTCGAGGCGGTGAAGGTGATCGAGGACTCCGACTACGAGCTGCTGAAGGAGCCGGAGTACGCCGAGATCCTCGCCCTGCGTGACGAGGCCGAGCTCGACGCGTTCGTGCAGTACTGCGCCGACCTGCCGTGCTACTCCTCCAGCTGGGACGAGTCGGACGTCACGGGCACCCAGGAGTGGCTCCAGCTGTTCGCCGACCGTGACCTCCTCATCGAGGACATGCCGGAGAAGCCGGTCACGACCGTCCTCGAAGAGCAGTGACCGTCAACGCGCCTGCAGCCGCCACGTCGGCGA